>NZ_JAOWGW010000007.1:0-176348 GCF_030332945.1 Citrobacter sp. Cpo037
GGCTCATGATGTCCCTCTGGGATGCGCTCCGGATGAATATGATGATCTCATATCAGGAACTTGTTCGCACCTTCCTTAGACACATACAAATGTCTGCGCGGAGCGCTAATATCATCTCCCCAGTCAAACGGAATGGAGATAAAGATGTTAAAACGTTTATCTTCGTGATGATCTTCATCGTAAGTCTGACTAGCTGAAAAGGTATAGCTAATCCGTTGCCAGCTATTGGAATAACTCAGTTGATAATCTTTGCTGCTACCGCTACGCCCCCAGTAATCTCGCCACAGCGTACTGAGCGAGAATGAACCCCAGCCTTGCGGCAGAGACTGGCTGACGTTGGCCGAAAAACTGTTCTTACGACCAAAATCATTCTGATAATAATCTGCAATGTCATACACATCGTTTTCATCACGACGGTAGCTATTTTTGTTATTGGCCCAGACATGATCGTTAAACGTGCGATAGTCTTTTGAAGAGTAGCGATACGCCGCTAAGCCAAAACGGGTGGCGGTTTGCGTCAAATACTTGTTATAGGCAATCTGGTAGCTCTGCCCGTCAAACACATCACCGCTATCCTGCTTACTGTGGGACTGTGTTGCATCAACGGAAATCGCGCCAATACGCGTATTCCAGCCGGTACCCAACGTAAACGCATTGTAGTTATCCGCCAGCATGGTACCGCCGTACAGCGTTAACAGATTATTCAGCCCGTACTGATAGCTCATCTGTGCAAAGTCGGTCTGGTTACTGGCGCCTTCGATATGGCTACGCCCGGCGGCAAAATCATATTTTGAGACACCCGGCTGCAACATATTGGGCACCGCAGCATAGGGCACCAGATAGGTTGTTACCGATCCGTCCGCCTCTTTGATACTGACGTCAAGATCCGCACCGCCACCAGCCAACTGCAAATCAGCAATTGAGAACGGGCCAGGCGGAACCTCTTTTTGGTAAACCACAAAGCCGTTCTGTTCGATGGTGACCAACGCATTGCTTTGCGCAATCCCCTGAACCAGCGGCGTAAAATTCTGCTTTGAGTTTGGCAGCATCTGCATATCGCGATACAACCGTACGCCACGAAAGCGCACAGCATCAAAAATATCTGATGAGGTATACATATCCCCGGCACGCAGAGTGCCCAAAATTTGCGGGATGCCGCGTTCCAGATACAGGGTGTTGCTTTTCCACTCCCCGCTGCTGTCATCGGTTTTGTTATAGCTGGCATCAGAATGCAGCTGCCAGCCCAGCAGGTTTAACCCACTGGTAAAACGCGCATAGGTACTTTTGCTGTTACCAGAATCCTTATAGTCGCTGTAATACTGACTGGCATAATAGGAAGTATAGAAAGCATTGATGCCACGATCCCAATTCTCAGGAGGAACATACCCTTGCTCAAGTTCATCGACAAACGCCTGCGGAACGCTGAGATCCAGACGAAACGTGCCGATATTCCAGGCATAACTGCCCCCTTGCACCACCTGCTTTAGGGTTGGGCATTCATTCTGCTTGTCCAATGCTTGTATATTTATCCCCAGACGCGTTAATGCATCGCGGGATAGACAGGTGTCATCCGGATTATCCTTAACAGTAATATCATACTTACCACGCCACTGTTTATTGACGTAGATGTCAATATCATATTGGCCTGGCAGGGGTTGATTATCATCGAGGCGAAAATCAGAAACTTTCTCACCCTTCATTCCACCCATCATAAAATTTGTATCAAACGTTTCTTCTGCGGCATGGGCATCAATGCCAAGTAGCAACAGTAATACCGCCGAAGCAATCGGAGTCATCCTTAACATAACCAGCTCCTGTTATTTTAGGCTGACGTTATGGCTAATATAATTACCGTGATCGTCAATAATAGTCATTTTATACTGATTGGCATTAGCAATTTTTAATGCCACGTCTGTGCTGGAGAGCGGTGCAAGCATAATACTTTCGTTATTAATTTTAACATTATTAGCTTTTACTTCCGTCACCGTGACCCAGTTAGCGGCATCATTCTTAATGGAATAAATACTACCGCTACGTTTCATGGAAAGTTTCTGAAATGTACCTCTATTAACTGGGGCAATTCCTTTAGGCCGATAGAATAATTTAATGCGATTCTGCATTGCAAATTTCAATACATTTTTACCAGTACTGTCTGGATTGTTTGGTGGAATATCCAGTACATTAAGATAAAACAAACTTTCTTTGTTATCTGGCAACATATTCGGCATTTTTTTAATTTTCAACTGCTGACCAGAGTCCGCTGCTATCTTAGCCACCGGAGGAGTAAGCATAAAGGGTACGTGAACTTTTTCCGGTGGTAACGATGTATCTCCATCATCAATCCATGACTGTACCAGTGAAGACCGCACCCCCTGATTCATCAATTGAACCAATACTTCTTTTTTTTCTGCCGGGTAGATAACGCGAGTGCCATAAATCACTATACCAGCATGGACGGGGTGCGTAGATGCAATTAATAAAGCCGTTAGAATCCATTTCATTTCGCGTTCGTCCTTTTTAATGAATTGCCGGTGAAGACACCGGCATAGAAATTTAGTCTGCAGAAACGGAAATGGTTAAAACCGAAGACAATGTCCCTGCGGTTACCGGGATATCAGAATTAAGACGAGCATATTTTGCTTTGAAATCCAGAGTATACTCAATTCCATCATCGGTTTCTATTGCTGTAAGCTCATTTTTTAGATTACTCTCTTCAGCATCTGTAATTTGCTTATCACCCAATGCTAAATTAAAACCAACACCGTTTGCATCACCAGACGTTTTATTCAGAACTCCGGATGTAAATTGTGCACCAGTAATTCTTACAGTATTTAATTCTGTACCTACTGGACACACAATAACCATTGGTGTTGAATCATCATCCCTCTTTTCGTCTCCTACGGTAGCACCAGTAGACAAACCAGAAAAACGTGAAGCATCAATATTTGGCAGTGTAATAGTGCTTTTCGCATCGCTATTTTTAAAATAACAGGAACTATTTTCCACCGTACCATTGATGGTTAACGTGCCAATTTCATTGGCAGCAAAAGCCCCAGCACTCATAAATACAGTAGACAGTACAGCAGCAGAAATAATTGAACGTTTCATAGTATCTTCCTTAATTAAGTAATTTCTATTTATTAAGAGTTGTTATCTCTTGAAATTAAATTCGCACAACAAAAACGTTATCGCAATGTGAACACGTTGTTTTGTTGATTTAAAACAAGTTACTAATTGCAATATAATTGCAACAAATAAGTGAAGATAAACACTATTTATATATTTAATAAATTAGCGTTATTAATTGTCGTTTTTATTTGCTGGGGAAATAAAAAAGCACCCATCATTCATATAAATGATGAGTGCTTAATATAAACACTGAGATTCTTAGTTTAATCGTAACGGTTTAACACTATCTGTCGCATAGAACCCCCTGGTACAGAAACGATCTCGGTCACGACGCCCCTCGCTGGAACAGGATCCACATGACTGACATTTGAAAGATGAAGAGATTGACCGCATTTCTGTTGAACGTTGTTATTCACGACGTCAGCACTACAGGTTGGTTCAACGACTCGCCCACTGATTGTTAAGGTCGCAGTATCGGAAGCGAAGGTAGGGGCGCTCATTCCATAAGTCAGAGCTATAATTCCCATCAGTAAACTTTTTTTCATTTTAATCGTTATTCCTGTGGTTAGCATCAAATAGCATACAGAGGACCTGTTCAGCAGATTATGGGCATAACACCCTATTTGAACCAATTGAAATTGTAGATTAATGAGATAGATTTGATCAACTATAATGATGCATCGAGGTGATTTATTCGGAAAAAGGCATGAATTATAAACGCAGAATGAACAATATCGTAAGATTTTTAAATTTAATATATTCACCGCATCAATAATACATTGATACGGTGAATATCTGTAATGCTATAAATTACACCGCGCGGAAGGCAATCTCGCCCGGAATAACTTCTCCTTGCCAGTAGAGCTGTGCAGCCACTCGTCCTGCCAGGTCGCGGTAAATAGCAGTAAATTCGCTATCAGGACGGCTGATCACCGTCGGCGTACCACGATCGAGGTCCTCACGCAGAGAAATATGCAGCGGCATCTGTCCCAGCAGTTGAGTGTGATACTGTTCCGCCAACTTCTGTGCCCCACCGGTACCGAAGATCGGTTCATGGTGACCGCAGTTGCTGCAAATATGCATACTCATATTCTCAACAATACCCAGTACCGGCACTTCGACTTTTTCGAACATCACGATGCCCTTTTTCGCATCGATCAGCGCGATGTCCTGCGGCGTAGTGACAACAACCGCGCCCGTTACCGGAATGTTCTGCGCCAGCGTCAGCTGGATGTCACCGGTGCCCGGCGGCATATCCAGTACCAGATAATCAAGATCCGGCCATAAGGTTTCCTGCAACATCTGCAGCAGCGCTTTACTGGCCATCGGGCCGCGCCATACCATTGCGTTATCGTCAGTGACCAGATAACCAATGGAATTCGTTGCCAGACCATGAGACATGATCGGTGCCATGTGGGTACCATCTGGCGAGGTTGGACGCTGGTTTTCCGCGCCAAGCATTGTCGGGATAGACGGACCATAAATATCGGCGTCCAGAATCCCCACCTTCGCCCCTTCTGCAGCCAGCGCCAGCGCCAGGTTCACGGCGGTAGAGGATTTACCCACACCACCCTTACCTGAACTGACGGCGATGATGTTTTTCACACCATTAATACCCGGCTGGTTTTTCACGCGTTTCAGCGTCGCGATGTTATGCGACAGTTTCCAGTCGATCGCTTTCGCACCGGTAATACGCAGCAGATCGGCGCTACATTGCTCTTTTAATTCCTCAAACGCGCTATGCCAGACAAACGGCATGACCAGCTCAACGTGCAACGTGTCATCCATCCAGGCGACGTGGTGCAACGCTTTAAGCGTCGTCAGATTATGCTTCAGGGTTGAATGCTGAAAATTCGCCAGCGTCCCGGCAACCATGGCGCGCAGGGTCTCTGGTGATTTGGCCTGGGATTGTGCGTTCATCCCGACTCCTTTTTGTTGTTCTGAATATACAATAGTCACCAGGTAGTTTACTCCAACCGCAACAATTATTCATTTACGGATAAATGCCCTTATCGCTTGGCGCAGTAATTACCATTTTGGTACTATCAAAGCCCTTTTCACTACAAAAGAAGTAATTGCCCACTATGACTCAAGTCGCGAAGAAAATTCTGGTAACGTGCGCGCTGCCGTACGCCAACGGCTCAATCCACCTCGGCCATATGCTGGAGCACATCCAGGCTGATGTCTGGGTCCGTTACCAGCGAATGCGCGGCCACCAGGTTAACTTCATCTGCGCGGACGACGCACACGGTACGCCAATCATGCTGAAAGCACAGCAGCTTGGGATCACGCCAGAGCAGATGATCGGTGAAATGAGTCAGGAGCATCAGACTGATTTTGCAGGTTTTGACATCAGCTACGACAACTACCACTCGACGCACAGCGAAGAGAACCGTGAGTTGTCTGAGCTGATTTATACTCGCCTGAAGGAGAACGGTTTTATTAAGAACCGCACAATCTCCCAGCTTTACGATCCGGAAAAAGGCATGTTCCTGCCGGACCGTTTCGTTAAAGGCACCTGCCCGAAATGTAAGTCTCCGGATCAGTACGGCGATAACTGTGAAGTCTGCGGCGCAACCTACAGCCCGACCGAACTTATCGAGCCGAAATCCGTCGTGTCTGGCGCAACGCCGGTGATGCGTGACTCCGAACACTTCTTCTTTGATCTGCCGTCATTCAGCGAAATGCTGCAGGCGTGGACACGCAGCGGCGCGTTACAGGAGCAGGTCGCCAACAAAATGCAGGAATGGTTCGAATCCGGCCTGCAACAGTGGGATATCTCTCGCGATTCCCCGTACTTCGGTTTTGAAATCCCGAATGCGCCTGGCAAGTACTTCTATGTCTGGCTGGACGCGCCAATTGGCTATATGGGTTCATTCAAAAACCTGTGCGATAAGCGCGGTGACACCACCAGTTTTGACGAATACTGGAAGAAAGATTCCGACGCCGAGCTATATCACTTCATCGGTAAAGATATCGTTTACTTCCACAGCCTGTTCTGGCCTGCCATGCTGGAAGGCAGCAACTTCCGTAAGCCGACCAACCTGTTTGTACACGGTTATGTGACGGTGAACGGCGCGAAGATGTCCAAATCTCGCGGCACCTTCATTAAGGCCAGCACCTGGCTGAAGCACTTCGATGCCGACAGCCTGCGCTACTACTACACCGCGAAGCTTTCTTCACGTATTGATGACATCGACCTAAACCTGGAAGACTTTGTCCAGCGCGTTAACGCCGATATCGTCAACAAAGTAGTCAACCTGGCATCCCGTAACGCCGGCTTTATTGCTAAGCGTTTTGACGGCGTTCTGGCGGCTGAGCTGGCCGACCCGGCGCTGTATAAAACCTTCACCGACGCCGCAGCGGTGATTGGCGAAGCATGGGAAAGCCGCGAATTTGGTAAAGCGATCCGTGAAATCATGGCGCTGGCCGACGTGGCAAACCGCTACGTTGACGAACAGGCACCGTGGGTCGTGGCCAAACAGGAAGGCCGCGATGCCGACCTGCAGGCGATCTGCTCTATGGGTATCAACCTGTTCCGCGTGCTGATGACCTACCTGAAACCGGTTCTGCCAACGCTTGCTGAACGTGTTGAAGCTTTCCTGAACAGCGAACTGAGCTGGGATGCCATTGAGCAGCCACTGCTCGGCCACAAGGTCAACACCTTTAAAGCGCTCTACAATCGTATCGACATGAAACAAGTTGAAGCGCTGGTTGAAGCGTCGAAAGAAGAAGTGAAAGCAGCAGCTGCACCGGTTACCGGCCCGCTGGCTGATGACCCGATTCAGGAAACCATCACCTTTGACGATTTCGCCAAAGTTGACCTGCGCGTAGCGCTGATTGAAAACGCCGAGTTCGTGGAAGGTTCCGACAAACTGCTGCGTCTGACGCTGGATCTCGGTGGTGAGAAACGTAACGTCTTCTCTGGTATTCGTTCTGCGTATCCAGATCCGCAGGTCCTGATTGGCCGCCAGACCATTATGGTTGCCAACCTGGCTCCTCGTAAGATGCGCTTCGGCATTTCCGAAGGGATGGTGATGGCCGCAGGTCCTGGCGGGAAAGATATCTTCCTGTTAAGCCCGGATGAAGGTGCAAAACCAGGCCAACAGGTGAAGTAAATCAAACATCTCAAGCGCTGCAACTGCAGCGCTTTTTTTTGCTACGCAAGTGCTTCCTCTAATCTCAACCCCTGCTCCATTTTCGGACTGCTTCGTTGTTAATATTAGATTTATTCTATACTGCTCTGGTATCAAGGTAGTCTGAGCTCACCAGATTCGTGGACGTTATTATTTAACATCCGATATTCATGAAATGGAGTTTTACATGAAAGCGTTACAAAAATTATTTTTTCTCGCCGTGGCATCGATTGTGGTTTTTTCCCTGGCGGGATGTGGTGATAAAGAAGAGACAAAAACATTCAATGCCAACCTTAATGGTTCTGATATCACCGTCTCTTACACCTATAAAGGTGATAAAGTCCTGAAGCAAATCTCCGAAAGTAAAATTAGCTATGCGTCAGTCGGTGCCAGCAATAAAGAGGAGGCAGCAAAAGTATTCGACGCATTAAGCGCCAAATATCAAAACATTACTGGCATAGAAGAAAAACTCACCTATTCAGATACCTACGCGCAAGAAAATGTCACTATCGATATGGAAAAAGTTGATATAAAAGCGTTGCAGGCTATTTCAGGGATGAAGCTATCTGAAAACGCCGATAAAAACATCAGCATGAAGCAAATGCAAACGGTAATGGAATCGGCGGGTTTTAAAGAAGTGAAGTAAACCATCGGCGACCCGATGTTAATCGGCGTCGCCCATTTTTTCTTTATGGCTTCGCGTTATGTACCCGTGATGTCAAACCACGCAGAAAATAACGCAGGAACTGATCGCCGCATTCGCGATAGTTCTTATGATCAGGTGCACGCATCATGGCGGTAATTTCCGGCATCGACACACGGAATTTCTGCTCGGTCATAATAGCCAGAATATCGTCGGTTTTCAGCGAAAAAGCGATACGCAGCTTTTTCAGCACCGTATTGTTATTAACACGACGCTCCAGCGCCAGTTCCGGTGCAGAATCATCTTTACCACGCAGATGATAAATCAGGCCGTTTAAAAAACCGGAGAGAATGATATCCGGGCAACGAACAAACCCTGCTTCATCTTCTTTTGTCATCCAGGTATCGAAACCTGCGGAGGTGGATTCCATGTCAGCGAGCGCAAGAATACGCACCATGTCGTTATTGTTCGCTTTTAGGGTGTAGCGCAGGCTACGAAGAATATCGTTACTTAGCATAGAGCCTTCAACTGTCGGTGATGCAATGGCGCGCAGTGTATCAGTTTTACAGTCCAATCGCCTCTTTTAGACTTTTAAGATAACGACGACTCACCGGAACGGTCAGTCCGTTACGCAAAATCAGTTCCGCCTGACCGTTGTCTTCCAGACGGATCTCCTGCAATTGCGCCATATTCACCAGATATTGCCGATGACAACGCAGCAGAGGAGTACGGCTCTCCAGCGTCCTGAGCGTCAACTCAGTGAAGCCTTCTTTACCATCGCTGCTCGTCACATACACACCACTCATGCGACTGCTGATAAACGCCACATCATCCATTTGCAGCAAATAAATCCGACTATGGCCGCTGCACGGAATAAACTTCAGTGCCTGCTGATTTTCTGGTAGCAGTGATACATCCTGCTTGGTGCGCTCCTGACGCAAACGGATCAGCGTTTTTTCCAGCCGTGCTTCTTCAATCGGCTTGAGCAGATAATCAAACGCATGTTCTTCGAAGGCTTTCACCGCATACTCATCAAAGGCGGTCAGAAAAACAATGTATGGACGATGCTCAGGATCAAGCATACCAACCATTTCCAGGCCGCTGATTCGCGGCATCTGAATATCAAGGAACAGAACATCCGGACGCAATTTATGCACCGCGCCAATGGCTTCCACCGCATTCGAACATTCACCGACAATCTCGATGTCGCTTTGCTCTTGCAACAGGATCCGCAGATTCTCCCGGGCTAACGGTTCGTCATCGACAATCAGCACTTTGATCATGCCAGTTCCTCCAGAGGAAGTCGTAAAGTGATTCGGGTAAAGCGGTCAGGTTCACACGCTACGCTGATGCCAAAATCATCGCCAAACCGCTCGCGCAGTCGTTTATCGACCAGATTCATACCCAGTCCACTGGCTTCTGAGGTTGGCTGATACAGCCCAGCATTGTCTTCAATATCCAGCATCAGATATTGCCCTTCGCGACGGGCGGTAATCGATACTTCACCGGTATCCAGTAACTGAGAAGTGCCGTGTTTGATGGCATTCTCCACGATGGGCTGCAGAGTAAAGGCGGGTAATTGCTGATGCGAAAGTTCTTCTGGCACCGTCAAGGTCACCTGAAGACGCGACTGGAATCGTGCCTTTTCAATTTGCAGATAAGCATTAACGTGTTCAATTTCATCGGCCAGCGTCACAATTTCCGACGGGCGTTTTAAATTTTTACGAAAGAACGTCGACAGATACTGCACCAGTTGGCTGGCCTGCTCGCTATCGCGTCGGATCACAGCTTTGATGGTGTTAAGTGCATTAAACAGAAAATGGGGATTGACCTGGGCGTGCAGGAGTTTTATTTCCGACTGCGTGAGCATCGCTTTTTGCCGCTCATACTGCCCGGCCAGAATCTGTGCCGAAAGCAGTTGGGCGATCCCTTCCCCCAGCGTACGGTTGATCGAACTAAAGAGGCGGTTTTTGGCTTCATACAGTTTGATGGTCCCCATTACCCGCTGGTTTTCACCTCGCAGAGGGATCACCAGCGTCGAGCCTAATTTGCATTGCGGGTGCAAAGAGCAACGGTAAGGAACTTCATTCCCATCGGCATACACCACCTCTCCGGTTTCAATCGCGCGTTGGGTATATGACGATGAAATAGGTTTTCCGGGTAGATGGTGATCGTCGCCAATACCGGTAAATGCCAGCAGTTTCTCACGATCGGTAATCGCCACCGCACCGATATCCAGCTCTTCATACAGCACCTGAGCAACCTTCATGCTGTTAACCTCGTTGAACCCCTGGCGTAAAATACCTTCCGTTGAGGCGGCAACTTTGAGTGCTGTGGCGGAAAAAGCGGAGGTATATTTTTCAAACATCGCCCGTTTATCGAGCAAAATACGCATAAACAAGGCGGCGCCCACGGTATTGGTTACCATCATAGGTGCGGCAATATTGCTGACCAACCGAAACGCATCGTCAAACGGACGGGCAATTAATAAGATGATCAGCATCTGCACCAGTTCGGCGACAAAGGTAATCGCCCCCGCAGTCAGCGGACTAAAGACTTTATCCGTACGACCACGACGGGTGAGCACGCTGTGCACCAGCCCGCCGAGCAACCCTTCCACAATGGTCGAGATCATGCAGCTAAGCGCTGTCATCCCACCCATAGAATAACGATGCAAACCGCCGGTAAGACCAACTAAGCCACCGACCACCGGGCCGCCAAGCAGCCCGCCCATCACCGCGCCAATAGCGCGAGTGTTAGCAATAGAGTCATCGATATGCAGCCCGAAATAGGTGCCTAAAATGCAGAAAATGGAAAAAGTAACATAGCAAAGCAGTTTATGCGGGAGTCGGATAGTCACCTGCATCAGCGGGATAAACAAACGCGTTTTGCTCATGAGCCACGCGATAACGAGGAACACACACATCTGCTGAAGCAGCAGCAACACCAGATTAAACTCGTACATACCCGCCAACCACACATCACTTAAAAGCGCGTAACATACATGGGCTGCGTGTAACTTTCTTTGAAGTGTTGCAAAAAAAGACGAATTTGTGAGAACGATCACTCGAAAGCGCGAGCATGGTTACAAACTCACCCATTCATAGATCAAAAAACAGACAAAACTACCTGGTTCGCAAAAGAGCGTCTAAAGTAAAACTGGGACCTCGCGAGCAAGAGTGAGACGACGATGGCGCTTTACACAATAGGTGAAGTGGCTTTGCTTTGTGATATCAACCCTGTCACTTTACGCGCGTGGCAGAGGCGTTACGGATTACTTAAACCGCAGCGGACAGACGGCGGGCATCGCCTGTTTAACGATGCGGATATTGACCGGATCCGCGAGATAAAACGCTGGATAAACAACGGTGTCCAGGTCAGCAAGGTTAAAATGTTGCTCAGCAATGAGAGCATTGATGTGCATAACGGTTGGCGTGAACAACAAGAGACGCTGTTGAGCTATTTGCAAAGTAATAATCTGCATAGCCTCAGACTATGGATCAAAGAGCGTGGCCAGGATTATCCCGCACAAACGCTCAACACCCATTTGTTCATTCCGTTACGCCGACGTCTGCAATGCCAACAGCCGATCCTGCAGGCGTTACTGGGGATCCTCGACGGCGTACTGATCAACTACATCGCGATTTGTCTGGCCTCAGCACGTAAGAAACAGGGGAAAGATGCTCTGGTGGTTGGCTGGAACATTCAGGATACGACCCGCTTATGGCTGGAAGGTTGGGTCGCCAGCCAGCAGGGATGGCGCATTGACGTCCTTGCCCATTCGCTGAACCAACTGCGACCGGAGCTGTTTGAAGGTCGCACCTTGCTTGTCTGGTGCGGCGAAAACCAAACGCCCGCTCAGCAGCAACAGCTGAATGAATGGCGCGCGTTAGGTCACGATATTTATCCACTCGGTATTTAGAGCCTGGCCCATTAGGGCTATTTTGCTTGCCATTTCGAACCAGGGCAGTACTCAGACAACACTCAGAGAGTTTTGAACGCCCTTTAGGGCGGCCCGGAGGGTGAGCGTAGCGAATAATCCTCACGTACTACGTGTACGCTCCGGTTCTTCCGCGCTGGCCGTGTTCAAACTGTCTGCGCCAATAACACCTACTGAGATAGGCTCTTAATATTCTATTAACAAACGTGTACAATCCTTGAATTCACATAAGGAGTGCATAATGAGCGCAGCTAAAATCGGTGTCATTACCCTCTTCCTGCTGATGGCCATCGGCGGTATCGGCGGTGTCATGCTGGCAGGCTATACCTTTATTTTACGTGCCGGGTAAGATGTCTCGCTAATTTCTCAAACCCGCGGTCAACAATTACCGCCGCCAGCGCGACCAGCAGCGCCCCCTGAATCACATAGGCGGTATTGAACCCACTCAGCCCGATAATAATCGGCGTACCCAGCGTGTTCGCCCCAACGGTTGAGGCGATGGTTGCGGTGCCGATATTAATAATCACCGACGTGCGAATCCCGGCCAGAATCACCGGGGCCGCCAGCGGCAACTCGACTTTACGCAGCCGCTGCCCCTGACTCATGCCCATTCCGCTGGCAATATCCATCACGCTGGGTGAAATTCCGCCGAGTCCCGCCAGCGTTGCCTGCAAGATCGGTAATACGCCATACAGGATCAACGCGATAATTGCCGGTTCAGGACCAAATCCCATCACCGGTACGGCGATCGCCAGCACAGCAACTGGCGGAAAGGTCTGTCCCACGGCGGCGATGGTTTCCACCATGGGCCTGAATTCCGCGCCCCAGGACCGGGTTACCGCTATACCGGCCCCGGTGCCAATAAGTACGGCAATCAGGCTTGAAATCCCCACCAGGCCAAAATGGCTCAGTGCCAGCACCGCAAAACTTTCCTGCTGATACACGGGACGCGGTAGCGCCGGAAATAGCGCACTGAACAAGGCCTGACTATGAGACAACCCAACTAACAGGACCAGAAACAGGACAATAAGCCATAACAACGGATCAGCAAGACGTTTCACGGGTCGGCATCTCCGAAAGCAAATCACGAAAATGAAGCGTCCCGCAGGACACCCCCTGCGGGGTCACGACCGGCAAGACGTCGCAACCGCGCGCTACGAACACCGACAACGCATCACGCAGCGTCATTTCATCTACCAACGGTTCACCGGCGGTGTGTTCACCGCGACGGATAAAATCCCCTACCGTGCGAAGCGACAACAGACGTACGCCCAGTTCACTACGGCCAAAGAATGTTTGCACGAATTCGTTCGCCGGTGCAGTCAGCATCGACAGCGGCGTGCCTTGCTGTACTACCTTTCCTGCATCCATCAGAACCAGATGCTCCGCCAGCCTTAGCGCCTCGTCGATATCATGCGTCACCAGCACAATGGTACGCCCGAGCAGACGATGAATACGCGTCATCTCCTGCTGCAGCGCACCGCGGGTGACCGGATCCAGCGCGCCAAAAGGCTCATCCATCAGCAGTACCTGCGGATCTGCCGCCAAGGCACGCGCCACGCCGACCCGCTGCTGTTGCCCGCCAGACAGCTGATGCGGATAACGATGGCGCAAACTTTCCTCAAGACCCAGCAGCGCCATCAGTTCGTCTGTTCGGTCATCAATATGTGAACGCGACCACTTTTGTAGCTGCGGCACCGTGGCGATGTTCTGCGCGACGGTCCAGTGGGGAAACAAGCCAATAGACTGAATCGCGTATCCCATGCGCCGCCTTAACTCCAGCACCGGCAGGCTGCGGATCTCTTCCCCGGCAAAGCGAATCTGTCCGCTGTCATGTTCAACCAGCCGATTGATCATTTTCAGCGTGGTGGATTTCCCGGAACCTGACGTGCCAATTAACACCGAAAAGCTGCCCTCCCCCAACCGCAGATTAAGGTCGTCAACGGCTGTTTGCTGACCATAGGTTTTACTGACATGGCGAAATTCAATCATTGTTTGTTACCTTCAACAGCGCGAGCCCTAAATCAAACAGCGCATCAATCAATACCGCCAGTACCACAACCGGGATCACGCCCAGCAACACTAAATCGACGGCGCTACTGAGCAATCCCTGAAAGACCAGCGCGCCAAATCCCCCTGCGCCAATCAGCGCAGCGATTACCGCCATTCCCACCGTTTGCACCATCACCACCCGCAAACTGCGCAAGAAGACCGGCAGCGCCAGTGGAAACTGCACCGAGACAAATCGCTGGAAAGTGCTCATCCCCATCGCTCGGGCGCTTTCCAGCACATCGCGTGGAACCTGATGCAATCCAGCTACTACGCCGCGCACCAGCGGTAACAGCGCATACAGCACCAACGCAATAAGCGCAGGCGTCAGGCCGGTTCCGGCGACGCCGAGTGAACCCAGCAAGGGAAAATGCTTCACCAGCCCGGCAAGGGGCGCAATCAACAGGCCAAACAGCGCGACGGAGGGAATGGTTTGGATGATATTCAGTACTGCAAAAACCGGTCCCTGACGGGCGACAGAGAAAGCACACCAGATGCCCAGTGGTACGCCAATCACGAGTGCGGGCACCACGGTAGCGAACAGAATTGTCAGATGTTGTGCCAGGGCGTCGTTAAAAACATCCTGGCGGTTGGCATACTCTTTAAGAAGGGAAAGATCGTTAAACGTGCCGGAGAACAAAAGCACCAGCGGCAAAATAAACATTTGCGCGTGCAACAGCCAGCGCCATGACGCCTGTTCGGTGATGCGACGAATGGCGTCACTGGCGGCCAGCAGCATTAGTCCTAGCCCCAACCAGAACCCGCTGCCCAGGCTGGTTCTGGCCAGTGGACTTCCCGTCTGGGCCAGATACGTTGCCGTTGTTCCTGCGGTTACCAGCGCAGCAATAACCAGCAACTGGCTAATAACAAGCGTCAATATATTGCCGGGCTTTCCCGGTACAAAGCACAGAAGAAACAGCAGTAAACAGGCAACTGCCAATCCCCACGCCATGTCGGGCCGGATATCCCAGAGTTGGCGCCCCTCACCGGAGACCAGGCGATTAGGCGCATAGCTAATGAAAGGCAGCGCTGCCGCCGCGAAGGTAAGAAGTACCAGTAACAACAGCACCCGATTAACTGAAATCTTTGACAAAACACCCACCTGCTGCAAACTCCGTTACTTCACCCATCCTTTTTGCTTCAGGTAGTCTGCTGCAACTTTTTTCGCATCCAGCCCCTCCACGGCAATACTGGCATTCAGCTTCTGCAACGTTTTTTCATCCAGGCTGGCAAAAACCGGTTGTAGCCATTCTCCCATTTGCGGGTAGTCTTTCAGCACCGATTCACGCACAACGGGTGCTGGCGCATAAATGGGCTGGACACCTTTTGGATCGCTTAAAGTTTGCAGACCGAGCGCCGCAACCGGGCCATCTGTGCCATAAGCCATCGCCGCATTGACGCCAGAAGTCTGCTGCGCCGCCGCTTTAATCGTCACCGCGGTATCCCCTCCTGCCAGCGACAACAGCTGGTTTTGATTCAGTTTGAAATCATAGGCTTTTTCAAACGCAGGCAGCGCGTCAGCCCGCTCGATAAATTCAGCAGAGGCGGCAAGTTTGAACGTTCCCCCGTCTTTCAGGTAACGGCCTAAATCAGCAAGGGACTCAAGCTTGTTCTTTTGCGCGATATCCTGGCGTACTGCAATGGTCCAGGTATTGTTGGCAGGAGCAGGCGTTAGCCAGACCAGCTTATTTTGCTCTGCGTCCAGCTTTTTCACTTTCTCGAATCCGGCCTGCGCATTTTTCCACGCGGGATCATTTTCATCTTTAAAAAAGAATGCGCCATTACCGGTATATTCCGGATAAATATCCAGCTCACCGGAGGTGATTGCCCCACGCACCACTGGGGTGGTACCCAGCTGTACTTTATTGACGGTTTTCACGCCATGGCTTTCGAGCACCTGCAAAATAATGTTGCCGAGCAGCGCCCCTTCGGTATCGATTTTTGAACCGACCGTGACGGGTGACGCGGCCTGTAAGGGCTGGCTTATCGCGGCTAACAGCGCCAGCGAACCCACCGATACTTTTGAGATTATCATGCTGTACTCCTCATCCTTTTGCGGCCCTTTTCAGAGACTTGAGGAAAAAGCATAGTCGAAAAATCAAGCCTTAACCTGGCTATTGGGTGGTAACGCTGAGAGTTATTAGCGGTAAGGCGATAATAAAATAAAAAAATCCGGCAACCCCAATATGAATTTGCCGGATGATACGATTTAGTCGGCCTGATAAGCATTGCGCCATCAGGCCTGCTGCATGAATTTACTCGTCAATTAAAGCAGTTCGAATTCGCCCTGCTTCACTCTGGCGGAATCCACACCGATAAAGACGTTAAACTTGCCAGGCTCTGCATCGTATTTCATCTGCTGATTCCAGAATTTGAGCGCTTCAATATCAATCGGGAAGCTGACGGTCTGGGTTTCACCTGGCTTAAGATTCACTTTTTCAAAACCTTTCAGCTGTTTTACCGGACGACTCATGGAGGCGGTCACATCCTGTAAATACATCTGAATCACCGTTGCACCTTCGCGCTTGCCGGTGTTGGTCACCTGCACGCTGGCCGTCACGGTTCCGTCACGTTTCATCGTCGGAGAAGAGAGCTTCACATCAGAAACTGTAAACGTGGTGTAGCTCAGGCCATAACCAAAGGGATACAACGGACCATTGGCTTCATCAAAGTAGCGCGACGTGTACTTGTTCGGCTTATCGGCGTTATACGGACGACCGGTATTGAGATGGCTGTAATAGACCGGGATCTGTCCAACAGAGCGCGGGAAAGACATCGGCAGCTTGCCTGACGGATTGTAATCACCAAACAGCACATCGGCGATGGCGTTACCGCCTTCCGTCCCGGCAAACCAGGTTTCGAGGATCGCATCGGCTTGTTGATCTTCCTTAACCAGCGCCAGCGGACGACCGTTCATCAACACCAGAACCAGAGGTTTACCCGTGGCTTTCAGCGCAGCAATCAGGTCACGCTGACTTTGCGGAATGGTGATATCGGTGCGGCTGGAGGCTTCATGCGCCATGCCCTGCGCTTCACCGACTACCGCGACAACCACATCTGATTGCTTCGCGGCGTTAACGGCTTCATCGATCATCGCCTGCGGCGAACGCGGGTCAACCTTTACCGCTTCTTCATACAGGTTGAGGAAATCGACAATGCCTTTGTCGTTGGTGATATTCGCCCCTTTGGCGTACAGCACTTTGCCCTGATCGCCGACGGCATTTTTAATCCCCGTCAGTACCGTTACCGACTGATCGGCAACACCGGCGGCGGACCAACTGCCCATCACATCACGCTTGCTGTCGGCCAGCGGACCGACAACCGCCACTGTGGCCGATTTTTTCAGCGGCAACGTTTCCAGACGGTTTTTCAGCAGCACCAGGCTTTCGCGCGCCACTTCACGCGCCTCTTTGCGATGCAAACGGCTTTCTGCGTTGGTGTCCTGTGGGTCAGATTCTTTGGCCCCCAGATGGCTGTACGGATCGTTAAACAGCCCCATATCATATTTCACGTTCAGCACGTGGCGCGCGGCGTCGTCCAGCTCCGCCATCGTCACTTTGCCGGATTTAATCAAGCCCGGCAGATATTTGCTGTAATACTCATCGCTCATACTCATGTTGATGCCGGACTTGATCGCCACACGCACCGCATCTTCAGGATCGGAGGCGGTACCGTGCTTAATCAGTTCCTTAATCGCGCCGTGATCGGAAACGGTAATCCCCTTAAAGCCCCATTCATCTCGCAGCACGTCTTTTAACAGCCAGGCGTCTGAGGTTGCAGGCGTACCGTTTAGCGAATTAAGACCCACCATCACCGCACCGCTACCGGCGTCCAGCCCGGCTTTATACGGTGGCATATAGTCGTTGAACAGACGCTGTGGGCTCATATCGACGGTGTTATATTCCTTGCCACCTTCAACCGCGCCATAGGCGGCGAAGTGCTTGACGCTGGTCATCACCGAATAGCGATCCGCCGGGCTTTTCCCCTGCATCGCTTCCACCATGGTTTTACCCATCGTAGCCGTTAAATACGTGTCTTCACCAAAACCTTCTGAAGCACGGCCCCAGCGCGGATCGCGAGAGACATCGACCATTGGTGCCCAGGTCATATTCAGACCATCATCGGCAGCTTCATACGCGGAAATACGGCCAACGGTTCTGACCGCATCGAGATTAAAAGAGGATGCCAGGCCGAGACTTATCGGGAACACGGTACGCTGGCCGTGCAATACGTCGTAGGCAAAAAAGAGAGGAATTTTCAGGCGGCTGAGCTCCATCACCTGATCCTGCATTTTGCGGATATCCTGGCGCGTGACGGTGTTAAAAATTGCCCCAACCTGCCCGTCTTTGATCATCTCGCGGATGGCTTCTTTCGGGTTATCAGGCCCGACGCTTATCAAGCGTAGTTGCCCAATTTTCTCATCCACGGTCATCTGTTTAAGTAAATCGGTAACGAATGCATCCCGCGCTTCTGGCGTCAGAGGATGGTTACCAAACAGCGTGTCCGCCAGCGCTGGTTGCAACGCCAGACTCACCGCGACACCTACAGAACATAGCCATTTCATGTTGATTCTCTCTTTATTTTTTCCCGACCAGGCAGCGAAAATATAACAAAAACCGCAGTTTGCCGTAAGACTAAACGGGAGTGATAAAGAAAGCTAAGGTTATTCTCCTAATTTTCAAAACCAGCGCGAATCAGTAGAAGACGAACCAGAGACAATATGAATGAGAAAGCGTATTGTCATACAAAGCGCTATGCTTGTTCCTGATATTGAGTCCCACCACAAGGAGTGGAGAATGTCTTCCATTACAACAGATAATAAAGCTTTTCTGAATGAACTGACCCGTCTGGTAGGTCATTCACACCTGCTCACAGACCCTGCTAAAACCGCCCGCTATCGCAAGGGATTCCGCTCCGGTCAGGGCGATGCACTCGCCGTGGTGTTCCCTGGCTCGCTTTTAGAACTGTGGCGCGTCCTCAACGCTTGCGTCGCCGCAGATAAAATTATCCTGATGCAGGCCGCCAACACTGGTCTGACCGAAGGCTCTACGCCGAGCGGTAATGATTACGATCGCGAGATTGTCATTATCAGCACCCTGCGCCTTGATAAGCTGCACGTCATCGGCAAAGGCGAACAGGTGCTGGCCTATCCCGGCACCACGCTTTATTCACTGGAAAAAGCGCTCAAACCGTTTGGCCGCGAGCCGCATTCGGTGATCGGATCTTCCTGTATCGGCGCTTCAGTGATTGGCGGTATTTGTAACAACTCCGGCGGCTCGCTGGTTCAGCGCGGTCCGGCATACACGGAGATGTCGCTGTTTGCGCGTATTGACGAGCAGGGTAAATTACAGCTGGTTAACCATCTGGGTATCGAACTGGGCCAGACCCCGGAACAGATCCTTAGCAAACTTGATGACGACCGTATCAAAGATGACGATGTGCGCCACGATGGACGTCATGCACACGATCACGACTACGTTACCCGCGTCAGAGATATTGAGGCGGACACGCCCGCTCGCTATAACGCCGATCCGGATCGGTTGTTTGAATCATCCGGTTGTGCAGGCAAGCTCGCGGTTTTTGCGGTGCGTCTGGACACCTTCGAAGCCGAAAAAAACCAGCAGGTCTTTTACATCGGTACCAACCAGCCAGAGGTGCTGACGGAGATCCGCCGTCATATTTTGGCAAAATTTGAGCATCTGCCGGTCGCCGGTGAATATATGCACCGCGATATTTATGACATCGCTGAGCAATACGGCAAAGATACGTTTCTGATGATCGACAAGCTCGGCACCGACAAAATGCCGTTCTTCTTCACCCTGAAAGGTCGCACCGATGCGATGCTGGAAAAAGTGAAAATTTTCCGTCCGCATTTCACCGATCGGGCAATGCAGAAATTTGGCCATTTGTTCCCCAGCCACTTACCCGCGCGCATGAAAAGCTGGCGCGATAAGTATGAACATCACCTGCTGTTAAAAATGGCCGGTGGCGGCGTGGCTGAAGCGCAAAACTGGCTAAGCGAGTTTTTCAAAACCGCTGAAGGCGACTTCTTTGCCTGTACGCCGGAAGAAGGCAGCAAGGCGTTTTTGCATCGCTTTGCGGCGGCTGGCGCGGCTATACGTTATCAGGCCGTGCATGCCGATGAAGTGGAAGATATTCTGGCGCTGGATATCGCGCTACGCCGTAACGATACCGAATGGTACGAGCATCTGCCTGCAGAGATCGACAGCCAACTGGTGCACAAACTCTATTACGGTCACTTTATGTGCTACGTCTTCCATCAGGATTACATTGTGAAAAAAGGCGTGGACGCGCATGCGCTGAAAGAGCAGATGCTGGAACTCCTGCGCGAGCGTGGGGCGCAGTATCCGGCAGAGCACAACGTCGGGCATCTGTATCAGGCGCCGGAAACCTTGACCCGTTTTTACCGTGAGAACGATCCCACCAACAGTATGAATCCGGGTATTGGGAAAACGAGTAAGCAGAAGTTCTGGAAAGAGTCGTAAACCAAAAAAAAGATAAGCGCCACCGGGCATGTTGCCGGGGGCGCTTCGCTTGCCCGGCCTACAGCCACATTAGTTTTGTGCAGGCCGGATAAGACGTCTTGTTTAATCGTTCTGTGCGGTTTGCTCGCCCGTCGCCGAACCTGCCGCCGCCATCTGCGCGGCTTTTTGCTTTTTATAGCTCAGCGCCGCCGCCGGAACCGGCATCACCTTGCCCGTTTCGATCCAGGTACGTAAACGGCTGGCATCGGCAAAGTGGGTATATTTACCGAACGCATCCATCACCACCAGCGCCACCGGTTTGTTATTGATCACCGTGCGCATCACCAGACAGTGTCCTGCCGCATTGGTAAACCCGGTTTTGGTTAACTGAATATTCCAGTTATCGCGGTATACCAGATGGTTGGTGTTACGGAATGGCAGCGTATAAGCCGGGTTGGCAAAGGTCGCCATATCTTCACGCGTGGTGCTTAACTGGCCAATCAGCGGATACTGCTTGCTGGCGATCAGCAGCTTAGTTAAATCACGAGCGGTCGATACGTTATGAATCGATAAGCCAGTTGGTTCCACAAAGCGAGTCTGAGTCATGCCGAGCGCTTTCGCTTTGGCATTCATGGCCTTAATAAACGCGTTATAACCGCCAGGGTAATGATGCGCCAGGCTCGCCGCCGCACGGTTTTCTGATGACATCAGCGCCAGCAACAGCATGTCTTTACGGCTAATTTCACTGTTCAGTCGCACACGAGAGTAGATGCCTTTCATTTCCGGCGTCTGACTGATATCAACTTTCAGTTTCTCATCCAACGGCAGTCGTGCATCAAGCACCACCATCGCGGTCATTAATTTGGTAATCGACGCAATCGGACGCACAAGGTCCGGGTGGTTCGAATAGATAACTTTGTTGGTATTCAGATCAACAATCATCGCGCTACCGGACGCTATCTCAGGTTGAGAAGCCGCTGCGGTAGTTGCCGTTTTAGCCACGGCTTGGGGTGCAAAAGGAACGGCCAGCACCAGGGCAAGGCTTAATAATGAAACTCGGAATTTCAGCATGATGAGATTTCTGATAATGGTTCACGCACGTCACAACGCACACCGCCAGAGACTAAGTATTATCTCAAGCTAGCTCAGGCATCATAGCGATCCAGCAGGTTTGCCGCCACAGGAGAATCGTCTCGAAATGCTGCGTTGCTGACTTTTACGTCAACAACGCAGCGCAGACAGGTTTATCCGTCAGAATAACCGATAGCCGTAACCCCACAGGATTACCGTAATCGCCAGCAGAACTTCCAGTACCAGCACACCGATCGCCAGCGTCGAACTGGAAAAGCTCAGGCCTTCCTCTTTAGAGATATTCAGGAACGTCGGTATGCCGAGATAAAGTAAATAGCCGGTGTAAAATAGCGCGATCGTTCCTACTAATGCACACAGCCAGACCAGCGGATAAAGTGCGACCAATCCGCTTAAAAACAGCGGCGTCGCGACATATCCTGCAAAGACCATACAGTGGGCCAACGACGGACGCTGCGGGTAATTACGTGCCATCCACCAGATAACCCGGCCCATGACGGCGACGCCTGCCAGCATGACCCCGTAAAACAGAATTGCCATCGCAAATCCGGTCAACAGAGATAACTTCAGGATATTGCCATCGCCAAAATTCCAACCGATTTGCGTTGTACCGATAAACGCGCAAACAACCGGGATTGCCGCCATCAGCAGTACATGGTGGGTATAGTGATGCGAAACACTTTCGTTTTCGCTGTTGATCACGTGCATTTCACGATCGGGATGGGAAAACAGTCCCCAGACATGGTTCATACCGCCCCCTTCTTGTCAGCTCCGGACCTCAACACTTCAAGTATAATTCAGCTTTTGATTATTTTATGTACACATGAAAAATACCGAAGCGCCGGGTAAAAAGTGTGTAAGCCGCAGGCTTGATAAGCGAAGCGCCATCAGGCATTAGGGAACTGAACGACGTTAAGCGCTACTATGCGTCTTTTCCGGCATCAAGTATTCATTGGGTGTATGCTATGACCAGTGGAGGTCATACAACGTATGGATATAACGCATTATGTTGCGCAATACGGCTATGCTGCGTTAATCATCGGCAGCCTGGCAGAAGGTGAAACCATTACCCTGTTAGGCGGCGTCGTGGCGCATCAGGGAGTCCTGAAATTCCCGCTGGTGGTGCTCTCGGTCGCGCTGGGTGGGATGATTGGCGATCAGTTGCTCTATTTACTCGGACGTCGTTTTGGCGGCAAAATTCTGCGTCGTTTCTCGCGCCATCAGGCGAAAATTCATTATGCGCAGAAAATGATCCAACGACGTCCTTACCTGTTTGTTGTCGGTACTCGCTTTATGTACGGCTTTCGCGTTATTGGTCCCTTACTGATTGGCGCCAGTCACCTGCCGCCGAAGATCTTTTTACCGCTGAATATTCTTGGCGCGTTTGTCTGGGCATTGCTATTTACCACCCTCGGCTACGTCGGTGGTGAAGTGATCGCGCCGTGGCTGCACAGCCTCGACCAGCATATCAAGCATGGCATCTGGCTGGTGCTGGTTATCGGGATAGTCGCGGGCGTCCGCTGGTGGATGAAACGTCGAAGCACGCGTAAAGCGCAATGAAGATGGCCCGACAGCGGAACACCGGCGGGCCGAACAATCAGGATGCGTGATAACCGCCACCCAGCGCGCTGGTCAACTGGATTGAGGCATCCAGCCACTGTCCTTGTAAAAGCAGACCGTTGCACTGCTCACGTAATGCCGGGATCTTTGCCTCGCTGACCCTGGAACCCGCAATAATACCTGCATTAAAGCGCGCCTGCGCCAGCCCCACTACGCGCTGAGCGTCATGTTCAATCTGCTGCTGATGCTGATTTTTCTGCGCCAGTGTTTCTACCTGCGATGCCGCACGTGCCACGTCATTCACCGCATCCACCACAGCTTTGTTGTAATTCGCCACCGTCAGGTTACTTTGCGCTTTCGTAATATCGAGATTCGCATTCAGTCTGCCGCTGTCAAAGATAGGCAGCGTCAGCCCGGCGGTTACACCCATTTGCTGCGCGGAATGGCGGAACAGGTCACTCAGATGTAACGCATCCTGTTGTAAAAATGCCATCAGATTCACATCGGGATAAAACGCCGCTTTCGCCGCATCAATGCTGCTCAGCGATGACTCAATGTACCAGTGTGCCGCCTGCAAATCTGGTCGACGGGCCAGAAGCGAGTAGCCCAATTGGGATGGGAGCTGACTTTCAACCACGGGCAGTTTGGTCGAATGGAGCTTCAGGGCAACGGACTGCGAGTTGCTCAACGCGCTTAGGCGCGCCTCAATCACCTTCATTTTACCGCTGACATCGTTCAGCTGCTGCTCTGTTTTGCTGGAATCGATATCGGTTTCAACACCTTCCACCGAAGAAGTGAGGCCGTTTTGATATAGCTGACGATCGACGGTTATCACATTTTGCTGCTCGCTTTCGATTTGCGTCAACACGGTTTTCAGCGCGGCCTGCGTCTGCCATTCCCAGTAAAGACGGGAGACGCCGCTCGCCAGCAGCTGTCGGGTTTGCTCACGCTCGGCTTCACGCGCCTTAACGGCCCCTATACGCGCCGTCACTTCAGCCCGATTCTTACCCCACAGATCCAGATTCCAGCCTGCGGTTAAACCAAAGGTGCCGTTGGTGTACCACGGCCCTGTCGTCCCGGCGGCCGGATCGGTAATGGCAAACGGTCCCATCAGCCCTTCGGCTGACATTCTCTGACGCTCAACGTCCGCGGAGAAGTCGATCTCCGGGCCATCCTGCGCCTCCACCGCCTTAGCCTGCGCCTCCGCCAGTTGAATGCGCTGTTCCGCGACCTGCATATCAGGAGAATTTCGCAACGTGCTGTCAATCAACGCATTAAGCTGGGGGTCGTGATATGCCTTCCACCACTGGCTGTCCGGCCAGCCATTTTTTAACGCGGCAGGCAATGTGGTATCGACATTTGCGGCAGGCGTCTGCTGTGACAGAGACTGGCGGTCATCATGCATCGGCGCGCAGCCAGACATCAGAACAAAAAGCGGCAACAATGCCGTCGTGACAAACACAGAATTACGATTCATGGAGATATACAGGTAAGAAAAGATGTGCAGAGATTACGACTTGTCGCTGTTGCTTTTTTAGTTACGCGTGGCAATACATCTTTGGCAATAAAAATATATAATCAGAAAAATATACACCTCGTGAATAATATAGATTAAATAATTTTAATAATTAATGGATGGAGATGTTATGTCACAGAATATCTATGACGATCCTGAGTTCTTTGCCGGATATGCCACGCTGGATCGTTCAGTAAAGGGACTCGACGGTGCGCCAGAATGGCCGACAATACAAGCGATGCTCCCCTCTCTTCAAGGCAAAAATATTCTTGATTTGGGCTGTGGATATGGTTGGTTTTGCCGCTACGCGCGCGATAATCAGGCAGCCAGCGTAATGGGACTGGATATTTCACAAAAGATGTTAACCCAGGCACACAGTATGACTCAGGGTAATGGCATCGTTTATCAGCGTGAAGATCTCGAAACGCTAACCCTGTCCCCAAATTCTTTTGACCTGGTTTATAGCTCGCTTGCCCTGCACTATTTGCACGATATAGAACGATTATTCGTAACCATTTACCAGTCATTAACACCAGGCGGTATGTTAGTTTTCTCTGCCGAGCATCCAATTTATACCGCACCGCTTAATCAGGGCTGGATAAAAGATAAAACCGGGCAGCTGTCCTGGCCGGTTAATCATTATCAGCAGGAAGGTGAGCGCATCAGTAACTGGTTTGCTGAAGGCGTCAAAAAACAGCACCGTAAGCTGGCGACCTGGATTAATGCGCTGATTGCCGCCGGATTCGAGATCGTTTGTCTCGATGAATGGGGACCTTCCGGGCAACAGATTGCTGAAAACCCGGCTTTAGATGAAGAAAAAGAGCGGCCGATGGTGTTTCTGCTCAGCGCACGTAAACCAGCATAACAACGCCCCCAGGCAGAATGATTGATACTTTCCTATACTCAATCTGAACTTACCAAAAAAAGGAAAGTTAATGAAAATTCTGCTGTGGGTAATTCTGATTATTTTTCTGATTGGGCTATTGGTGGTAACAGGCGTGTTTAAGATGATTTTCTGATGTCGTCATTTCGCCCAGGCCTGATAGCAGAAATCTCAGGCTATTATTCTCTCTGATGCCGGATGGCGGCGTAAACGCCTTATCCGGCCTACTGGAGCTGAGATCAGGCAGTAATCTCGATAGCCTGAATCGCTCGTGCGATATCCGGCGAATTATTTAACGCACGAATTTCCTGAAACAGTTCTGTTGCCTCTGAATATTCTTTGCGCAAATACCCTAACCACTGCTTAATCCGCGCTACATGATACAGCCCGGTGTCCCCCTGCTTTTCAAGGCGGGTATATTTTTGCAACAGCGTCACGACTTCAGGCCACGGCATACGCGGCTCGTTGTATTTCACCACGCGGCTCAGGTTCGGAATATTTAATGCGCCACGTCCGATCATCACCGCATCGCATCCGCTGATGGCCATACAATCCTGGGCGCTCTGCCAGTCCCAGATTTCGCCATTCGCAATAACCGGAATGGTCAGCCGCTGGCGGATCTCGCCAATCGCCTGCCAGTTAATATGTTCGGCCTTGTAGCCCTGCTCTTTGGTTCGGCCATGCACCGCCAGTTCGCTGGCACCGGCCTGCTGGACGGCATCGGCAATTTCAAACTGCCGGTCGCTGTTGTCCCAGCCCAGACGAACTTTCACCGTCACCGGAAGATGAGCCGGGACCGCCTCACGCATAGCTTTTGCACCCCGGTAGATAAGCTCAGGATCTTTCAATAACGTTGCGCCACCGCCGCTACCGTTCACCAGCTTCGACGGACAGCCGCAGTTCAGATCGACACCGTACGAGCCCAGTTCTACCGCGCGTGCGGCATTCTCCGCCAGCCACTGCGGATACTGTCCTAACAGCTGAATGCGAACCAACGTGCCGGATGGCGTCCGGCTGTTATTATGCAGTTCCGGGCAGAGTCGATGAAATACTTTTGCCGGCAGGAGCTGATCCACCACGCGCACAAACTCGGTGATGCACAGATCGTAATCATTCACTTCAGTCAGCAGCTCGCGCACCAGTGAGTCGAGCACGCCTTCCATCGGCGCCAGTAAAACACGCATATCGTCACCCGCAAAAAAAGAGGCGCTATGGTAGCGCCTCCGTTCGGGAGATTAAAGAGGCTCAGCGCGGCAATAGGCAGTTATCTTCTTTCCAACCGTACAGCCATTCCATACCGCGATAAAACTCCGCCTGCGATTTGTCTTTCCACAGCAGATTACGCACCTGCCGCTCGACGCCTGCGGCATGGTAGACACGGCCCATTTCACGCGTTGACCAGACGATGCGTGCGGTACGCGGAATACGCACCGACTCATACAGTGCAAAGGCATCAGCCGCATCGCCATCACACTGCTGTAGCGCTTTACCGAGCGTTACCGCGTCTTCCAACGCCATACAGGCACCCTGCGCCATATATTGCGCCACCGGGTGCGCGGCGTCTCCCACCAGCGTGATGCGGTCGGTTCCCCATTTTTCTACCGGCTCGCGGTCGGCGGTGGACCAGCGCCGCCATGATGTCGGTTTATCCAGCATCTGGCACGGGCGCGGATGGATACCCGCAAAATAGGAGAGCACTTCCTCTTTGCTGCCATCCTTCACGCCCCACTCTTCCTGCTGACGACTGTGGAAGGTCACCACCAGGTTATACTGCTTACCTCCGCGCAGCGGATAGTGCACCAGGTGACAGTGTGGTCCGGCCCACAGCACCGGTGCGTTAATGCGTAAATCTTCCGGCATATCATCACAATCAATCACGGCGCGATAGACCACGTGTCCGGTAACCCGTGGCGCATCGCCAATCAGAGACTGACGAACGACCGATTTTACACCGTCACAGCCCACCAAAATATCCGCCGTCCAGCTGTTACCGTGCTCATCAAATACCGTCACGTCATTCTCTGTCTGGCGAATATCAACCACGTTAGTTGAAGTGCGATACTCAACGTTAGGATGCACCAGCGCCGCTTCCCAAACGCTGGCGTGAATATCAACCCGATGGATAACCGCATAAGGACCGCCAAAGTGATCGCGGAACGCCTGCCCGGTTTCAATGCGCACAACCTCTTTTGCGTTTACCGCATCCATCATCGTGATGTGATCGGTAAAAACAGCACGCTGACGGGCGACTTCCCCCACGCCAAGGCTGTCCAGAGCAGAGAATGCATTCGGCCCGAGCTGAATACCCGCGCCAATTTCACCAATCTCGTGCGCTTTCTCCAGCAACATCACTTTAATGCCCTGACGGGCCAGCGATAGCGCGGTTGCCGCGCCGCCAATCCCGCCACCCACGATAATTGCGCGTGTCACTTTAGCCATTGTCGTTCTCCTTATCAGGCTGGAATTTTATCTTGTTGATTCTCGGGCGCGGCGGCGATAAACGCCGGAAGCTGAGTACAGGCATCATATACCGCCTTACAGCGCGGATATCCGCTCAGATCGCAACCCATACGTAACGCATTCGCCCACTGTGGGATCAGACAGCAATCCGCCAGCGTCGGCGCATCACCTACGCAGAACTTACCCGAATGACTCTGGCGCAGCATCTGTTCCACCGCGCTTAACCCTTGCTGGATCCAGTGTGCATACCAGCGTTTTTTATCTTCTTCACTGACCTTTAACTCTTCGCTCAGGTAGCGCAGTACCCGCATGTTATTCACCGGGTGGATATCACAGGCGATGGCATAGACAATTTCCAGCACCTTACTGCGCACCGGGAAGTCGGCTGGCAGCAGCGGCGTTTGCGGAAAGTGGCCATCCAGCCAGTCAATTATTGCCAGCGACTGCCCAAGTGATTCTCCGTCATCGGTCACCAGCGTCGGCACCAGTCCCACCGGGTTCATCCGTCGGTAGGCCAGTTCGTTCTGCTGACCAATGCGAATGTTGACGCCCACCGTCTGGTAATCCAGCCCCTTCAGCGCCAGCGCAATGCGCACCCGATATGACGCCGAGCTATTAAAGAAACTGTACAGCTTCATCATCCACCTCAGACAATCTTCACGGCGATGGGGGTTAAACCGTCTACGTTTCCGGTGATCACATCCCCTTTCACTACCGCCCCCACGCCTTCAGGGGTACCGGTGTAGATCAGATCGCCCGGCTGCAGTTCGAAGAAGCCAGACAGATAGCTGATGGTTTCATTCACAGACCAGATGAGGTGGCGAATATCGCTACGCTGATGATCGTCGCCGTTGACCTGCAACCAGATTGGCGCATGGTTAACATCCACACTTTCGCTGGCTTTATGCAGCGGCGCGATGGGCGCGGAGAGATCAAACGCTTTGCCAATTTCCCACGGACGCCCCATCTGGCGCATCTCCATCTGCCGATCACGGCGAGTCATATCCAGACCGGTGGCATAGCCCCAGATATATTCGTGCGCTTTTTCCAGCGGAATATCACTGCCCTTTTTGCCAATCGCCACCACCAGCTCTATCTCATAGTGATAGTTATCGGTTTGCGATGGGTACGGCAGTTCGAGGGTCTGACCAGCCGCCACCGGGACTACCGCATCGGCAGGTTTACAGAAAAAGAACGGCGGTTCGCGATCCGGATCAAAGCCCATTTCACGGGCATGAGCGGCATAGTTACGGCCCACACAGTAAACTCGGCGCACAGGAAATTGTTCATCACAGCCAACAACCGGAACGGTAACAGGCGCTTGTGGTTCAAATACGTATTGCGTCATTTTCTCTCTCCCAAATTAATAACGTGCTTCGCGGAACAACCCCAGCGCTTCCTGAACCGGTCTGTCCGAAAAACTGAATAAGACGGTATCTTCGCGGGTCTTGAACGACACGCCGTGCCAGGTCGGCACCACAAAGATATCTTTTGGCGAAAAGTTGAAGGTCTCATTGCCGATGGTGACCTGCCCACTTCCTTCCACCACGTGGTAGATAGTGCTGTCGGTGGTACGCGCCATTCGTGAGGAAAAGCCCTGCGGCAACAGTTGCAGGAAGGTTCCCATTGAAGGCATGGGATAACCGCCGGTTACCGGGTTGACGTAACGCATCTTGTAACCGTCCCATTCATCGGCGTCACCCATGCGGGTCAGGTCATGCAGTGCCTCACGGCTGCGATCGTAGCGATAGTTAAAAATCGGCGATGAGTTACCTTTCTGATGACGCAGCGGCAGCATATTGGCCGCGTAGCGCGGTAAATAATCCCCTTCCTTGCGCGTGACCGGCTGCTGATCTTCCGGGTAGTCTTCCGCAAAGCCACAGCCCAGCAGGTTCACCAACGGCAGGTCCAGACCGTCCAGCCACACCACCGGTTCACTGCCCGGGTTGCCGTGATCGTGCCAGCGCCACTGCGGCGTCAGAATAAAATCGCCTTCTTGCATCTGGGTGCGCTCGCCATCCACGGCGGTAAATGCCCCTTTCCCTTCGACAATAAAGCGCAGCGCAGACTGGTTGTGGCGGTGACTCGGCGCAACCTCGCCCGGCATAATTAACTGCAATCCCGCGTACAGCGTTGGGGTGATTGAAGACTGTCCGCGCAGCATTGGGTTTTCCAGCACCAGCACGCGACGAATCGCCTCTTTCGCGCCAATCAGATTGCCACTTTCTAACAGTAGTGGACGGATCTCCTGATAGTTCCAGTACGCTGGCGCGCAATGTGCGTTCGGAGTTGGCGGCACCAGACGATGCAGCGACTCCCACAGCGGGGTCAGATTCTGCCCGGAAATATGCTGGTAAAACTGCTGACGGCTGTTCTTAACATCCTGATTCAGTTCAGACATAGGGATTCTCCTTATTCATTCACAACACCTGCGCGAGGCAGAGTATTCGAGGCAGAGGCCGACTGGCGGATAACAACCGTCAGCAGCGTAAGCATCACCGCGCTGATGGCCGCCGGGACGGCAATAATGAAAAACAGGTTATCGAATGAGAAATTCATCGCCATCATCACGCCGCCGGAAAGCGAGCCGACAATCGCGCCGCAGCGTCCCACCGCATTAGACCAGCTGACGCCCGTCGCCCGGCTTTGTGTCGGATAAAGCGTGGCGGTTAACGCATTAAGACCAACCTGAGAACCGCTGATACCAATGCCGGTGCCAAAAATGGCCAGCGCCATCAGCCACAGGCCGTTCTCACTCAGACCAATCATGACGATGCATACCGCGCCCAGCGCATAGCTCACGGCCAGCACGCGGAAAGGATTGTATTTATCCATCAGCACGCCCAGCGCCAGCGCGCCAAGCGTACCGCCAATCTGGAAGGCAGCGGTCACCCAGGAGGCATGCTGCAGATCAATTCCACGGTGGTTTAACAGCGTTGGCATCCAGCTGGAGAGCAGATAAATAATCAGCAAGCTCATAAAGAACACTACCCATAGCATCAGGGTAATGGGCAGCTGTCGCCCGACGAACAGCTGGCGAATGCTGCCTTTAGCAATTGAGGTGCCCTCGTTGAGATAAAAATGGGTATTGTCATAACGTTCCCGGGTGATGGCGCTAACGGTTCTGGCAATCACGTTTTGCGGCAGCTGACGACGAACCTGCCAGCGTGGGGATTCCGGTAGCGCAAACAGCAGGGCCACAAACAGCATCAGCGGTAGAACGCCTCCCAGCACCAGGATGCCGTGCCAGCCAATCACCGGCACCAGCTGCGCGCTGACGATGCCGCCCATTGCCGATCCCAGGGTGAATCCGCAGAACATCATGGTGACCAGTGCCCCACGCCGACGCGCTGGCAGGTATTCAGACGTCATGGTGATGGTATTTGGCATCGCGCCGCCCAGACCTAAACCGGTCAGGAAGCGCAAAATAACCAGCGTTTGTAGATCGGGTGAAAAAGCCGAGATCAGACTTAGCGCACCGAACAATGCCACGCAGAGTTCTATCACTCTTTTGCGGCCAAAACGGTCGGACAGCGGGCCACAGAGCAGCGCGCCAGCGGTCAGTCCCAGCAGACCTGCGCCAAACAGCGGGGCCAGATCGCCGGCAGTCAGCTGCCAGTGAGTGCGAATGTCGGGTGCGATAAAACCAATCGCCGCGGTATCAAATCCGTCGAGCATGACAACCAGAAAACAGCAGATGATAACGCGCCACTGGGTCTTACCGACGGGGGCGGAATCGATCAGCGCTTGTAGATCACGTTGTTGAGTCATAGTGAATGCCTCAGTGCAGGTAGAGTAGATGTCTGTTTTGTTTTAGGTATGTTGCGACTTTGTATGTTTGGAGATGAAATGTACAATGGCTTTTCATGCAGAGGTATAACCTGGAGGTTATAGCAAATGGCAAACTGGGCGCAGAAACTGAAGTTGCACTACCTGCAAACGCTTATTGCACTGGGCGAACAGGGAAATCTGACTCACGTCGCCCGGATGATGAATATCACCCAGCCCGCGTTGTCGAAATGGTTATCACAACTCGAAGATGAGATTGGCATCACGCTCTTTGAACGTCATAGCAAAGGCTTGCGTCCTTCCGAAGGCGGCAAACTGCTACTGCAGCATGCCCAACGCCTAATCAATGATATGGAACGTTCGCAGTATGAGATCGCCCGTTTTAAGCAAGGCGGCCTTGTAGGGAGTCTGAAGATTGGCTGCTCGCCAGTAGCGACCGACTGTGTTTCTCAGGCAATACTGGGGTTGCTTAAAGAGTTACCAACCCTGCATCTTAATATTGAAGAGAAAGTGATGACCCCGCTGCTGCACGATCTGCTCGCGGGTTCGGTGGATGTCGTCGTCGGTCGCGTCGGTGGCCGGGCGCTTCAGTTGCCGCTCAATTACCAGGTGCTGTATACCGAGCCGGTCTGTTTCGTCGCCCGTCCCGATCATCCCCTGGCAAAATATCCCCTGCTCACCTGGCACGATCTGGCGAACTGGCGCTGGATTGTCTGGCCGACAGGAACCCCTATCCGGATAAGCATTGATAACGCGCTGGTTGATAACGGTGTCATGTTGCCGGAAAACATCATTGAATCGGCATCGATCAACGTCAGCACCAATCTGCTGCAAAGTAGCGACATGATCTCTATTCTTTCTTTGCGTCTGGCACAAAGGTATGCCGCCCAGGGACAGCTGGCTATCCTGAATCTGCCGAAGATTGAACAAAAAGGCAGCGTCGGCGTATTCTGGCGCAACAACGAAACGCCGACTACCGCCCTGAATCGTTTTTTGTATTATCTGGCACAGGTTTAGCGCGGAGAGTTAGGGCCATCGCCCGATGTTCCAGATATCTATTTCCTCTATGCTTAGAATTCATGATGTGATCGGTAGCACGTTTTTAAGTTTAATTGTATGATGAATGAGTCTCGTCAAGGGTTTCAACTATGAGCAAAGCACTGAACGTTATCTGGCAATATTTGCGCGCATTCGTCCTGATTTATGCCTGCCTCTATGCAGGTATTTTTCTTGCATCGCTACTCCCTATCACCATTCCGGGCAGCATTATCGGCATGCTGATCCTATTTGTCTTACTGGCTTTGCAGGTGTTACCGGCAAAATGGGTTAACCCTGGCTGCTACGTGCTGATTCGTTATATGGCCCTGTTGTTTGTCCCGATTGGCGTGGGGATCATGCAGTACTTTGACCTGCTCCGCGCACAATTTGGTCCGGTAGTGGTGTCTTGTACCATCAGTACGCTGGTCGTTTTCCTGGTGGTGAGCTGGAGCTCGCACATTGTGCACGGTGAGCGCAAAATCGTTGGGCAAAAAGAGGCTAAAGCAAAAAAATGATGTCGTATATCTGGTGGTCGTTACCTCTTACGCTGGCGGTATTTTTTGGCGCACGTAAGCTGGCAGCTCGCTTTAAAATGCCTTTGCTGAACCCTCTGCTGGTGGCCATGGTGGTAATTATTCCCATTCTGCTGCTGACCGGTATTCCCTATGATCACTATTTCAAAGGCAGCGAAGTGCTGAACGATTTGCTGCAACCTGCCGTGGTCGCGCTGGCCTATCCGTTATACGAACAGTTGCACCAGATTCGCGCCCGCTGGAAATCAATCATTGCTATCTGTTTTGCCGGCAGCGTTGTGGCGATGGTTACAGGTACAACAATCGCCTTGTTGATGGGCGCATCGCCGCAAATTGCCGCGTCAATCATGCCAAAATCGGTCACTACACCTATCGCTATGGCCGTGGGTGGCAGTATTGGCGGTATTCCGGCTATCAGTGCCGTTTGCGTCATTTTTGTCGGCATTCTCGGGGCAGTATTTGGTCATACGTTGCTTAATGCGATGCGTATTCGCACCAAGGCCGCTCGTGGGCTGGCAATGGGCACCGCGTCGCACGCCCTGGGCACCGCACGCTGTGCGGAACTGGACTATCAGGAAGGTGCGTTTAGCTCACTGGCGCTGGTCATTTGCGGCATTATTACCTCGCTGGTAGCCCCGTTCCTGTTCCCGATTATTCTGGCAGTGGTGGGTTAACCTTCATTTTTTAGCTATTTATTTGCGATGCGTTGCACATTTTTCATTTAAGTTTCATAAGTTGCATACACAATGAGATTTGGATCACATATAAAGCCATAACAGGCCCGTAAACTACGATTCCATTACATTGTTATGAGGCATCGCCATGCATCCACGTTTTCAAACTGCTTTTGCCCAACTCGCGGATAACTTGCAATCAGCCCTGGCCCCTGTTCTGGCGGATGCACATTTCCCCGCCATGCTGACTGCTGAGCAGGTCTCTTTGCTGAAACGCGAATCGGGACTGGACGAAGACGCGCTGGCATTCGCTCTGCTGCCGCTGGCTGCGGCCTGCGCACGTACTCCGCTATCCAACTTCAACGTTGGGGCAATTTCTCGCGGCATCAGCGGCAACTGGTACTTCGGTGGGAACATGGAGTTCCTGGGCGCGACCATGCAGCAAACCGTTCATGCCGAGCAAAGCGCCATCAGCCACGCCTGGCTGCGCGGTGAAAAAGGGCTCGCTGCCATCACCGTCAACTACACGCCGTGCGGCCATTGTCGCCAGTTTATGAACGAACTGAACAGCGGACTGGATTTACGTATTCATCTGCCGGGACGTGCACCACACGTGCTGCGCGACTACCTGCCAGATGCCTTCGGCCCGAAGGATCTGGAGATTAAAACGCTGCTGATGGACGATCAGGATCACGGCTTCGCGCTGCAGGGCGATACGTTGACTCAGGCGGCAATCACCGCTGCCAACAGATGCCATATGCCGTACAGCAAATCCCCAAGCGGCGTGGCGCTGGAGTGTAAAGATGGTCGTATTTTTAGCGGCAGCTATGCTGAAAATGCCGCTTTTAACCCGACCCTGCCACCGCTGCAGGGCGCGTTAAACCTGTTGAATCTCAACGGTTATGATTATCCAGATATCCAACGTGCTGTACTGGCTGAAAAAGCCGACGCGCCATTGATTCAGTGGGATGCAACCTCCGCCACGCTGAAAGCACTGGGCTGCGACAATATAGAGCGCGTACTTCTGGGTTAATCGACTCAATAACGCCAGTTCGTAGGCCGGATAAGGTGTTTACACCGCTATCCGGCACTATGCGCAATGCCTAAAATCCCCTCAATCAGACTGCTGTTTCTTGCGCTACGTCTTCCGGTACAGTAGCCTGATTGAAATTCCATCCAAATAACGAGTTTTCTGCATGTTAAAGCGCGTGTTTTACAGCCTGTTAGTCCTGCTAGGCTTGCTGCTTTTGACTGTGCTTGGACTCGATCGCTGGATGAGCTGGAAGACGGCTCCCTACATTTACGACGAACTGCAGGATTTACCCTACCGCCAGGTAGGTGTGGTTCTGGGCACGGCGAAGTATTACCGCACCGGCGTCATCAACCAATATTACCGTTACCGCATTCAGGGCGCATTGAACGCCTATAACAGCGGGAAGGTAAACTATCTGCTGTTAAGCGGCGATAATGCCCAGCAAAGCTACAACGAACCCATGACGATGCGTAAGGATCTGATTGCCGCAGGCGTCGATCCCGCTGACATCGTGCTTGATTACGCAGGGTTCCGGACACTCGACTCCATCGTGCGTACCCGCAAGGTCTTTGATACCAACGATTTCATCATTATTACTCAACGATTCCACTGTGAGCGCGCCTTGTTTATTGCGCTGCATATGGGTATTCAGGCCCAGTGCTACGCCGTACCTTCGCCAAAAGATATGCTCACCGTGCGGGTACGTGAATTTGGCGCCCGTTTTGGCGCACTCGCCGATCTCTACATTTTCAAACGTGAGCCCCGTTTTTTAGGCCCACTGGTGCCCATCCCTACTATGCATCAGGTACCGGACGATGCGCAGGGGTATCCGGCGGTCACGCCTGAACAATTACTCGAATTACAAAAGAAACAAGGAAAATAAGCATGGAAGGAAAAACGATCTTTATCGTTATTGGCGTACTGATGATTGTTCTCTGGACGTGCAGAGAAGGCCTGAAGGGACTACGTTCCGGTATCGTCGAGAAAACAGTGAAAGGTTCGCAGACGCCAATGATCATTTCTCGCGCTAAAGAACCCAGCACTTACTGGAACTATATCATCGTTTATTTCGGTATGGCCATTGGTGCATTGTTCACTGGTATCTGGTTACTCTTTATCAAATAAAAAAACCGATGCAGAACGCCTCTGCACCGGTTTTATTTTTCTCTTCCCAGATTACTTCTTACGCGCGTACTTCAGTGAGTCCAGCGCGACCGCGAAGATAATAATGCCGCCCTTGATAATATACTGCCAGTAAGGGTTCACGCCGATGTAGGTCAAACCGTAGTTGATGACGGTGAAGATGATCACACCGGTTACTACGCCAAACACGGTACCTACCCCGCCGCTGAACGACACGCCGCCAACCACGCACGCCGCAATCGCATCCAGCTCATACATAAAGCCGAGGTTGTTGGTCGCTGAGCCGATACGTCCGGCTTCGAGCAAACCGCCGAAGGCATAGAACACGCCAGACAACGCATAGATAATCAGCAGGTTCAGCGCAACGTTTACACCGGACACTTTCGCAGCTTCCGGGTTTCCGCCGATGGCGAAAATGTTTTTACCGAAGCGGGTCTTGTTCCACAGCACCCACACAAAGGCCACCGCAATCAGCGCATAGAATGTGATGTAGGAGAGTCGGAAACTGCCCAGTGCAATAAAGCCCTGCGCAAAGGTTGAGAATCCGCTGTCAAAGCCAGAAATTGGCGATGCGCCGACGAAGTCGTAGTACAGGGAGTTGATCCCGTAAACGATAATCATCGTACCCAGTGTGGTAATAAACGGTGTTACGTTCAGATAAGCAATGATAATACCGTTCACCAGACCGATAATGGCGCCAATCACGCAAACAATCAGCACCACTACAATGATTGGCATCGTCGCCATTTCCGGGAATACCTTGTTGGCATTCTCCATCGACTGCAACAGAGTTGCCGCCACCACTGCCGCCAGGCCAACCTGACGCCCCGCCGACAGGTCGGTCCCTTGGGTAACAATCAGTCCAGCCACACCCAATGCGATAATAATACGCACCGAGGATTGCGTGAGAATATTACTCAGGTTCAGTAAGCTTAAGAAAGTGGGATCCTGGAAAATAATAATCGCCAGCAAAACCAAAAGAACAACGTAAATTCCGCCTTCTTTCAGGTAAGTAAGAAAACTTTTCTTATTTAACGCACTCATGAGGAGCCCCTAATCTTAAAGGTGCAAAGACGCAAGACGGAGGATTTCGTTTTGCGTTGTTGTTTTAGTGTCAACAATTCCAGCAACGAGACCATTGCTCATCACCAGAATACGATCGGTAATACCCAGCAGCTCCGGCATTTCAGAGGAAATAATAATAATCCCCTTATCCTTTTTCGCGAGTTCGGCAATCAACTGATAAATTTCAAATTTCGCGCCAACATCGATTCCACGCGTCGGTTCATCCAGCATCAGAATTTCTGGCTGGGTTAATAACCAACGACCAATAACCACCTTTTGCTGATTACCGCCAGAAAGTGAACCGATTTGCGTACGATGACCCGGTGTTTTTACCCTCATGGAGTCAATTACCCACTGGGTATCACTCTTCATGCGGGAATTATCCAACAGACCAACTTTGTTTTTATAGTTTTGGATATTGGAGATTAACGAGTTAAAACCAATGTCCAGATATGCATAAATACCGGTTGAGCGGCGCTCTTCCGTGACCAGTGCAAAACCATGGTTGATGGCTTCATTTGCACTGTGGTTATTAATTTTTTTGCCGTGTAGCGTAATCGTACCTGATGATTTCTCACGAATACCAAAAAGCGTTTCAACGATATCCGTGCGTTTTGCGCCTACCAGACCTGCAATCCCAAGAATCTCCCCTTTGTGCAAATCAAACGAGATATCACGAATCGACGGCTGGCGCAGCGAGGTCAGGTTACGCACTTGCAGAATGACTTCACCAGGTTTGTTTTCTTTATCCGGAAAACGTTGGTTCAGTGAACGTCCGACCATCATGGCGATGATCTTATCCATATCCAGCCCTTCCAGCGGCTGGGTCGCAATCCACTGACCGTCGCGTAGTACGGTAATTTCATCGCACAGCTGGAAGATTTCTTCCATTTTGTGAGAGATATAAACAATACCGCATCCACGCTCTTTCAGCTTACGGATGATGGTGAACAGATGGTTAACTTCTTTTTCAGTTAACGATGAAGTTGGTTCATCCATGATGACGATTTTGGCGTCATAGGAGAATGCTTTCGCAATTTCAATCATCTGCATTTGTGAAACGGATAATGTACCGACGCGCGCACGCGGATCGATATCAATATCCAGTTCATCAAATATCGCTTTGGTATCGCGGTACATTTTTTCCTGATCGACAAACATGCCTTTGGTGGGATAGCGTCCCAGCCACATGTTGTCCATCACAGAACGTTGTAATACCAGGTTTAATTCCTGGTGTACCATCGAAATACCATTTTCAAGCGCTTCTTTAGCAGAATGAAAATCGATTTCTTTACCCTGAAATAAAATACTGCCGGAATCTTTTTGATAGATGCCGAAAAGACATTTCAATAATGTTGATTTCCCCGCTCCATTCTCTCCCATTAGGGCGTGAATAGAATGCGGGCGAACTTTTAAATTGACATTATCAAGCGCCTTAACGCCGGGGAAGGACTTGTTGATGCCGGTCATTTCCAACAAGTATTCGCCTGACGACTGAGTATGTGTGCTGACCATAATTATACCTTGTTGGCCTTGCAGAGTGCATTATTAAGGGCGCAATGAAATTGCGCCCACATACGGAGTATTTATTTGTTGGTGAACTCTGCCAGATTATCTTTATCGACACCTACGTACGGAACGCGAACAATCTTGTTCTCAATTTTCCAGTTAGTGCCATCTGCCGCACCTTTGCCGTCAGCCAGGTTTTTCGCCAGATCGAAGGTGGCTTTCGCCTGGTTGTTAGCATCGTTCAGCACGGTACCGGCCATGGCGCCAGATTTCACCAGAGCCAGCGCTTCAGGCAGCGCATCCACACCAAATACTGGTACGCTGGTTTTGTTGTGCGCTTTCAGCGCTTCAACTGCACCCATTGCCATCGCATCGTTGTTAGCGATAACCACTTCAATTTTGTTCGCGTTTGGACCAGACATCCACGCATCCATCTTATCTTTCGCCTGAGCGGTATCCCACATTGCAGTATCTAACTGCAGCTGCTCAGTTTTAATGCCCTTGTCGTTCAGCTCTTTAATCACGTAAGTGGTACGTGCTTCAGCATCCGGGTGTCCCGGTTCGCCTTTCAGCAGAACAAACTGAATTTTGCCGTCTTTGTTCAGGTCCCAGTTCGGGTTAGCTGCCCAGTGTTTGGCAATCAAATCACCCTGAATAATGCCGGACTCTTTAGAGTCGGTACCGACGTAATACGCTTTGTCATAGCTGTCCAGCGCTTTACGAGAAGGTTCTTTGTTGAAGAACACGATCGGTACGTTCTGTCCGCGTGCTTTTTCAATGACCGTGCCAGCAGCTGCCGGGTCAACCAGGTTAATCGCCAGTGCTTTAACGCCTTTTGCCAGTAGCACGTCGATCTGATCGTTTTGTTTGGACTGGTCGTTCTGCGAGTCGTTCATCAGCAGCTGTACATCTGGTGCCGCTTTGGCATCTTTTTCAATAGCCTTACGTACTACAGACATAAAGTTATCGTCATACTTATAGATAGTCACACCAATGCGGGTATCAGCAGCGTGCGCAGCCGCGCCGAATAACATGCTTGCCATTACAGCAGACAGGGTCAACACCTTCTTATTCATGGTATCTCCGGTTTTATTATGCAGGGTAGTACTTGAGATAAATGCTCGGCAGGCAGAACGTTACTGAAGTGTTACTGAACGCCGAAGCTCACTTTTAAAAAATATTTCTTCCGTGTCTGGCAACGCTCCAAAAACAGGCTTTAATTTTTGTTTAAGGCACCTATACCTCGATGAAAGTGATTATTCACCGTTACATAGTAGTTACAGCGCAACAAACAGTGTCATCATAGCTATCGCATTGTTAATATACTGTGAATTTACTCACATATTGAAAGCGGTTACATCGCGCAACGTTATGAGTTAGTGATCGGTGCCGCATTCTGCCGCAGCGCTACTGAATGGCGACGCACCAGCGTTGGCATAAAACAATGCGACGCCTGCGGATCCAACGTGCCAGCCGCCCCCTGTAGCGCAAGCTCCGTCGCCATTTTTGCCATTGAAGCAATGGGATAGCGCACAGTGGTTAGCTGCGGATCGGTGTAACGCGCGATGGGAATATCATCGAAGCCAATGATAGAAAGGTGTAATGGAATAGCGATGCCGTTATCTTTTAGCGCGGTCAGCGCGCCGGCTGCCATATTGTCGTTATAAGCGAAGACCGCCGTCAGTTGTAAGTTACGCCCCAGCAGTTCCACCATCGCGGACTCTCCGCCCTGCATATCGGGCGAACCGGTGCCGACCCAGCTTTCTGCCGCAACAATCCCCTGCTCTTTCAGAGCAGTTAACCACCCTTCTTTGCGCATGGCGTCATCTTCAATGCGGTGGCTTGATGCCAGATAACCGATGCGTTGATGACCATTATTTAGCAGCATCCGGGTAGCCATTTTGGCACCGCTGATGTTATCCAGGCAGACGCAACGGTGGGCGTAGCCAGGAACAAGGCGGTTGATCAGTACCATGCCGGGGATTTGATCCATAAACTCGGCCAGTTCCCGATCGCTCAGCGCTTTAGAGTGTACAATCAGCGCGTTACAGCGTTGGCGAATCAACACCTCAATGGCATGACGTTCTTTTTCCGCCTCATGGTAGCTGTTGCCAATCAGGACATACTTCTGATGCTGCTGAGCAACCATATCCACGGCTTTTACCAGCGCGCCAAAAAACGCATCTGATACATCCATGACGACAACACCAATCGTGTCGCTTACCTGCGTCGCCAGCGCTTGTGCGTTGGCATTAGGTCGATAGCCAAGCTGAGTGACTGCCTTCATTACCGCTTCACGCGTATCGGGACTCACCAGCGCACTGTTGTTCAGTACGCGGGAAACGGTCGCTACAGAAACGCCAGACTGCCGTGCCACATCACGAATGGTTACCATATTCACTGCCCTGTTTTAGATTGCGGCTGCCCGCAGACACCCCAGGCTGGGTATTTTGTCAGCACAATGAAACGGACTGCGTGAGTGATGTCACAGGAATGAAAGCGCTTACATCCATTTTGTTAATGAATGTGATCCAGATCGTTATCTGGATGTTCGTGGTAATGATGTCCCCGAAGCACGCAGGGTTAATTGACGCCACAGCCATTCCACCGGGCCCTGCCGGTAGAAACGCAGCCATATGACAGAGAAAAGTAAGTTAATCGCCCAGACCGGGATGACGAAAAGCAGCAGCTCCAGCCGGTCAAATTTCATAAATAAACCGGCCTGATAAAACAACGTGGTGCAGATTAAGGTCTGTAACAGATAGTTGGTTAATGCCATGCGACCCACACAGGCGACGGCAATGACCCATTTTAAGCGACTAAGCTGTGGCCAGAAACCAAACATCAGCGCGGCATAACCAATGGTTTGCAAAGGCGCCCCCAGCTCTCGCGGTGCTTGTAACAGGAAGGCACACCAGCGGTAGGCCCAGTCCAGTTGCCACTGGGCGATGATAGCAGGCAGGTTAATCGCCATGCCGATAATAACCAGCAGAACGCCAGTGCGTCGATAATGCTGCAAACTGTACTGCCCTTTTAGCCAGCCGCTACGCATTAATGCCGCGCCGAGCAGCATCATCCCCGCCAGTTGCCAGCCATATTGCGCACCTAACGCCAGCAAGCTATTGGACATCATATCCACGCGATTACTGATTGCTTCCATTCCGCCGTTCACTTTCCAGTATTTTTCATACAGCAACGCTGAAGCATCCGGCGTCCAGGCCCGGCTGGTTTCGCTCCCGGAGATCACACCCAACAGCAGCAATACACCAACGCCCGCCAAATAAAGCACCACGCCGGTGTTAAACAAGCTTTTCACCGACGGCGCATCCCGGATCAGCCGCCAGCAAATCAGGCCGATCAAGCCATATGCCAGCAGGATATCGCCATCCCAGAAGAGTAAACCGTGAATGAATCCCAATAGCACCAGCAACGTAAGCCGCGACTGGATCCAGCGTTTACCACGCGGGAGCAGCATTTGCAGACCAGCACCAAACAGCAGAGCAAACAGGGTAAGGAATTTTACCTGCGCAAAGAGATCGAGCAGCGCCCAGGTCCAGGCGTCAGATAAGGTAATGTCGCCATACCAGGCGGGATTGAGGTATGCCGCCTTCGGCAGGCCAAAGGCGCTAATATTGAGAAGCAGGATACCAAGAATGGCAACGCCACGAATAAAATCCAGCGTGACATTACGCTCCATGGTTCCTGCCCTAATCAGTTGTGATGACGTACTGCGCGCAGGAATTCCTGACGCGTGTTCTGGCTGGACTTAAACAATCCGCCAAGAGAAGTGGTGGTGGTCGCACTGGTCGCATCGCGAATGCCGCGCGCTTTCACACAGTAATGCACCGCGTCAATCGATACCGCCACATTATTCGTCCCGAGCAGCGTTTGCAGCGCGGTGAGAATTTGCTGGGTCAGACGTTCCTGTACCTGCGGACGCTGTGCAAAGAACTGCACAATGCGGTTAATCTTCGACAGACCAATGACCGAATCTTTCGGAATATACGCCACCGTCGCTTTGCCATCGATAGTGACAAAGTGGTGTTCACAGGTGCTGGTCAGCGTGATATCGCGGACCGTGACCATCTCGTCCACCTTCATTTTGTTTTCAATGACGGTGATTTTCGGGAAGTTGGCGTAATCGAGACCAGAGAAAATCTCATCGACATACATTTTCGCAATGCGATGCGGAGTTTCCATCAGACTGTCATCGCTCAAATCGAGATTGAGCAATTGCATAATCTCGGTCATATGGCCAGAGATAAGACGTTTGCGTGTTTCGTTATCCATCTCTTGCACAGGCGGGCGCAGCGGGGTTTCGAGACCACGCGCAACCAACGCTTCATGAACCAGTGCCGCTTCTTTACTGAGTGATGACATTTCTTCTTCTCCTGCAGGTGGGGCGCCTCTGCCCTGCATGGGGCAAAGTTTTTAGGCTGTGTCACAGCCAGAACATTGTGCGTGAGGCGGCGCACATAATCCAGTATTCACCGTGATAATTATTGAAATTGGCACAGCCTTTCAGCGTCGCTGATTTCACTTGTCTTTCAGCCCGGTGACGTCGAGTGTTAATGTAAAGTTATATAGATGATGAAGTATGTTTGCTCAATGCGGAAGTGAAAGTTACTCACAGTGCTATGAATAATCTGTATTATGATGAGTTCGCAAACACATTCAGGTTCAACACAACAAGGAGCCACGCATGGAAATGCTTGAAGAGCACCGCTGTTTTGAAGGCTGGCAGCAACGCTGGCGTCACGACTCCACCACGTTAAATTGCGCCATGACCTTCAGTATTTTTCTTCCACCACCCCGCGATAACGCTCCGCCTCCGGTGCTGTACTGGCTGTCGGGCCTGACCTGCAATGATGAAAACTTCACCACCAAAGCGGGTGCGCAGCGCATCGCGGCTGAGCTGGGTATAGTGCTGGTGATGCCGGACACCAGCCCGCGCGGCGAGCAGGTTGCCAACGATGATGGCTACGATTTAGGTCAAGGGGCAGGATTTTACCTCAATGCCACCCAGCAGCCGTGGGCAACGCATTTTCGTATGTATGACTATCTGCGTGATGAGCTTCCGGCACTGATTCAGTCGCAGTTTAACGTCAGCGATCGCTGTGCCATCAGCGGACACTCCATGGGCGGCCACGGCGCATTGATTATGGCGCTGAAAAATCCCGGGAGATACACCAGCGTTTCCGCCTTTGCGCCGATCGTAAACCCTTGTCGTGTTCCGTGGGGTGAGAAGGCTTTTAGCGCTTATCTGGGCGAAGATAAAACACAGTGGGCAGAGTGGGATAGCTGCGCGTTGATGCTGGCCAGCAAACCCGCAGACGCGATCCCGACGCTAATCGATCAGGGAGACAGCGATCAGTTTCTTGCCGATCAGTTGCAGCCCGCGGTACTAGCCGAAACTGCCCGTCAGACCGCTTGGCCAATGACGCTACGCATCCAGCCTGGTTACGACCATAGCTATTACTTTATTGCGTCGTTTATTGAGGATCACCTGCGCTTCCACGCCCAGTATTTGCTGAAGTAATTTCTTAGTTGAGGGCGGAAGCCCTCTTCATTTCTCCATCATTCCTTCACTTTTTCTCCTTTTTTCTTCCCCCACTATCTTATTGATTAAAAAAGTATTTCACCCCAAATCATATCAAACACAAATGATTTCTATTATCATTTGTGTTTACAAATATTCATACTTTTGTACAATCCCCCCGCTTCTTTACTGAAAAGAGTCCTTAAAAGACAAATACATACAATTGTCATGGCCTTTCACATGACGCGCAGTTTGATTCATTTAAATGGAATGATACAAATGACTATACCTCACGTTAAGGCTGTAGCTGCCGCAGTATGCGTCGCCTGCCTCCCATCACTCGGCCATGCCGCTGAACAAGACACCGTGGTCGTTACCGCTACCGGTTTCGAGCAGAAAATTCAGGATGCCCCGGCTTCAATATCTGTTATTACCAAGCAGCAGATTGAGGACAAAGCCTATCGAGATGTCACCGATGCGCTAAAAGATGTCCCTGGCGTCGTCGTCACTGGCGGGGGGAGCAGTAGCGATATCAGTATTCGCGGTATGGCTTCGCAATACACACTCTTCCTGGTCAACGGTAAACGCATCAGCACCCGCGGTACACGTCCTAACAGCGACAACTCAGGTATTGAGCAAGGTTGGCTGCCGCCGCTGGAATCCATCGAGCGTATCGAGGTAATCCGCGGCCCGATGTCATCCCTCTACGGCTCCGATGCGATGGGCGGCGTCATTAACGTCATCACCAAAAAAGTGTCGAATACTAAAGCCTGGACCGGCTCTTTGCACGGCGATGCCACTTTCCAGGAAGACAGAGACTCCGGCGATATTTACCAGACCAACGCCTATGCGTCTGGACCACTGATTGACGGATTACTTGGCGCGAAGGTGACCGGATTATTCTCCCACCGCGCGGAAGATGAAATCGTAAATGGCTACAATGAACAGCGTATGCGTAGCGGGGGATTAACCCTGAACTTTACGCCAGATGATAAAAACGACATCGATTTCGATTACGCACGTGAATTGCAGGATCGCGACAGTACGCCGGGCAAATCCATGGCCGAGGAAAACTGCCGCAACGGAAGCTGTAAGCCCAACAGTAAAAGCGAAAACAAGTATGTGCACACCACGTACTCAATAACCCACAGCGGTTATTACGACGACTTCAACTCCACCAGCTATGTCCAGCAGGAAGAGACCGACAACCCCGGTCGCCAGATGAAGTCCTACAACACGATTTTCAATAACCAGAACCAGGTATTCCTTGGGGCGCACACCCTGACGTTGGGCGGGCAATACCGTTATGAAAAACTGCGCGATAATGGCAACCAGCTGCAAGCGGCTGATGGACTGAACAAACTGACTCGCTGGAGCTGGGCGCTGTTTGCTGAAGATGAATGGGCCGTTACCGATACCTTCACGCTGACCGGCGGTCTGCGTATGGATAAGGATGAAAACTACGGTGACAACTGGACGCCGCGCGGCTATGGCGTATGGCATCTGAGCGATCAGTGGACCTTAAAAGGCGGCGTTTCCGCGGGCTATCGCGCACCGGATCTGCGCCAGTCTTCTGCCAGTTGGGGACAGGTCACCGGCGGCGGTCGTCTGAACGGAATCATTGTCGGCAACCCGGACCTGAAACCGGAGAAAAGCCTCAGCGAAGAGATCGGTTTACTGTGGGATAACGGCAACGACCTCAACGCAGGCGTTACGTTGTTCAATACCGACTTTAAAAACAAAATCACCGAAGTTCGCCGTTGTAACAGCAGTTCCGATCCGGCCTGCACCATCGGCGGCACCCATTATGACTTCGTCAGCGATCGCGTTAACGTCGATAAAGCCAATATGCGCGGCGTAGAATCCACCTTCGGCTGGAAAATAACCTCTGACGTCAACTGGACCGCGAACTACACCTACACAGAATCTGAGCAGAAAAGCGGTCAGTTCTCAGGCCAACCGTTGAACAAAATGCCGAAGCATATGTTTAACACGACACTGGACTGGCAGGCTACGCAGGATCTCGGTTTCTGGAGCCGTCTGAATCTGCGCGGGAAAACGTCTGAATACCTGAGCCGTACCTCCATGGCACAGGGCACCCCGTCCTATACTCAGGTCGACGTTGGTTTACGTTACTATGCTACCAAGGATCTGTTGATGACCGCTGGCGTGTATAACGTGCTGGATAAACAAATCGATTACGATACCTACGACACCGTCCTTGATGGACGTCGTTACACGGTTGGCATGACTTATAGCTTCTAAGTTAGGCGCAATAAAAAACCCCGGCACTCATCATGCCGGGGTTTTTGTTATGCTTTTTTATACCGTTACTTCTTTACGCGGCCCGGGAATTTCATTTCGCTGTAGCGAACAAAACGGGTTCCTTTGGTCAGCTTATAGCCAAACCAGATAATCAGGAACAGCGGGATACCGATATAGGTAGCCATCACGCCGCCCCAGTCAATGCTGTCTTTCAGGAACGCTTCGTAGTTCTGACCCAGGGTGATAATCAGGCACAGCACAAAGGCGAAGATCGGACCCAGCGGGAAGAAGCCAGAACGGTACGGCAGATCCTTCACATCGTGCCCCTGCAGCACATAACCGCGACGGAAGCGATAGTGGCTAATAGCAATCCCCAGCCAGGCGATAAAGCCCGTCATCCCGGAAGTATTCAGCAGCCACAGGTACACGGTCTGGTTGCCAAACATTGAAGTCAGGAAGCACAGCCCCGCCACCACGGTGGTCGCATACAGCGCGTTACGCGGTACGCCGCCACGAGACAGTTTGCCGAAAATACGCGGCGCTTTACCGTCACATGCCAGGGTGTAAAGCATACGCGTGGAGGCGTACATCCCGGAGTTACCTGCGGACAGCACCGCCGTCAGGATAACTGCGTTCATCACCGCTGCCGCAGACAGCAGACCCGCATGCTGGAATACCAGCGTGAACGGGCTAACGCTGATGTCTTTTACATCGTTACGCAGCAGGCTTGGATCGGTATACGGAATGATCAGGCTGATAATCAAAATTGCGAACACATAGAACAGCAGGATTCGCCAGAATACCTGACGTACCGCACGTGGAATGTTCTTTTCAGGATTTTCAGATTCGCCAGCCGCGATACCGATAAGCTCCGTCCCCTGGAAGGAGAAACCGACGATCATCGCCACGCCAATCATCGCAGCAAAACCACCGGCAAACGGTGCATCACCGATCGTCCAGTTGCTCCAGCCCACCGGCTGAGCGCCTTTGAAGATACCGAAAATCATCATCACGCCAACCACGATGAAGATAATGACGGTGGTAACTTTGATCAGTGAGAACCAATATTCCGCTTCACCAAACCCGCGAACGGAAATGTAGTTCAGCAGGAAGATAACGCCGAGGAACAGCGCACTCCAGATCCAGCCCGGCGTGTCCGGGAACCACCAGCTCATCACCAGCTGTGCGGCCACCAGGTCAACAGCAATCGTTACCGCCCAGTTGTACCAGTAGTTCCAGCCCAGCGCGAAGCCAAAGCCTTCTTCTACGTAGTTCTGACCGTAGGTGGAAAACGAGCCGGAAACCGGCATATAGGCAGCCAGTTCACCGAGGCTGGTCATCAGGAAGTACACCATCAGACCGATCAGAATATAAGAGAACAACGCGCCGCCTGGACCCGCTGCAGAAATAGTTGCACCAGATGCAACGAAAAGACCTGTACCGATGGAGCCTCCAATGGCAATCATCGTCAGGTGACGCGCCTTCAGTTCACGACGTAGCGTGGGCGCTTCTGTGGTTTTAGTTTCGGAAACCATGTGAAAATGCTATCCATCCAAAAAATGAGGCGCGATTGTAGCAGACGAAATGGCATTCTTCTGGCACAAATACGCTGTTATAAGAGACCTTCATGACTGGCCGCGGATTATAAGTAAAGCAGAAAATATGCGGTGTAAGGCGGTTAAGTTATAACCGCCGTTCTACAGAGAGGTGACATTACGACAGTAAGCGCCCTATTCGCCCAGCTCGACCTGATCGCTGTAATGTAAAAAACGCGTAATGGCATTGGAGATGTGTTTTTGCCTGTGATGCACGCGCCAGAGAGTACGGACTAAACGCGGCAGCGGCACGGGAACTTCGCTCAGCGTTCCCGCCTGCAACTGCTCCGCAATAACCCGACGCGACAAGCAGCTGATCCCGAGACCATGACGCACCGCATGCTTAATGGCCTCGGAGTTACCCAACTCCATTGCCATCTGAAATCTCGGCAGATGAGACAGCAGCAGGTAATCCACCAGTTCGCGCGTACCCGATCCTCGTTCACGCAGGATCCACGGCGAAGCAGCCAGCTGTTCCAGCGTAACAGGCCCCTTTGTGAGCGGTGACGACGGTGCGGCAAACACCACCAGCTCGTCTTCCAGCCACGGTTCAGAAATAATTTCAGTACTGTGACAAGGCCCTTCGATCAGTCCGATATCTACCCTAAAATCCAGCACCGCATTAATCACATCCTGACTGTTACCCACGCTCAGCTCGAGCGGCAAATCAGGAAAATCCTGCCGATAGCGGGCGATCATTGCAGGCAAGATATAGTTACCAATGGTGCTACTGGCATAGACCCGAATGGCACCATTATCTTCGCGAAAAAGCTGTTCGATTTCGGTTGTTTGCTCAAGTAACGCCAACGCTCGTGGGTAGAGCAAACGCCCGTGCTCGTTGACCACCAGTCGTTTACCGACACGGTCAAACAGTTGCACGCCGAGTTGCCCTTCCAGATCGGTAAGTGCCGCACTCACCGCCGACTGCGACAATGCCAGCATGACAGACGCCTGGGTCGTTGAACCGCTTTTTAGTACCTCAGCAAACACTTCAAGTTGTCGCAGGGTGATATGCATAGTCGTTTTCCACCAGATAACCGTCACTTACCACTTATAGAGATTAATTATAAATATATAATCAATTTTATTTTTAAACCACTTCGCCGTACTCTTTTACCCAGATAAAGGAGAAGGATATGACAGAACTCACCTTGCAGACTCATCGTCGTACAGCGTGGCATTTTATTCCGGGGCTTGCCCTGAGTGCAGTTATCACTGGGGTTGCCTTATGGGGTGGATCTATTCCCGCCGTCGCAGGTGCCGGGTTCAGCGCCCTCACCTTAGCAATCTTGTTGGGGATGGTCCTCGGCAACACCGTCTATCCGCACATCTGGAAAAGCTGTGACGGCGGCGTGCTGTTTGCTAAACAACATCTATTACGTCTGGGGATCATCCTCTACGGCTTCCGCCTCACCTTCGCGCAAATTGCTGACGTCGGCGTCAGCGGTATCGTGATTGATGTGTTAACGCTGAGCAGTACCTTTATGATTGCCTGTTTCCTGGGGCAAAAAGTGTTTGGTCTGGACCGCCACACCAGCTGGCTGATTGGCGCGGGGAGCAGCATTTGCGGTGCCGCCGCCGTGCTGGCAACCGAGCCGGTAGTGAAAGCGGAAGCCAGTAAGGTAACCGTCGCTGTCGCCACCGTGGTGATCTTCGGTACCATCGCTATCTTCCTGTATCCGGCAATGTATCCGCTGCTGGCACACTGGTTTAGCCCAGAAACCTACGGCATTTACATTGGTTCCACCATGCATGAAGTGGCGCAGGTAGTGGCTGCCGGGCACGCCATTAACCCGGATGCAGAAAACGCCGCGGTTATTGCCAAAATGCTGCGCGTCATGATGCTGGCACCGTTCCTCATCCTGCTGGCAGCTCGCGTTAAACAACTGTCTCCGGCTACGGGTGGTGAGAAAAGCAAAATCACTATTCCATGGTTTGCCATCCTGTTCATTGTGGTCGCGATTTTTAACTCGTTCCACCTGCTGCCGCAGTCGGTTGTGAACATGCTGGTAACGCTGGACACCATTTTGCTGGCAATGGCAATGGCTGCACTGGGGTTAACCACTCACGTTAGCGCACTGAAAAAAGCCGGTGCCAAACCGTTACTGATGGCCCTGCTGCTGTTTGTCTGGTTGATTGTCGGTGGTGCTGCGATTAACGTCGCTGTCCACGCCCTGATGGCATAAACGATCACGACTCACCTCCATTAACCCGCTATACTCTCCCTTTTTGTATTTGAGTATGGCGGGTTAAATTTATGAAATACATCGGAGCGCACGTAAGCGCCGCTGGCGGTCTGGCTAACGCCGCTATTCGAGCCGCAGAAATCGAAGCGACCGCATTCGCCCTGTTCACCAAGAATCAGCGCCAGTGGCGTGCCGCGCCGCTGACCACCGAAATCATTGATGATTTCAAATCTGCTTGTGAGAAGTACCACTACACCTCTGCACAAATCCTGCCTCACGACAGTTACCTGATTAACCTCGGTCACCCGGTCAGCGATGCGCTGGAAAAATCGCGTGATGCGTTTCTTGATGAAATGCAACGCTGTGAACTGCTTGGCTTATCCCTGCTGAACTTTCACCCTGGCAGCCATTTGATGCAGATCCCGGAAGATGAGTGTCTGGCGCGCATTGCCGAATCCATCAACATCGTCCTCGCTCAGACCCAGGGCGTTACGGCAGTTATCGAAAATACCGCCGGACAAGGTAGTAATCTGGGATTCAAGTTTGAGCACCTGGCCGCCATTATCGACGGCGTCGAAGATAAGTCCCGTGTTGGCGTTTGTATTGATACCTGCCACGCTTTCGCGGCGGGTTACGATTTGCGTTCCGCAGAAGAGTGCGAAAAAACGTTTGCGGAATTTGAACGTATTGTCGGTTTCAAGTATCTACGCGGTATGCACCTGAACGACGCCAAGAGCGCGTTTGGCAGTCGCGTTGACCGTCATCACAGCCTGGGTGAAGGCAATATTGGCCATGATGCCTTCCGTTGGATTATGCAGGATAATCGTTTTGACGGTATTCCAATGGTGCTGGAAACCATTAATCCGGATATCTGGGCCGAAGAGATCGCCTGGCTGAAAGCCCAGCAAACAGAAAAAGCAGTGGCGTAACGATCTCCGCGCGCCAGACAAGCTGGCGCGTATCAAGTGAGCGTAACCAGATCCTCTGGCATATGGTTGTACAAAATCCGCCAGAAATGCTCAGCCGTTTTATTCAAACGGGTATCCATTCGGTAAATATAGGCCTGAATTGGCACCATCAACTCCGGCGTGTCCAGACAAACCAGGCGCTTATCGCGCAATTCGTTCACGATCGTCCACGCTGGCAGCCAGGCGATACCATGACCATCTAATGCCATATTCTTCAATAGCTCACTCATCGAAGACATAAACAGCGTACGCGCCGAAATACTGCCCACCTCCGCCAGGTGACGGTTAACCAATCTTCCCATGTAGGAAGTGCTGGTATAGTTCAGAATCGGCACCTGCGGCTGATAGATATCAAACAACGCCTTACCCTGTGCATCCGCAGCACAGACGGGATACAGCTCAGACTCAAAAACCTTCAAGCCGCAGAAAGGTGACTGCATTAAGTCTTCATCGCGAAAGGAGATAATAAAATCACTTTTCCCCTCGCGCAGCGTATTCACCGCCTGGACTACGTCAATCGCTTCGACGTGGTAAACAAACTCCTCGCCCCATGCCGACATTGAATGTACTAATCTGGGCAACATCGTCAGCGACAAAGAATGTGCCGCCGCTATTTTGATATTGGGAACGCCAAGCAGGTTGTGACCACTTAGCTCATCTAAATTGCATTCCAGTTGTTGCAGCAGGCTACGGGTCTGCGAATGGAATAACTTACCCTCCTCCGTCAGCTGCAGTGGACTCGTCGTACGGTCAAACAGCAGCACCCCAACAGCGGATTCGAGCGCCTTGATCCGCCGGCTAAATGCCGGTTGGGATAGGTTGCGCTCCTCCGCGGCCTGGGAAAAATGACGACACGCTTCCAGCGTCAGAAAATCATATAACCATTTTGTCTCGATATTTTTCATGCCTGTCACGCGGATGTTTAAATATGTCGATTAGTCTTAAGCATCATGCCTGAATATTCCCGGAGATGATATTCAACATCAGTATCTGGTGATTCGTTTTTTGCATAATGCCTTCGTTTTTGACATTAACATGTTTCTTTACTCATCGACCACGACCGCTCACCCACCGCGTAACGTCGGGCCTCTGGCTGATTGCCGGCCAGCTGAGGTGGTAAAAGACATCACACTCATGCGTTTTTTGCATTGAACCAAACATTATTGCATTTCTCCTCACGACACTCTGCTGTTAAACATAAGCACCAGATAGACACCAGCTCTGAATATTAAATATCGGTAAATAGAGGTATATATCGTGAAAGGTTTAATTGGCGTACTTGGTGGTATGGGGCCTGCTGCAACCGTCGATCTTTTTAATAAATTCGTCACCTTTACCGCAGCGCAACGCGATCAGGAACATATCCCATTAATTATTTCATCCATCCCTGATATTCCAGACCGAACTGATGCGTTAATGCATCATGGTCATTCCCCACTTCCGGCAATGCGTGATTATATGCACAAACTGGAAGATGCTGGTGCGGAGTGTATTGTGATCCCCTGTAATACCGCCCATTTTTGGTTTAATGAATTAAAAGAGTGCTGTCATACAGAGTTACTCAGTATCGTTGAAACAACCATGAATGAGGTCAAAAACTGCGGAAAATCACGTATCGGTTTACTTGCTACTAACGCCACCCTTTACATGGGACTCTACCAAAAAGGCATAGAATCTCTTGGGTTAACCTGCATCAGTCCTGATTCATCCGATCAGGAAAAGGTCATGGAAAGTATTTATTGCTTAAAAGCCGGCGACCTTAAGCGGGCACAAACGCTGATGAATGAACAGGCTGAAGTGCTCTTCTCACGCGGCGCACAAATCATTGTACTGGGATGTACTGAAGTCCCCGTCATTCTTGCCGACGCAGTCAGAAAGTCTCCAGATAAATATATTGACTCAACCGGATCATTAGTTCGCGCCGGTATTAAATGGTACGAAAAACGAGTTGGCAAACATCATCTTCTGGCGCAATAACAGCCATTACCAGATTAATAAAGCATTAAACAACCACTTATTTTAATAACAAATTATTCTCTGGCGGAGGCCATTATGGTTTGGTTAGAAATTATCGTCGTGTTGGGTGCAATATTTTTTGGTATCCGCCTCGGCGGAATAGGTATCGGTTTATGCGGTGGTCTGGGGCTGGCTATTTTAACGTTGGGATTTGATCTGCAAATTGGCTCGCCACCCGTTGACGTTATCCTTATTATTATGACAGTTGTCGTGGCAGCATCGGCGCTACAGGCCGCAGGAGGTATGGATTATCTGGTTCGTGTTGCCGGTAATTTCATGCGGCGTAACCCTAAATATATCAATATTATTGCACCGATTATCACCTGGTCGATGACCATAATGGCCGGAACAGGGTTCATTGTATTTTCTACCCTGCCAGTGATTGCCGAAGTCGCCAAAGAGTCCGGTATCCGCCCTTCTCGTACGCTCGCCGGATCCGTAGTCGCCTCCCAGGTGGCGATATCCGGTTCGCCGATCAGTGCCGCAATGGCGGCGATGCTGACCATTATGGAGGGCAACGGTATCACCTTTATTCAGGTCATGGCGGTATGTCTACCAGCTTCGTTTGTCGCCGCGATGGTTGCCGCTTTTATCGCCTCACGTCAGGGATGCGAGCTTCAGGATGATGAAGTCTATCTGGAACGCCTGCAAAAAGGATTAGTGCGTAAATATGAAGGGCAAAACAGCACCACGCCGGGTGCCAAACTCTCGGTCGCCCTGTTTATGCTGGCAACGGTCGTCATCGTTATTCTTGCCGCCTGCCCGCAGCTACGCCCTGGATTCGATGCAGGCAACCCAATGAATACCCGGGATATCATCATTATCTGTATGTTGGCTGCCGCTTGCCTGATGGTGGTGTTATGCAAAACATCAACCGATGCTATTGTCCTGACATCCACGTTTAGATCAGGGATGAGTTCACTGGCGGTCATTCTCGGGATTGTTACACTGGGAACGACCTTCATTGATGCCCACTTAGCGGAGATTAAGGATATCGCAGGCGATATTCTACGGGCTTATCCCATGCTGTTGGCACTGGTGCTGTTTGGTACCTGTGCGCTTCTCTACTCGCAAGGCGCCACCACGCCGCTGATCATCCCTCTGGCCGTTGCGCTCGGCGTACCTACATGGGCAATTCTGGCCTCCTATGTGGCGGTAACCGGGGTGTTTGTTCTACCAACATACCCGACTTCGCTGGCGGCAATGGAGTTCGACACCACAGGGACAACGCGCGTGGGCAAGTATGTCTTAAACCATCCGTTTATGCTGCCAGGACTGGGTGGGATCATTGCTGGCGTTGCCTTTGGTTTTATCATCGCGCCAATGATTACCTGACCCGTTTTATTAAGGCTGGATGGATTATTGTGGCGATGCTGCAACGGTATAGGTAAAAGCATAAAAAAGGGGCAGAGAATTCTCTGCCCCTGGTATTGACGTTAAATCAGGCCGCCTTTGCCACAACCTCAGCTTCCGGGCGCTTCAGCACCGCGTAGGAGAGACCGGCTACCAGCGTACCGGCAATAATTGCCAGCAGGTATCCCAACACCGGCGTGATTGCACCTGGGATTAACAGGACAAACAGCCCGCCGTGTGGCGCCATCAGCTTCGCACCCACCGCCATCGAGATAGCCCCGGTAATCGCACCACCAACGATACAGCAAGGCAGAACGCGCATTGGGTCACGGGCAGCGAACGGGATTGCCCCTTCGGTGATAAAGCACAGGCCCAGTACCAGCGCAGCTTTTCCGCCTTCCTGCTGCGCTTTATCGAACTTACGACGCGCAACCAGCGTTGCCAGACCCAGAGCCAGCGGAGGTACCATACCCGCAGCCATGATGGCCGCCATCGGCGCATAAGTTTGTGTACTCAGCAGACCCACACCGAAAGCATACGCCGCCTTGTTAACCGGACCACCCATGTCGGTACACATCATGCCGCCAAGAATCGCGCCAAGCAGCACCGCATTGGCCGTACCCATGGTTTGCAGCCAGTGAGTCAAACCTTCCAGAATACCCGCCACCGGTTTGCCGATCAGGTAAATCATGGCCAGGCCAACCACCAGGCTTGAGAACAGCGGAATGATCAGGATCGGTTTCAGCGCTTCCATACTCTGCGGGAGTTTCAGCTTCGTGCTGATAAGCTTCGCCACATAACCGGCAAGGAAACCAGCAATAATCCCGCCAATAAAGCCGGAACCGGTGCTTACCGCCAGCATACCGCCGATAAGACCCGGCGTCAGACCCGGACGGTCAGCGATGGAAAACGCGATATAACCTGCCAGTACCGGCACCATCAGCGCGAAGGCTGAACCACCGCCAATCTGCATCAGCGCCGCCGCCAGCGTACCCTGCTCTTTAAACGCTTCGATACCAAAAGCGAACGAGAGTGCAATACACAGGCCGCCAGCAACTACCATCGGCAGCATATAAGAGACGCCCGTCAGCAGGTGACGATACGCCCCCGCGCTCTCTTTCTTACTTTCGGTTGCTGAAGTCTGCGCTTTACCGGTTGGCTGGTACGGTGTTGCTTCTTCCAGCGCTTTGTCCAGCTCCTGCTTTGTTTTCTTCAACGCAAGACCGGTAGAGGTGCGATACATCGGTTTGCCGGCAAACTTCGCCAGATCAACTTCAATGTCAGCTGCCACAATCACCAGATCAGCCTGAGCCACCTCTTCCGGCGTAATAGCGTTACCTGCGCCAACAGAACCTCGGGTTTCAACCTTCACCCACCAGCCACGTTTTTTCGCTTCAGTTTCAATCGCTTCAGCGGCCATAAACGTATGAGCAACACCGGTCGGACACGCCGTCACCGCCACCACGCGTTTTGGACCACTGCTGGCCACAGGTGCTGTTGTAACCGGGGCGCTGTAGGGTTTTGCATGGCCTTTAGCTTCGCTAAGGAAGAGTTCAGGATGCGCAACCGCACGACCAATGTCGCCCAGCCAGACTTTTTTGCCGTTCAGCGAACTGTCGGCAGGAAGCGTATCGCCCAGAACAATTGCCAGTTCGGCATCATTCGGATTATCAATAATTTCCAGATGTGCTTTCTGTGCCGCCGCTCCAAGCAGGGTTTTCGCCATGTAAGCGCGAGCCTGGCCGAGATTAGCGTCAATAATCAGCAGCGTTTTCATTATGCCTCTCCTGCTGTCAGTTAAACGGTTTTAAGTCGACACGCGCCATCATTGCGGCCAACTGAGGACGATCGGTAATGCCTACATTACTTTGGCTTACCGCCAGGGCGGCAACAGCCGTCGCCAGACGCAGGGTATGTTCGCTGGACTCACGCATCAGCAGGCCGTAAATCAGACCGCCAACCATTGAATCACCCGCACCGACGGTGCTGACCACCTCAACTGACGGCGGTTTAGCAATCCACTCGCCTGAGGCGTTAACCCACAGCGCACCTTCCGCGCCGAGTGAAATCACCACATGAGCGATCCCCTGCTCGCGAAGCGCATGCGCCGCTTCAATCACATCTTTCATTTCCGGCAGCTTACGACCGGCCCAGATTTCCAGTTCGCGACGGTTTGGCTTCACCAGCCATGGCGCCGCTTTCAGACCTGCTACCAACGCTTCACGACTACTATCAAAGATAATGCAAGGACACTGACTACGCAGGCGCGTCATCCAGTCGGTGAAGGCTTCCGGGCTCACGCCGGTTGGCAAACTGCCGCTGACGCACACCATGTCGAACTGGCCCAGCCAGCTCAGCGAATCATTTACAAAGCGTTCCCAGTCAGCCGGGGTGACTTCAAAGCCGGAGAAGTTGAAGTCAGATACTTCACCGTCTTTTTCGGTCAGCTTGACGTTAATACGGGTACGGCCCTGCACGACCTGAAAACGGTTGGCAATGCCCAGCTCGCTGAACAACTGCTGAAAACCATCCTGGTTGTCTTTACCCAGGAAGCCACCCACAGTGACATCGATACCTAAATCCTTCAAAACCTTAGCGACGTTGATCCCTTTCCCTGCCGCATGCAGACCGGTGGTTTTAACCAGGTTCACTTCACCGCGTTCAATTTCCGGGCAGAAACCCACCAGGTCGTAGGCCGGGTTAAGGGTGATAGTAGCAACACGTCTGCTCATTACGCGCCCTCCCCAAGACCTGCTGCGATGGCTTCGCCAATCGCCTTCAGCGCCTGTTCAGCATCTTCGCCCTGTGCAGTAAAGCGCAGGTGATGTCCTTTCTTCACGCCTAACGCCACAACTTTCATCAGACTGCGTCCATTCGCCGGCTTGCCGGTTCCATCAAGATTTGTCACGGTAATTTCACTGTTAAATTGTTTAATCGTATTCACCAGCATGGTGCCCGGGCGGGCATGTAAACCATGCTCATTGCGCACAATAAATTCGGCGCTCAGTACATCATCAGTTAAGGCGTCATCGCTGGTCAGCAGCGCCAGCACCGTTGCCGCATCAGCTTTCAACAAACGGTCAGCTTTATTATTCAGCAGCAGATCGCCAAGGCGCTTCAGTACCGCAACCGGTTGATCGTCATTCATGGCGACGGTCACCAGCAAGGCTGCCGCTTCACCTTGTACATCGAACACTGTTGCTGCACGACTAACCGCAACGGCGCTACGCACGTTACCTTCAGCACAGTCATTCAGCCAGATCCCCTGACCGAGATTCATCGGTTGCTCATTGATTGCTCTGGCCACAAAGGTGGCGTCAACCGCACCGACTTCTTTCAGCCGTGCCGCGTTGAGTGCCTGCAGCGTCACCAGCGAGTTGGCCACGACATCCAGCGACAGCGTTTCGTTATCAAGCTTCAGCTGTTCACTTTGCTTTTCACCCATCAGCAGCGCACGCAGTTCTTCCGCCGTGGTCGCAGATTTCAGCTGTTCAGCGACGGAGTCATCGCTCAGCACGTGTGTCAGCTGACGCAGTAAACCGAGGTGTTCATCAGAACTTGCGGCGATGCCGATTGCCACATAAGCAACCTGCCCTTCGCCCCAGGTCACGCCCTGCGGAAACTGAAATACCTGCACACCGGTTTTCAGTACCTGATCGCGCGTGTCCGTCGTACCGTGAGGAATCGCAATACCGTTGCCGAGGAACGTGGACGTCTGTTGTTCGCGCGCCAGCATGCCATCGACGTAGCCTTCCGCGACGTTACCCGCCTGCACTAAGGCAGCGGCAACCTGGCGAATAGCCTCTTCTTTATTCCCGGCCTGTTCGCCCGGGTGAATATCCTGAACAGATAACTGGAACATGATTCTCCTCTCCCGCTGAATTGAAACGATTCAGCCAACATGAGAAAAAAGGCGTCACCCGACTCCATCAGTTAAGGCAAGATGACGCTGAAACGTTTCAAGAAGTCTTGCTCTTTTTTCTTCAGCACACAAGTAAAGTTGACAAATTACTTGCTGAATTTAGAGATAACGCACATTTTCTCTGCGGAGGAGAAAAAATTGCTGACGCAAAAACGCCGTCAGCTTGTCAGATTCAGCAACGTCAGCAAGCAGCATTCTTTGACTGAAATGCTATTTTGATTTTTGATGCCGATTTTGATTTGGCTCCCTGTTTATTTTCTGACAAGCGGCGTAAACTCCGCGTCTCTTCACATCATTGATATCAAAACATGCATAACACCCCCGTAGCCGCCACACCCAAGGCGTTTGATTTAACGTCTTCGGCGTTCCTGCTTGTCGCATTTCTGACGGGTATCGCCGGTGCGTTGCAGACGCCAACGCTCAGCCTTTTTCTGACGGATGAAGTCCACGCCCGTCCCGGCATGGTCGGGTTCTTTTTTACCGGTAGCGCTGTGATCGGTATTCTGGTAAGTCAGTTTCTGGCCGGACGTTCAGATAGAAAAGGCGATCGCAAGAACCTGATTGTGTTTTGCTGCGTGCTGGGGATGCTGGCCTGCGTGCTGTTTGCCTGGAATCGTAATTATTTTATCTTGCTGTTTGTCGGGGTATTCCTCAGCAGCTTTGGATCGACCGCCAACCCGCAAATGTTTGCTCTCGCCCGTGAACACGCCGACCGCACAGGTCGGGAAGCCGTCATGTTCAGCTCAATATTACGTGCGCAGGTTTCGCTAGCCTGGGTAATTGGCCCGCCGCTGGCCTACGCGCTGGCCATGGGATTCAGCTTTACAGTGATGTATCTCAGCGCGGCGGTGGCGTTTGTTGTCTGCGGCGTAATGGTCTGGCTGTTTTTACCCTCAATGAGTAAAAACGTGCCTCTCGCGACAGGCGCAGTTGAGGCCCCGCGCCGCAATCGACGCGACACGTTGCTGCTGTTTGTTATCTGCACATTAATGTGGGGAACCAATAGTCTCTATATCATTAATATGCCGCTGTTTATCATCAACGAACTGCATCTGCCGGAAAAACTGGCTGGCATCATGATGGGCACCGCAGCCGGTCTGGAAATCCCGACCATGTTGATTGCTGGCTATTTTGCAAAGCGTCTGGGTAAACGTCTGTTGATGAGAATTGCCGTCGTTGCCGGATTCTTCTTTTATGCCGGTATGCTACTGGCTCACTCTCCGGCGATATTGCTTGGCTTACAGCTGCTGAACGCGATTTACATCGGTATTCTCGGCGGGATTGGTATGCTCTATTTCCAGGACCTGATGCCGGGACAGGCGGGTTCAGCCACCACCCTCTATACGAATACCATTCGCGTGGGCTGGATTATTGCCGGATCGCTGGCGGGAATTGCCGCTGAAATTTGGAACTATCACGCGGTGTTCTGGTTTGCACTGGTGATGATCGTCGCCACCGTCGCGTGCCTGGCGCGCATCAAGGACGTTTAAGGCGCGATTAGCACTTCAAGCTCGATGAGATAAACCATGGCCTGGTGCGTCGTCCGCCCGCACATTTCCGCACTGGGCTGTAAACCGGCGCACACCTTTGGTCGTAGCGGCGACGCAAAAATTTTGCAACGCAGGGATTCATCCAACTGAACGCAGGGCGTATTAGCGGGCTTGCCATCAGGCATACCGGGGATGGGACTGGAGATTGAAGGCGCGGTGCAGCATGCACCACAATCCGGACGGCATTCCATACAGTACTCTCTTTATCGTAAACCATCGGATTGTGCAGGAAGGGCACAGTACCACCTTTTTTGCACCAGCAAAAGCATGAATTCCGCTTGCCTGAATGCCCCGGCGCGAGTAGTTTTACGCGATATTTTAGACACTCCTCACTACAGGATTTTTTCGATGCCAAGAGCGAACGAAATTAAAAAAGGTATGGTACTGAACTACAACGGCAAACTGCTGATTGTAAAAGATATCGATATTCAATCACCGTCCGCACGTGGTGCTGCCACGCTGTACAAAATGCGTTTTTCTGATGTGCGTACCGGTCTGAAAGTTGAAGAGCGCTTCAAAGGCGACGATATCGTGGATACCGTCACTCTGAGCCGTCGTGGCGTTGATTTCTCCTACGTCGATGGCAACGAATACATCTTTATGGATAAAGAAGACTATACCCCGTATACCTTCACCAAAGACCAGATTGAAGAAGAGCTGCTGTTCATGCCGGAAGGCGGTATGCCGGACATGCAGGTACTGACCTGGGACGGCCAACTGCTGGCGCTTGAACTGCCGCAGACTGTAGACCTGGAAATCGTTGAAACCTCACCGGGTATTAAAGGCGCTTCAGCGAGCGCGCGCAACAAGCCAGCAACCCTGAGCACCGGTCTGGTGATCCAGGTTCCTGAGTACCTAAGTGCGGGTGAAAAAATCCGTATTCATATCGAAGAACGTCGCTATATGGGCCGTGCAGATTAAGCTCCTGTCGTTACAGGTGAACCAAAGATAATGACATGTTGTCTCTGGCAAAATGTTCCGTTCACTTTAGTGATATCACTTCTCTGAAACGATACTGCCTGTGAACGTGTTAAGGGTACTATCGCCGTACCCTTAACAATCCCGGCTCCCGGCGGGAAAATTGTTGCTACGCAATACCCTCCGCTTTTTCCTTCAGGCTATCGGGCCGGGCGCGAGGTAGCGTCCCTGCAAAGCGCGCCCTGAACCCGCATCCCTGCGGGTTCTCCCGGCCTTACGGAAACACGTCGGCAATTTTCAGCCGGACCAGCCACACCTGACCATCTACTTTTTTTGTTTAAACAGCAAAACAGATTTAACTGGAAATCAGAGAGTTGAAGCGATGACCCCGGTCCGGCTGAAAATCGATGAGGCGTTGACGGCTGACCGGGTCTGCCCGCAGGGATGCGGGCAGAGGGGACGGCCTGCAGGGACGCAGGCTCGGCCCCGACCCGACAGGCAGACGGCATGAGCCGAATGAATCGCATCGCGACGATTTTCCTGCCGGGAGCCAGGGTTGCAAGGGAGGCGGCGGTGAGCCTCCCTTGCACGTTCACGGGTATCTGCTCTTCAGAGAAATGACTCCGCTGAGGTGAACGGAACCCTATGCCGCAATAAAATATGCTCCATAATGCTTAACTGACTGGCATTACAACGCAGGCTGTCCCTTTTTTCATTTTCAGCGCTGGCTGCTGAGATAAAAATCATCCATCAACAATGACTCCAGATACTGTTCATCCTCTTGCATAAAACGCACTATCAGATTAACCGCCTGAGGATAAAACCCCTCGTTATCCCGCACCAGACAAGCGTCGCGAAATAACGGTGCCCAGCACAGAATATGATGATGCAAAAAGTAGTATTGCGCCGATAGCCTCTCCTCTTTAGCAACCATCCTCGCCATTAATGCCAACTGCACGGCAATATGATCGGAGGGCTCATTCTCTCTCGCTGCCAGACCTTGCTCAATCAGCAACACATTCATTTGCCGACGTTCTTCTGCCGCTGTCGTGTGTGGATAGTGCCCTGCATAGGGAGAAACACTAGCCGGCGGGGCCAGCAGAAACAGCGAGGCAAAATCTGCTGCCAGCTCCAGCTGACGGGAGTCGCGCCGCAAAACCCGGCTCAGACTACGCTCAAAACGTTTAACCTCGGCAGACACTCCAGGAACCGCCGCCAGTGAGGCAATCCAAGCCTGGCTATCGCCGTTTTCCAGACTGGCGAGCTGTTTTTCATCCAGCTCACGAAATAACAGTTGCGAAAACCACTGGTACACAGCCGCCCGCTGCTGATGAATTTGCTTATGCTGCACTGGTCCCCTCCTCTTTCACAATCTGCGGACCACCGAAAGCCGTCACTTGCGGGGCTTTCTGCTGATAACGCTCGACCTCCACCAGCACGGTATGCGCTGAAGGCCCCTGGGCCAATTGTGAAGTACCTATATCCGCGCTCAGCACGTTCGGGTCGCCATAGGTGCATAATGTCCCGGCTTTCCCCCCTTCCTGCGGGGAATACCACGCGCCTTCATGAATACGAATCACGCCAGGGGAAAAATCCGGACTGACAACCACGCCAGCCAGTACCTGACCACGAGCGTTATAAACGCGGGCGATATCACCGGCTTTTAAGCCACGAGCGGTGGCATCCTGTTCACTGATATAAAGCGGCTCTCTTCCGGCAACCGCATAGGTGTTGCGAAACGCCTCGCTAGAGCACAGTTGGGAATGCAGACGTTTATCCGGATGGCAGGATTGCAGATGCAGCGGGTATTTATCTTTTTTGCCGCTATGGGTACGCTCAAAGGGTTCCATCCACACGGGATGCCCTGGACAATCCTCATAGGCAAAGCCCGCGATGGTTTTGCTGTAGATTTCAATCAGACCTGACGGCGTTCCCAGCGGATTCAGGTCTGGCTGGTCGCGAAACTCACCGTGCCGTACCCACGGCTGACCCGGCGGATATTCAATATATCCGTCACCCTGCCAGAACGTTGTGAAATCCGGTAATGAGACACCGAGCGACGCTCCCATCTTCACGCCTTCATCATAAAGCACCTGTATCCACTGCATTTCATCACGGTTTTCGCGGTACACCGCTTCCTTGTCAAAGCGCTTACACAGCCCGGCAAACACATCAAAATCATGTCGCGCTTCATATTGCGGTTTGACGATCTGATGCAACGCCATCAACCCTTTATTCGAATGCGTACCGAACTGCTCAATATCGTTACGTTCAAAGCGGGTGGTAACGGGCAGGACGATATCGGCGAATCGGCACGACGCGGTCCATTGATGATCCAACACCACCACGGTTTCCAGCTTCTTCCACGCGTCGATCATGCGATTCCTGTCCTGCTGCGCATGAAATGGATTTGCCGCACTGTAGATCGCCATTTTGATGTCAGGCCATGTTAACGTCTCGCCGTTAAAGGCAACTTTTTTGCCCGGCTCAAGCAGGCAGTCAACGATACGTGAAGTGGGGATATGCTCCGATGCGCCGCGAAAATCCGCGTTGTACTTTGCCTGCGGGGGATTCGTGATCCCTCCCAGTCCAGAGAGCACAGGCCCGGCGGATGTTACCGTACCTCCACCGTTGTAGTGCCAGCCAAATCCTACCCCGCCGCCGGGCAAACCAATTTGACCGACCATGCTGGCCAGCACCACCAGCATCCACGGATACTGCTCACCATGGTGCATGCGTTGTACGCACCAACCGCCCATAAACTGTGTCCTGCCTTTCACCAACAGGCGGGCGAAGTCTCGGATCTGCTCTGCCGTCAGGCCGCAGATTTCTGCCGCCCATTCGGCATTTTTCGGCTGTTTATCGGCTTCGCCCAGCAGATACGGCAAAAACTGCTCAAAGCCGACGGTGTAATCGGTAATAAACGCCGTGTCGTACAATTTTTCTTCGTACAAGGTATGCGCCAGCGCCAGCATTAACGCCACATCGGTTTGTGGCCGCAACGCCAACTGCTCGCAGCCAAGAAAGTTTTGCGACTTGCTACGCACCGGATCAACACTGATAACGCGCATCTTACCCTGCGCTACCGCCTCTTTAATCTGCTGCCAGTAGCCAAACGCATCGTGATCGGGAACCAAAAACTCGATCTGCAGGTTCTTGATCGGATCGCAGCCCCACAGCACGATGGTATTGCTGTTTTCAATCACCAGCGGAAGCGACGTCTGCTGCTCATAAACTTCCAGCGAACCAATCACATGCGGTAAAATGACTTGTGCCGCTGCCGCAGAATAGTCGCCGACGGTTGTCACATAGCTACCATGCAGGCCAAGTCCCCGGTCCATCGCCCCGCCCGCTTTATGGTATTTGCCCACCATCTGCCAATCGGCAAGCCCGGTAAATACGCCTGATGAGCCATAGGTTTTTTGCACCCGCTCCAGCTCTTCGTAAAACAAATCCAGCGCCTGATCCCAACTAACCCGCACAAAACGGTTATCTCCGCGCTGGCTGCGATCCGACTTCTCACGCTTACGCAACCAGTCCAGACGCACCATTGGGTAGCGCACCCGCGACGGGTTGTAAACCACTTCACGCACCGCGTTCAGCATATCGCAGGGGTATTTGTCATGTTTGAACGGACGGGTTTCGGTCCACTCACCGTTGACCACTTTGGCTTCAAAAGCGCCATAGTGCGAACCAGATTGGATCCACTGTTCGGGATTTTCCCCCGCCGCCCACACTTTTGATATCAGCGGATTAGGCGCCAGTGCGCTGGCAGCCCCCACCGCCAGCATTCCGTTGAGAAAACGGCGGCGGGACGGATTAAAGTCATGAATATCCATACATTATCCTTACTTTTTGTTGGTTTCAGACACATCGCTGGCGTGGGTCTGGAGGTATTTCAACAACGTACGTTCCTCCACCGGATTAAGCCGGTAATAGGTCGACATGGCTTTCAGTCCGGCGATCCAGCCGTTAGCGGTATATCGGGTTGTAGGAGGAGTGCTATGACAGGCGCTACAGGTGGATTGCAGCATTTGATCTGAGTACTCCCAGATTGGCGCGAGCGTGTTGATAAAGTCCTGATCGGTGGTCCAGGCGGTGACGCTCACCTGCTGCCATTCCTGATGTGAGTCAGGATCGACCTGAGTTTGTAGCACTTTTACGTTCACCATCAGGGGCTCATCGAGAACGGCGGAGAAAACGCGTTTCCCCATATACTGGGTGATCACCCGTCCGCGTCCTTTGCTTTCACGCCAGCCCGCGATTTCGAGCTGCACGTTACGGCCTTCTTTTTTCAGCACCTTGACCTCGGTGGCGGGAAATAACAGCGCCTTCCCGGCCGGACTCCCTGCCGTTGCCGCCAGTGATTTTTCGCTTAATGAGAACAGCGTGGTCGCATCCGTTGGCGTATCTCCCTGACGCTGTAGTTGCTTATAGCGATCGCGAAAACCGCTGCTCATATCGGGTTTGTGATGGGCTATTCCTTTGTGACAATCGATACAGTTACTGTCTTTTGCTGCCGCTGCGGTCATTTGCGCCGCTGCATTTGCCGATTGCTTGCCATGATCCATTGCCTCATAGCTATGGCAGGATTTACACGCCGCTGAATTATTCGCGCTCATGCGCGCCCACTCCCGCTGGGCCAGCTCCGGGCGTTTGGCAGCAAACTTTTCAGGAGTATCGATAGAAGGAGAAATAAAGGTGTGATAGAGGTCGTTTAAGGCTTCAGTTTTACGAATAAGCGTTGGAACAACGCCCGGGGGGATATGACAATCCTTACACTCAGCCCGCACGCCAGATGCGTTGCGAAAATGCACGCTGGTTTTATATTCCTCTCCAGCCGTGCGCATCGAGTGACACGATAAACAAAATTCGGTGGTACTAGTGTAATGAACGCCTTGCCACGTTCCCCAAATAGCCAGGGCCATTACCACCGCCCCAGCCAATACGCACCACAATGCGTTCTTTCTTATCCACGACATGCTTGCCTCCATTTTTTTAATAGCGACACGCTAAGGGATAATAAAAACCAAAAATAGAGACAGCGATAGCAAGTTATAGGAACAGCCACTACTCCATGAGGTGTATCAAATAGTAAAAACGAGAAATTCGTAATATATTGGCCATATATTAATAAGGAATTCCTCATGCTTACATTAACGCTCAATAGAGAACTCCGCACTCCGCTGCAATTGCAAATTTTTCAATTTTATTTCCAGGCTATTCAGCGGGGAGATTTGCTTTGTGGCGATAAGCTACCCTCTATTCGCGAGCAGGCTCAGGTATTGAACGTAGCCAAAATAACGGTAGTGATGGCCTATGATAAGCTTATGGCTGCAGGGTTAATCAAGAGCCGACACGGCATTGGCTATGAAGTGATATTCACAACGCCTGTACGTATAACACCAACGCTTGTGCCCGTTACCCAGGGTTCTCCGCCCACAAAACCTAAAGCTGCCGGGGTCTCTACCGATGTTTACGCCGAGCCTGGACGAGAGTGCTACTGCCGGATGGGCGTCCCCGATCCCAACGCTTTTCCCTGGTCAAGCTGGCGGAAATGGAATAATGCTCCAAGCATACTTAAAGAACAATTATTTACCCGATATCATTCACCAAATGGATTATTTTCATTGCGTGAGCAATTGGTCAGATACCTTAATTTATCCCGCGGAATTAATACCCGAGCAGAGAACATCATCATTACCAACGGGATTCAGGAGGGATTATCACTGCTCAGCCAAATATTTATTATTCATCATGCTGTCAGTCAGCAAAAAAAGTGCCATATTGTGACCGAATCCCCTTGTTATTCTGGCGCATGGCATCTTTTTAATTATTACGGTGCAGACATTACGTCAATCGCCGTAGATAACCACGGGCTGCAAACAGATAATTTACCCGAGTATGAAACCCAGCTTTGTTATGTTACTCCAGCGCATCAGTATCCGATGGGAAGTGTACTTTCGCTGGAGCGCCGTCAGTCATTATTAACGTGGGCGCAACGCGTCGGCGCTTACATCATTGAAGACGATTACGATGCCGTTTTTACCTATGGGGAAAATCCCCTTCCCGCGCTGAAAGCCATGGATTATCACAACCGGGTTATCTACATGGGGACATTTTCTAAAACGCTGGGGCCAGGCGCACGGCTTGGCTATCTAATTTGCCCTGATGAACTGCTTCCGGCGGTACAGAATATGAAAGCGCTCAATAACAACGGCAGTCAGTGGTTGTTGCAGCAATTTTTAGCCGAACTGATGCAAAATCAGGTGTTTTATACGCATCTCAGCAAGCTGGCCTGCAGCTATGCGACGCGCCTCGCCCTGTTACGCGATGGCCTTTCCACTCTGTTTCCCGAAGGGAAAATCGCTGGCGCAACGGCAGGTCTGCACCTCTCGTTACGCATTGCCAGACATACCGAATTCATCGCCAGGCTGCAACAAAGCTGCCTGTTGGCCGGGATCCGTTTCGACACTCTGCCGGATATAGAAAATGGATCAGAAGCCACATGGCGCAAAGAGAACAGCGATGCTGTTATGTTTTTTGGATTTGGTGGATTGCAGATACAGCAGATCAATAAAGTGCTGACAGTGCTGGAGCAGGCGCTTGCGCAGCCTTGATGAATAACAGGGATCGCGCCTGTCGCGCAATCCCTGTGGTTAGACTTACAGCAGGTCGCGGAACTGCGTTTGTTTCAGCGCCAGCTCAACGCCGCGGACTTCTGCCAGGCCTTTCAGGCGACCAATCGCAGAGTAGCCCGGATTAGTTTTCTTGTGCAGATCGTCAAGCATCTGGTGTCCATGATCCGGGCGCATCGGGATAGGACGCAGGTCGCCCGCCTTTTTACGCCGCTGCTCTTCGCTCAAAATGGCAGCCACCACCGATACCATATCCACATCGCCCTGCAGGTGCGCACCTTCATGGAAGGTTTTCGGGTTATCTTCACGACAGGTTGAGCGCAGGTGTGTGAAGTGGATTCGATCGCCAAAGGTTTCGATCATTTTCACCAGATCGTTATCAGCGCGCACGCCGTAAGAACCGGTGCACATGGTAAAACCGTTATTAATGCTATCGACCGTTTCTTTCAGCCACTGCATATCTTCGATAGTCGAAACGATACGCGGCAGGCCGAGGATCGGGCGCGGCGGATCGTCAGGATGCACGGCCAGACGCACGCCGACTTCTTCTGCCACTGGCACAATCGCCCGCAGGAATACCGCCATATTATCGCGCAGATCGTCCTTGCTGATGCCGTCATATTCAGCGAGACGCGCACGGAACTGATCCAGCGTATAGCCCTCTTCTGCACCTGGCAGCCCAGCAATGATATTGCGGGTCAGCTTTTCAATTTCTGCATCACTCATGGCATTGAAGTAGTCCAGCGCCTGGCGTTGTTCTTCGGCGGTATAATCCGCTTCAGCTCCCGGGCGTTGCAGAATGTGAAGTTCGAAGGCCGCAAAAGCAATCTGGTCAAAACGCAGCGCTTTGGAACCATCCGGCAGCTGATATTCGAGGTCGGTACGCGTCCAGTCGAGGATCGGCATGAAGTTATAGCACACCGTATCGATACCACAGGTCGCCAGATTACGGATACTCTGCTGATAGTTGGCAATCCACGTTTGAAATTGACCTGAACGCGTTTTGATATCTTCGTGGACAGGGATACTTTCCACCACCGACCAGGTCAGCCCTTTTTCAGCCAGAATGGCCTGACGCTGTTGAATTTCTTCTACCGGCCACACTTCACCGTTAGGAATATGGTGCAAGGCGGTCACAACACCCGTTGCGCCAGCCTGACGCACATCATCAAGCGATACCGGATCGTTAGGTCCGTACCAACGCCAGGTTTGTTCCATTGTTTCACCTCACAAGTTGTTATACCAAATTAAATCATCTTAATGACGACTACCATACAGGCATCCGTCAACTGATCAACACATTGCCGATGATTGGTTGATCAAGCTCACATTCCCCGGATAAATGAGGCACACCAATTCAATTTGTTGTCATATAACTTTATACTGCCATTGTTAATTTATGGTTAATCAGGTGTGTTAAATGAAAACTATTGCCTCAGCGCCACTGGCGGAAAATGTCATGATTCCGCAATACGACCGCCAGCAATTAAAAACGCGGATTGTGCATTTTGGTTTCGGTGCTTTTCACCGCGCCCATCAGGCGTTACTAACCGACAGGGTGCTGAATGCGCAGGGTGGAGACTGGGGTATTTGTGAGATCAGTCTGTTCAGCGGCGATCGACTGATGAGCCAACTGCGCGAACAGGATCATTTATTTACCGTGCTGGAAAAAGGGGCCAACGGCAACCAGCCAATTGTTATCGGCGCCGTCAACGAATGTCTCAACGCCAGGCTGGATTCGCTGGCGGCCATTATCGAAAAATTCTGCGAACCTCAGGTGGCTATTGTCTCGCTAACCATCACAGAAAAAGGCTACTGCATCGATCCGGCGACAGGCTCGTTAGACCTCAGTAATCCACGTATTGCTCACGATCTGCAAACACCGACTGAACCGCACTCTGCCCCCGGAATTATTGTTGAAGCCCTACACCGCCGACGTGAACGCGGGCTACAGCCGTTTACCGTCCTCTCTTGCGATAACATCCCGGACAATGGTCATGTGGTAAAAAACGCCGTCCTTGGAATGGCGGAGAAACGTTCACCAGAACTGGCAACCTGGATTCAGGAACATGTCAGTTTCCCAGGCACCATGGTCGACCGCATTGTCCCTGCCGCCACTGAAGAGTCACTGGCCGAAATTGCCCGCGAGCTGGGGGTTGCCGATCCTTGCGCAATCAGCTGCGAACCGTTTATCCAGTGGGTGATTGAAGATAATTTTGTGTGTGGCCGCCCACAATGGGAAACGGCGGGCGTCCAGATGGTCGAAAATGTGTTGCCGTGGGAACAAATGAAACTGCGGATGCTGAACGGTAGTCATTCGTTTCTTGCTTATCTCGGCTATCTGGCCGGGTTTCAGCACATCAGCGACTGTATGCAGGACAGCGCTTTTCGTGAAGCCGCTTACCGCCTGATGCTCAACGAACAGGCACCTACGCTGCAAATTACCGATGTGGATTTAGACCAGTATGCCCTAAGCCTGTTGGAGCGTTTTGCCAACCCAGCGTTGAAACATAAAACCTGGCAAATCGCGATGGACGGTAGCCAGAAATTACCCCAGCGCATGTTGGAAGGGATCCGCGTACATTTAGCCCGCCAAAGTGAGTGGCCACTGCTGGCGCTCGGCGTCGCAGGCTGGATGCGTTATGTGAGCGGCGTGGATGATTCAGGCACCGCTATTGATGTTCGTGACCCGTTGAGTGAGAAAATTGCCGCTCTGGTTAAACAGAGCACAGAGTCAGAACGCGTCAACGCCCTGCTTTCGCTGCGCGAGATTTTCGCCACCGATCTCGTACAGAATCCGCAGTTTGTCGCGGCCATTCAGCAGGCCTGGCAACGCATTGCCCAATACGGTGCGCATCAGGCTGTCATTGAGACGTTAAAAAGTTAACGATTTCTGCCATTAAGCAGGACGAAGCGCCTCTTCGTCCTCTCCCCCCTTCTCTTTTTCCCCGTTTTTCGCCAGGATTGTTAAATGCCATTACGGTAATTTATGATTCTGGAGTAAATGTGACTAAAACCAATCTCATCACCGGTTTTCTCGGCAGTGGCAAAACCACCTCTATTCTTCATTTATTGGCAAACAAAGATCCTGCTGAGAAGTGGGCCGTGCTGGTTAATGAGTTTGGCGAAGTTGGCATTGATGGCGCGTTGCTGGCCGACAGCGGTGCGCTGCTAAAAGAGATCCCCGGCGGCTGTATGTGCTGTGTTAACGGCCTGCCAATGCAGGTTGGCCTCAATACGCTGCTGCGTCAGGGAAAACCCGACCGTCTGCTGATTGAACCCACTGGCCTCGGGCATCCCAAACAGATTCTGGATTTACTCACTGCACCGGTTTATGAGCCGTGGATCGATCTGCGCGCAACCCTCTGTATCCTTGATCCTCGCCTGTTACTGGATGAGAAAAGCGTCGCCAATGACAATTTCCGCGATCAGCTGGCCGCCGCTGATATCATTGTTGCCAACAAAACCGACCGTGCCACGACGGAAAGCGAAAACGCCCTGCAAAGCTGGTGGCAACACTACGGCGGTAATCGCCAGTTAGTTCATGCCGACCATGGGCAAATTGACGGACAGCTACTGGATTTGCCCCGACTAAACCTGGCGGAGCTTCCTGCAAGCGCGGAGCACGCCCATAGCCATGCCAACAAAAAGGGGCTGGCAGCGTTGAGCTTACCCGCACAGCAGCGCTGGCGTCGTAGCCTGAACAGCGGTCAGGGCCATCAGGCCTGCGGTTGGATTTTTGACGCCGATACAGTGTTCGATACCATCGGTCTGCTGGAATGGTCGCGTCTTGCTCCTGTTGGACGCGTGAAGGGGGTAATGCGTATTAAAGAAGGACTGGTACGCATTAACCGCCAGGGAGACGACTGGCATATAGAGACGCAAAACGTCGCACCACCCGATAGCCGTATTGAACTCATCGCCGATACCGAGACCGACTGGAATGCGTTACAGAGCGCGTTGTTGAGACTTCGTTTAGACGCTAGCGCGTAAGGTTGCCTTCGTTTTTAGCAATGGTAAACGACGATGAAAACCCGATACCCTTCAATCCTCCTGCTAAATATTGCGGGCCTGGCACTGTTTATGTCCTGGTATATTCCAGTCGGGCATGGGTTCTGGTCTTCACTGGATACGGGCGTTTTCCGCTTCTTTAATCATAAACTGGTGGAAAGCCCACTGTTCTTATGGGTTGTTGCTATTACCAATAATCGGGCATTTGATGGCTGCTCATTGCTGGCTATGGGCGCATTGATGCTGCACTTTTGGCTCAAAGAGACGTCGGAAGGTCGCCGACGTATTGTGGCTATCGGTTTGGTTATGCTGCTCACCGCAGTGGTATTAAATCAGCTGGGCCAGGCGCTTATTCCCGTTAAACGCGCCAGCCCGACCCTGATGCTGGATAATATTTATCGCGTCAGCGAACTGCTGCATATTCCGACCAAAGATGCGTCGAGAGACAGTTTTCCTGGCGATCACGGCATGATGCTGCTTATTTTTTCCGCATTTATGCTGCGTTATTTCGGAAAAGTCGCAGGAATAATCGGCCTTATTATTGCTGTGGTTTTTGCCTTTCCACGCGTAATGATTGGCGCTCACTGGCTCACTGATATCGTGGTTGGTTCCATGACGGTGGTCTTGATTGGCCTTCCCTGGTGGCTAATGACGCCATTAAGTGACCGATTAGTCACTCTGTTCGTGAATTATCTCCCCGGCAAAAACAAACAATTTTTAAACAAATAACGCAGAGTAATTAACATCATCAGGGATACTTCTGATTCCCTGATGATGCCGGGCAATATTTCATCATTCTGATTGTCATTCCCTTGTCATCTTATTCATGTTTAAAATGAGTAGGTTGCGTATTTTTTACCCTGATTGTTCTTAATTTAGACAATGCCGTTTATTCACTTTCTGTATCAATTTTTCTTATAAGAAATCACGTAAAATCACTCGCATTGGCCGGAACGATCGGGTAATCTCGAACTAGTTTTGCCTCGCGGGATAATTATTCCCTTTCAGAATAAATTTGTGCGTTCTGCCACAGATTTGACCTTAAGGAATTGTCTCATCGTGCGATGGTAATTAGTCTCGTCACGTTTGGCATTTTTTATAACGATATTTATCGTTAAGGACTTCAAGGGAAAACAAACAAAATGGTCAAATCTCAACCGATTTTGAGATATATCTTGCGGGGCATACCCGCGATAGCAGTTGCGGTTCTGCTTTCTGCATGTAGCACAACGAACACCGCCAAGAATATGCATTCTGAGACGCATGCTGTGGGCAATGGAGATAACTCTTCACTGCAAGCCTCTCAGGATGAATTTGAAAATATGGTACGTAATATCGATGTTAAATCACGTATTATGGACCAGTATGCTGACTGGAAAGGCGTGCGTTACCGCCTTGGCGGCAGCACCAAAAAAGGTATTGATTGCTCAAGCTTCGTGCAGCGTACATTCCGCGAGCAATTTGGTTTAGAGCTTCCGCGCTCAACCTATGAACAGCAGGAAACGGGAAAATCCGTTTCGCGCACTAATCTGCGCACAGGCGATCTGGTTCTGTTCCGTGCTGGCTCTACCGGCCGTCACGTCGGTATTTATATCGGTAACAACCAGTTTGTACATGCCTCGACCAGCAGTGGCGTTATCATTTCCAGCATGAACGAGCCTTACTGGAAAAAACGCTACAACGAAGCTCGCCGGGTTCTGAGCCGCAGTTAGTTTCGTTTGGCAGCTATCCCTTGGCTATCCTGATGAGACATTCCAAAAGCACTGCTTCGGCGGTGCTTTTTTGTTTCACCCTGCGACTAAGAAAAATCTCACAACATGAGTCATTTCAGGTTATATTCATACAGAGTAAGCAGTTAAATCAGGTAAAATAAGGATCTATGTTCAGACGCTCTTCTTCATCCGGTCGGAAAATCCTGCTTTCCTGTATGTTAACGGGGCTTATCGTCGCAATACTCGTGAGTACCCTGCAGTTTTTCGTCACCTGGCATAAACGAGAAGTTAAGTACGACACGCTCCTTGCCGATATCCAGAATTACGTCAGCAGCTACTTCACCGACCTCAAAACCACCACCGATGCCCTTCAGCCGCTGGTTGCCAACAGTTGCCAACAAGTCAGCGCTAAACTGACCTCCAGTGCAGCCTTTAGCCTGAACGTTCGCGCTTTCTTACTGGTAAAAGACGGCATCGCTTTCTGCTCTTCCGCAACAGGTTCCATGTTCACTCCGATTTTAGATTTGATCCCGAACCTCGATATCAGCAGAAATATTGATGTGGAATTACTTCCCGGTACGCCCATGATGCCGGACAAACCAGCGATCATGATTTGGCACCGAAACGCGTCGTTCAATGATAGCGGCGTATTTACCTCACTGAATATCAATCTGGCGCCTTACCTACTCTATACCGCCCGGCAGGATGATTTTGACGGTATTGCTATTATCGTCGGTAATACCGCAATTTCGACATTCTCATCGCGAATCATCGATGTCTCCGCTCTTCCTCATACCTCCTGGCGGCAGGCCACTCTTGAAGGGATCCCGCTTAAAATTCGCTTATACGCACAAGAGTGGAACTATACCGACGTCTGGTATTCTATTTTGTTGGGATGTATGGCCGGGATTATTGCCTCCCTTCTCCTCTGGTACTACATCTACAGCATCCGTTTACGCCCAGGCAAAGATATCCTCAACGCCATCAAACATAACCAGTTTTATGTGGTGTACCAGCCCGTCGTAGAGATGCAAACGCTGGAAGTGAAAGGCGTCGAGGTCCTGTTACGTTGGAATCACCCAACAACGGGCGAGATCCCACCGGATGCCTTTATTCATTACGCTGAATCACAGAAAATGATCGTCCCACTGACTCAGCATCTCTTTAAGTTGATCGCCCAGGATGCCCCGACACTGCAAAAAGTGTTACCCGCTGGGGCAAAATTAGGGATCAATATCGCGCCATCACATCTGCATGGCGAGACGTTTAAAGACGACATTCGCCACCTACAGGCCTCGCTTCCCGCAAACTATTTTCAGATAGTACTGGAAATCACAGAACGAGATATGCTCAATCAGCACGAGGCCACAAAGCTATTTGAATGGCTGCATTCCGCAGGTTTTGAAATTGCGATTGATGATTTTGGCACCGGCCATAGCGCGCTTATTTATCTGGAACGCTTTACCGTTGACTACCTGAAAATCGATCGCGGATTTATTAACGCCATTGGGACGGAAACACTGACTTCTCCGGTACTGGACGCCGTGTTGACACTTTCTAAACGTCTTAATATGCTGACGGTTGCGGAAGGGGTAGAAACTCCTGAGCAAGCCCGTTGGCTGCGCGATCGTGGGGTGCATTTTTTCCAGGGGTACTGGATTAGCCGACCATTACAGCTTGCTGATTTTGTGCGTTGGATGGCACAGCCCAATAAGCCGACGTGGTGATCGCAGTATGCGATTCATATACTCTCACTCGCCGCTACATCCCTTATCTTTCAGGCATGATGCCCGTCGGGTTGTGGCAGGAAAAGGAAATCGCTTTTATATGATCCCTCGCGTACTGCTACTGTTTATTACCCTCATCGGGTTTAGCGCCCAAGCGCAATCCATCAAAGAAAGCTATGCTTTTGCCGTACTGGGTGAGCCGAAGTACGCATTTAACTTTAATCACTTCGATTATGTTAATCCCGCAGCCCCTAAAGGTGGTCAAATCACCCTGTCCGCCATTGGCACATTTGACAACTTCAACCGCTATGCGATGCGCGGTAACCCCGGCGCACGTACCGAAACGCTTTACGATACGCTGTTTACCACCTCTGACGATGAACCTGGTAGCTATTACCCGCTCATTGCCGACAGCGCACGCTATGATGACGACTATTACTGGGTAGAAATTGCCATTAATCCACGCGCGCGTTTTCACGATGGCTCACCCATTACCGCCCGCGACGTCGCATTCACCTTCCACAAATTTATGACTGAAGGCGTGCCGCAGTTTCGTCTGGTCTACAAGGGAACAACGGTAAAAGCCATCGCGCCATTAACCGTACGCATTGAATTAGCCAAACCGGGTAAAGAGGACATGCTCAGCCTGTTTTCATTACCCGTGATGCCAGAGAAGTACTGGAAAGATCATAAGCTCAGCGATCCCTTATCATCGCCACCGCTCGCCAGCGGCCCTTATCGCATTACCAAATGGAAGATGGGCCAGTATATTGTCTATTCGCGCGTCAAAGATTATTGGGCCGCTAATCTGCCCGTCAATCGTGGACGCTGGAACTTTGATACCATCCGCTACGACTACTATCTGGATGATAACGTCGCCTTTGAAGCGTTTAAGGCCGGTGTGTTTGATCTGCGCCTTGAAAATGATGCCAAAAACTGGGCGACGCGTTATACCGGGAAAAATTTCGCGAATCATTACATCATCAAAGATGAGCAAAAAAACGAGTCCGCGCAGGATACCCGCTGGCTGGCATTTAATATTCAGCGTCCGGTATTCAGCGACCGACGGGTGCGGGAAGCCATCACGCTGGCCTTTGATTTTGAATGGATGAATAAAGCGCTGTTCTATAACGCCTGGAGCCGGACCAACAGCTATTTTCAGAATACCGAATATGCCGCGACAAAATACCCCGACGCGGATGAGTTGGTGATACTCGCGCCCTTGAAAAAGGATCTCCCCCCTGAGGTCTTTAGCCAAATCTATCAGCCACCAAAATCAAAAGGCGATGGCTACGATCGCGACAATCTGTTGAAAGCCGATACCTTACTGGAACAGGCCGGGTGGGTACTAAAGGGTCAGCAGCGCGTAAATAGCGCCAACGGTAAGCCCCTGAGCTTTGAACTGTTGCTCCCGGCAGGCAGCAACAGTCAATGGGTGCTGCCGTTCCAGCACAACCTGCAACGCTTAGGTATTACCATGAATATCCGCCAGGTGGATAACTCACAAATCACGAACCGCCTGCGCAGTCGCGACTATGACATGATGCCGAGGTTGTATCGTGCGATGCCGTGGCCGAGTTCGGACCTGCAAATTCTGTGGGCCTCTCAATATATTGATTCCAGCTACAACGCCCCCGGCGTACAAAGCCCGGTGATTGATAAACTGATCGACCAAATCATCGCGGCGCAAGGCGATAAAGCCAAATTGATCCCACTGGGCCGGGTGCTGGACAGGGTATTAACCTGGAACTACTACATGTTGCCTATGTGGTTTATGGCAGAGGATCGCATTGCATGGTGGGATAAATTTTCACATCCTGCTATTCGCCCAATTTATACTATTGGCCTCGACAACTGGTGGTATGACGTCAACAAAGCGGCGAAGCTGCCCGCAGCCAGGCGGCAGGGAGAATAAATGGGCGCTTATCTGATTCGACGTCTGCTGCTGGTGATCCCAACGCTTTGGGCCATCATCACCATCAACTTTTTTATCGTGCAGATAGCCCCCGGCGGTCCAGTTGAACAGGCCGTCGCCGCCATTGAGTTCGGGCAAAGCGGGGCATTACCCGGCGCGGGTAGCGAAGGCGTTCGTGCCAGCCACGCGCAAACCGGCGTGGGTAACATCAGCGACAGTAATTATCGAGGCGGCCGGGGTCTGGACCCGGAAGTGATCGCCGAAATCACTCGCCGCTATGGGTTCGATAAGCCCATTCATGAGCGTTACTTCAAAATGCTCTGGGATTACATTCGTTTCGATTTCGGTGACAGCCTGTTTCGTAGCGCCTCGGTGCTGACGCTTATCAAAGACAGCCTGCCTGTTTCCGTCACGCTGGGGCTGTGGAGTACGCTCATCATCTACCTGGTGTCGATACCGCTTGGGATCCGCAAAGCGGTGCATAACGGCAGCCGGTTTGATGTCTGGAGCAGCGCATTTATTATTATCGGCTATGCCATACCGGCCTTTCTGTTTGCCATTTTGCTGATCGTCTTTTTTGCCGGGGGAAGCTACTACGACCTGTTCCCGCTTCGCGGGCTGGTTTCCGCCAATTTTGACTCCCTGCCCTGGTATCAGAAAGTAACCGACTACCTTTGGCATATTACCCTGCCGGTGCTGGCGACGGTGGTTGGTGGGTTTGCCGCGCTGACTATGTTGACCAAGAACTCATTTCTGGATGAGGTGCGCAAACAATATGTCGTCACCGCACGCGCTAAAGGGGTCAGCGAGAAAAATATTCTGTGGAAACATGTGTTTCGCAATGCCATGTTGCTGGTGATCGCCGGCTTCCCGGCAACGTTTATCAGCATGTTTTTTACCGGCTCACTGCTGATTGAAGTGATGTTCTCACTTAACGGCCTGGGATTGCTGGGTTATGAATCTACCGTATCACGCGACTACCCGGTAATGTTTGGCACGCTTTATATCTTCACCCTGATCGGTCTGCTGCTGAATATCCTCAGCGACATCAGCTATACGCTGGTCGATCCTCGTATTGATTTTGAGGGACGCTAATGTCGCGATTAAGCCCCGTCAATCAGGCCCGCTGGGCGCGCTTTCGCCACAACCGTCGCGGCTACTGGTCGCTGTGGATTTTTCTGGTGCTGTTCGGCCTTAGCCTGTGTTCAGAACTGATTGCCAATGATAAGCCGCTACTGGTGCGCTACGACAATAGCTGGTATTTCCCCCTGTTCAAAAACTACAGTGAAAGCGACTTCGGCGGACCGCTGGCGACTCAGGCTGATTATCAGGACCCGTGGCTACAACAGCGCCTGGAAAACCAGGGCTGGATCCTGTGGGCACCAATACGCTTTGGGGCCACCAGCATTAACTTTGCCACCGATAAGCCCTTCCCTTCCCCGCCTTCCGCACAAAACTGGCTGGGAACAGACGCTAACGGCGGTGATGTACTGGCACGCATCCTCTACGGCACACGTATTTCTGTCTTGTTTGGTCTAATGCTCACCCTCTGTTCGAGCGTGATGGGCATTATGGCTGGCGCAATTCAGGGCTATTATGGCGGCAAGGTGGATCTGTGGGGGCAACGATTCATTGAAGTTTGGTCAGGAATGCCAACGCTGTTTCTCATCATTCTATTGTCGAGTGTGGTCCAGCCTAACTTCTGGTGGCTGCTGGGCATTACCGTATTGTTTGGCTGGATGAGCCTGGTTGGCGTGGTGCGCGCGGAATTTTTACGTACCCGAAACTTTGATTACATTCGAGCCGCTCAAGCGCTAGGCGTAAGCGATCGCAGTATTATTCTGCGTCATATGCTGCCCAACGCGATGGTCGCGGCCCTGACTTTTTTACCGTTTATTTTATGCGCCTCGATAACTACTCTGACCTCACTGGATTTTCTTGGGTTCGGTTTACCGCTTGGCTCGCCATCACTGGGAGAACTCCTGTTGCAGGGTAAAAACAACCTGCAGGCACCGTGGCTTGGCATCACCGCGTTCATCTCCGTTGCCCTGCTACTATCGCTACTGATCTTTATTGGTGAAGCGGTACGCGATGCGTTTGATCCCAACAAGGCGATTTAAAATGACACAACCTCTGTTAGCCATTGAGAATTTATCGGTAGGTTTTCGTCAACAAGAGACCGTGCGCACCGTAGTCAATGCCCTCTCACTACGGGTTGATGCCGGACAAACGCTGGCGCTGGTGGGTGAATCTGGCTCGGGTAAAAGCGTGACCGCGCTTTCTATCCTACGGTTGTTACCGTCCCCTCCGGTAGTTTACCCTTCCGGGGACATCCGTTTTCATGGTGAATCATTACTTCACGCCAACGAGCAGACGCTTCGCGGCGTACGGGGGAATAAAATCGCCATGATTTTCCAGGAGCCGATGGTGTCACTGAACCCGCTCCACAATCTGGAAAAACAGCTTTATGAAGTGCTGTCGCTGCATAGGGGAATGCGTCGGGAGGCGGCGCGGGCAGAAATCCTGACCTGCCTGGATCGCGTTGGCATCCGTCAGGCAGCCAAACGTCTCGCAGATTACCCGCACCAGCTGTCCGGCGGTGAACGCCAGCGCGTGATGATCGCCATGGCGTTGCTAACACGACCGGAGTTGCTTATTGCCGATGAACCGACCACCGCGCTGGACGTTTCCGTCCAGGCACAGATCCTGCAACTGCTGAGAGAACTACAGCGCGAGCTGAACATGGGATTACTGTTCATCACCCACAACCTGAGCATTGTGAAAAAGCTGGCCGATACCGTGGCGGTCATGCAAAACGGCCAGTGCGTTGAGCAAAATCGAGCAGCACAGCTGTTGGCTGCTCCAACGCATCCCTACACGCAGAAATTGTTAAACAGCGAACCTTCCGGCGATCCGGTGCCTGTACCTGCTGGGCAAGCTCCGCTGCTGGAGGTAGAAAAACTCCGCGTCGCCTTTCCTATCCGCAAAGGCATCCTGAAACGCGTGGTGGACCACAACGTCGTCGTTAACGACGTCAGTTTTTCCCTCCGGCCCGGTGAAACGCTGGGGCTGGTTGGAGAGTCAGGCTCCGGAAAAAGCACTACCGGACTGGCGCTTCTGCGGCTAATCACCTCGCAGGGAAGCATTGTGTTCGATGGTCTGGCACTGCATACCTTAAATCGACGCCAGCTGTTGCCGGTCCGTCACCGTATTCAGGTGGTATTTCAGGATCCCAACTCCTCGCTAAACCCACGCCTGAGCGTGCTACAGATTATCGAGGAGGGGTTGCGCGTTCATCAGCCTACCCTGTCAGCCGAACAACGCGAGGCACAGGTGAAAGCGGTGATGGCGGAAGTGGGATTGGATAGCGAAACGCGACATCGTTATCCTGCGGAGTTTTCTGGTGGGCAACGCCAACGCATTGCTATTGCCAGAGCATTGATTCTCAAACCTTCCCTGATCATTCTGGATGAACCAACATCGTCGCTCGACAGGACCGTACAGGCGCAAATCCTGACGTTGTTAAAGTCCTTACAGGAAAAGCATCGGCTAGCTTATATTTTTATCAGCCATGATTTGCACGTAGTACGCGCGTTATGCCATCAGGTTATTGTGCTACGTCAGGGAGAGGTCGTGGAGCAAGGGCAATGCGAGCACGTATTTAACGCGCCACAGCAAGCCTATACGCGTCAGCTGCTCGCGCTAAGCTGACGCTCAAAAAGGATTGTTGTTTGAAAACGGTTCTGCGATAGCCACGCCGAAGTTTTTCAGTCTGCAGGTCGCGGCAAATTCGTCCTGGCGATTCACAAACAGGCACGGCTCCCCTTCACATTCCAGTACGGAACAAGGAACCTCGATATCACTGAGGGCCTGGCTGAGCTTATGCATGACTGACCACGCGCTGTCACCATCAGGGCTGAGCAATTTGAGTGCCACCAGGCTGTTCTCATTACTCTGACCGTTTTGCGGAATCGGTTCAACTTTCGAACCTGCGAAACCCACCGACCAACGATAGCTCTGCGGCAGACGATGAACGATTGAGAGTTGTAATGTCATCACTTTCTTTCCCTGGAAGCACAATCACTTCACAATTATTTTACATCAATATTAACACATCATTGACAATACGTCTTTAGACAGTTGGTAAACGTTTACATCCAGTACTTATGCTGCTTACAGAACCCAGTAATTAAATTTATTCAACGGTTCTGGCATATTTCCGGGCTATATGTACTCGTTTCTGCGATCTAACTCAACCTTTTTAACTACAATGATGTGACTTTTTACATAAATTGATTTTACATAAAATAAACATAAGCAGGGGAAATGATAGATTTGCGGTTGATGTACATCAACTCTGGAGACCTTATGGCCCCCAGGTTGTGTAATAGATCACCGTTTTTGAGCGCGACTGGCGTAAAGATAGAAGAGAATTGAGCAGGTAGCGCAAAATGCGATCGACCATATCATTGGCCAGGCCGAGTTAAAGGTCGCCAGAGACAACAGGGCCCCGACAATGGCGCCAATGCCGAAGCGGAATGTCCCAGCCAGCGATGACGCCGTTCCTGCCATATGCGGAAATTCATCCAGGATAACCGCCATGGCGTTTGATGACACCATCGATACACAGCCAACAAACGCCGCAACGCCAACGACCAGAGCCCAGAACCCCAGCCCAAACAGTGCACTAAAGACCATCCATCCCGCCATCACGAACTGGATCCACAGACCAGTACGGAACATATTCAATGCCCCAACCCGACGCACAAAGCGGCTGTTGATGATAGTCATCACGAACAGGAATACGATGTTAAGTGCGAAGTAATAACCGAAATGCTGCGGTGAAACGTGGTTAATCTCAATGTAAACAAAGGGTCCGGCGCTCAGAAACGAGAACATCCCGGCAAAGCTGAACCCGCTGGCCAGCATATAGCTCAGCACTCGTTTATGACGAAACAGCGAGGCAAAGTTGCCAATAGTGGTACGCAGGCGAAACGGCTGGCGACGCTCTACAGGCAGGGTCTCTTTGATTAGCGTAAAGATCATCACCGACGCCAGAACAGCCGCCATGGCGAGGATCCAAAAGATATAGTGCCAGCTAAGCCATACCAGCACCCAACCACCCACGATAGGTGCCAACAAGGGCGCAATTGTGGTCACCAGCATGACGAATGACATCATGCGCGAGAACTCTTCCTTCGGATAGATATCGCGCATCAGGGCGTTGATAACCACGCTCGCCGCCGCGGCAGCCAGACCGTGGAAGAAACGCATCACGATCAGTTGATCGATAGTTTGCGCCAGGGCGCAGGCCACTGCCGCCGCCGCAAACACCAGCGTTCCGCCCAGAATCACCGGCTTGCGCCCAATGCTGTCAGCCATTGGGCCATAGAGCAACTGCCCCACTGCAAACCCCAGAATATAGGTACTGAGGGTCATCTGCGCGCTACCCGCAGGCACACCAAACTGTTCTGAGATAACAGGTAGCGCCGGAAGATACATATCAATCGACAACGGCATCAGCATGGCTAACAAGCCAAGGATAAAGACTATGGCAATTGACGAGTTCTGCCGGGTGGTCACATTTAGCTCCTGAAATTAACGCGGGGTTAAGTTAACGCTGGCGATTTCTTCTTCGGTCAATGGACGGTATTCACCCGGCTCCAGATCGTCATCAAGCCTGATGTCACCAATTCGTTCACGGTGCAGTTCCACAACGTGGTTACCCACCGCGGCAAACATACGTTTTACCTGATGATAGCGCCCTTCGCTGATGGTCAATCGCACCTGAGTTGGCGTAATGACCTCCAGAACAGCCGGTTTGGTCAGGTCTTTTTCATTATGCAACTGTACGCCACGGGCAAACTGCTCGGCGGTATCGTCTGCCACTGGCGACTCCAGCGTCACCAGATAGGTTTTCTCACAATGGTGACGAGGAGAGGTGATACGATGCGACCACTGTCCGTCATCGGTCATCAGTACCAATCCGGTGGTGTCGATATCCAGACGCCCTGCCGCATGCAGTTTGTAGGCAACCGGTTCATCAAGGAAATAGAGCACCGTCGGATGATCCGGGTCATCCGTTGAGCAAACATAACCCTGAGGCTTATTCAGCATAAAATAGCGCGGGCCATTTTGTTGAACGAGGGAATTACCGTCATATTCGACGTCGTGTTCTGGTAGCAGCTTAAAGGCACTGTTTTTAACGATTTCACCGTCAACGGTAACGCGGTTAGCACGGATCTCACGCCCGGCAATAGCGCGGCTGACGCCGAGTTGCTGAGCGATAAATTTATCAAGTCGCATGAGTGTGATTTTTGCCTGTAAAAATACGAGAAGCGGGTTTACGCCCGAAAAGTGGGACTGTTATCCGCCCAGTATAGCGGTGTTACACCATCCCTCAAGGGAAATGATTCATGGCATACTATACATTGTTGCTGTTTACCTTAATGAGCTCATGATTTTTACTCTTCGCCCGTACCAAAAAGAAGCCGTGGACGCCACGCTCAACCATTTTCGCCACCACCGCACGCCAGCGGTTATCGTCCTGCCAACCGGCGCGGGCAAAAGTCTGGTGATTGCAGAACTGGCCCGCGTGGCACGTGGTCGCGTACTGGTACTGGCGCACGTCAAAGAACTGGTCGCACAAAACCATGCCAAATATTGTGCGCTGGGGCTGGAAGCCGATATTTTTGCCGCAGGCCTGAAGCGTAAAGAGAGCCACGGGAAAGTAGTCTTTGGCAGCGTACAGTCGGTAGCGCGTAATCTGGACGCCTTTCAGGGTGAATTCTCCCTGCTGATCGTCGATGAATGTCATCGTATTGGCGATGATGAAGAGAGTCAGTATCAGCAAATCCTCACTCACCTGACTAAAGTAAATCCCCACTTACGTCTGCTCGGGCTTACCGCCACACCTTTTCGTTTGGGTAAGGGCTGGATTTATCATTTTCATTATCATGGTATGGTGCGCGGCGATGAAAAAGCGCTGTTTCGCGACTGCATTTATGAATTACCGCTGCGCTACATGATTAAACACGGCTACCTGACGCCGCCAGAACGCCTCGACATGCCGGTCGTGCAGTATGACTTTAGCCGCCTGCAGGCACAGAGTAACGGCCTGTTTAGCGAAGCGGATCTGAATCAGGAGCTGAAAAAGCAGCAGCGAATAACGCCGCATATCATCAGCCAGATTATCGAGTTTGCCCAAACCCGCAAAGGGGTGATGATTTTCGCCGCCACCGTTGAGCACGCCAAAGAAATTCTGGGCCTGCTGCCCGCTGACGACGCCGCGCTAATCACTGGAGATACGCCAGGCGCTGAGCGCGACGTGCTGATTGAAGAGTTCAAAGCCCAGCGCTTTCGCTATCTGGTGAATGTGTCGGTCCTGACCACCGGCTTCGATGCCCCGCACGTCGACCTTATCGCTATTCTGCGCCCAACAGAGTCAGTTAGCCTTTACCAACAAATTGTCGGTCGTGGGTTGCGCCTTGCACCGGGTAAAACCGACTGTCTGATCCTCGATTATGCCGGCAACCCGCACGATTTGTACGCACCGGAAGTGGGTGCTCCGAAAGGAAAAAGCGACAACGTTCCGGTACAGGTGTTCTGTCCTGCCTGCGGATTTGCAAACACCTTCTGGGGCAAAACCACGGCAGACGGCACGCTGATTGAACATTTTGGCCGCCGCTGCCAGGGATGGTTTGAAGATGATGACGGCCATCGCGAACAGTGCGATTTTCGTTTCCGTTTTAAAAACTGCCCACAGTGCAACGCGGAAAATGACATCGCCGCCCGCCGTTGTCGGGAGTGCGATGCGGTGCTGGTTGACCCGGATGACATGCTGAAAGCCGCGCTCAGGCTCAAAGATGCGCTGGTCCTGCGCTGTAGCGGTATGGTGTTACAAAACGGGCAGGATGATAAAGGCGAATGGCTGAAAATCACCTATTACGATGAAGATGGCGCTGACGTCAGCGAACGCTTTCGCCTGCACACTCCCGCGCAGCGTACGGCCTTCGAACAACTGTTTATTCGCCCGCACACCCGAACACCCGGTATACCCTTACGCTGGATAACCGCCGCCGATATCCTCAATCAGCAGGCGTTGTTACGGCATCCTGATTTCGTGGTGGCGCGTATGAAAGGTCAGTACTGGCAGGTCCGTGAAAAGGTCTTCGATTATGAAGGACGCTTTCGTCGGGCACATGAATTACGCGGTTAATCGTACTTTTGATTGATGTACCAGCCGTTTGAGTATAGAATCTCGCCCGCTTTTGCATACGCAAAGCAGATCACTTACCTGTTGCTGGGTCGCCTGTAGCAGGAATTATTAAAGAGAGATTTAAATGTTTACTATCAACGCTGAAGTACGTAAAGAGCAGGGTAAGGGTGCGAGCCGCCGCCTGCGTGCCGCTAACAAGTTCCCGGCAATCATCTACGGTGGCGCAGAAGCCCCGATTGCTATCGAACTGGATCACGATGCAGTTATGAACATGCAAGCTAAAGCTGAATTCTACAGCGAAGTTCTGACCATCGTTGTTGACGGTAAAGAAGTTAAAGTTAAAGCTCAGGCTGTACAGCGTCACCCGTTCAAGCCGAAGCTGTCTCACATCGACTTCGTTCGCGCGTAATCGCCAACAAGTTGAAGAAAAACCCCGCCTTGGCGGGGTTTTTTTATGGGATTTTTTTGGCGGTAAAGATGAAGCACGCTTGCCGGATAAGGCGTTTCCGCTCCATCCAGCAAACGGTTTTATTTCCCGCCCGACGTGCGACGCTGCAGCTGGTCGCGCAGGTTCGGCGGCGTACCTTTGATGGTCAACGTATCTGTAGCCGGATCCCAGAAAATACGCTCACCCAATAACATAGCGTCGAAGTTAATGGTTAACCCACCGCCGCTGCCGGCAAATTTGGTTAACTGACGCAGCGTACTGCGATCCGCAGGGAAGCTCTCTTCCAGCTCGTAACCTTTATCAGCGGTAAATTCGCTGAAGCTAACTTCACTGACGCCGGAAAGCTCTTTAGACAGCGACTCCAGTTCGATCTCTTCACCAGCCTGCAGCTGCTCGTTACAGTAGCTATACACCTGCTGACGCACGTTCTGGCGTTCGGCTTTATCGAGTTGCGCCTCGGCAGTAAAGTCATCGACCGCCTGCAGCAGGCCACGGTTTTGCGCTTTGGCATTCAGACCTTCGCTGGCACCGAGGAAGTCCATAAAGAAATCGGCGACTTTGCGCCCTACCCGCCCTTTCAGGAACGTCAGATAGCGCGTGGACTCCGGGTTGGTTTCCCACTCGGTTAAATCAATGCGCGCCACGATGTCCGCATGATTGATATCCAGATAGTGCGTCGGATTGATATCCAGATTTTCATTGACGCGCATGCTGCTTAAATTGTTCAGCACAGCAACTAACAGATACTCTACCGCCAGATAGCGATAATGGCAGAACAGAACAATACCACCGTCGGCAAAAGGATATTTCGCCAGTTCGTCCCGCAAGCGTCCGGTCGCGGCACGACTAAATGCCAGAAAATCCTCTTCACCCTGACGCTGTAAACGCAGCGTTTGCGCCAGTTCACTCTCTTCGCTAAACAGGCCATAGGCTTTATTCTTGGCGCTATACACCCGATGCAACTCAGCCATCATATCGACAACCGTCGCTGTCGGTTCCAGTAATGAATCGCGCAAGACCAGCTCAAGGTTCTGCTCGTCACGTTTGATAAGCTGGTGCAGGGCAATCTGGTTGATATCCAGACTCATGATAAACTCTCCTTTTAGACCGGGCGGTATTCAACCACCTGCCGGGCAGTGACGCAATAGAAGATAAAAAAGCAGAAAAAAAACTGTCTGTACGGTAATATGTTGCCCTTTCATGAACAGACTGATTTCGATTTATGCCACAAATTTCCCGCTATAGTGACGAACACGTTGAACAACTGCTGAATGAGATGCTCAACGTACTGGAAAAACATAAGGCGCCGACCGACCTTTCCCTGATGGTACTGGGAAATATGGTGACTAACCTTATCAATACAAGCATCGCACCGGCCCAGCGCCAGGCGATTGCCAACTCTTTTGCCCGCGCATTGCAGTCTTCGGTAAACGACGACCAAGCGCATTAAGAGCCTGCTCCGGGGAAACGAACAACAGTTTATGGTAACTCATCGTCAGCGCTACCGTGAGAAAGTCTCCCAGATGGTTAGCTGGGGGCACTGGTTTGCCTTGTTCAACATTCTGTTGGCCATGGTTCTCGGTAGCCGTTACCTGTTTGTCGCCGACTGGCCGACAACCCTTGCAGGTCGTGTATATTCCTACCTGAGCGTTGTCGGGCATTTTAGCTTTCTGGTGTTTGCCACCTATCTGCTAATCCTGTTTCCCCTGACGTTTATCGTCATGTCCCAGAGGCTGATGCGATTCTTATCGGCTATTCTGGCGACGGCTGGCATGACGCTGTTGTTAATCGACAGCGAGGTTTTCACCCGCTTCCACCTGCACCTCAACCCGATCGTCTGGGAACTGGTCATTAACCCTGACCAGAATGAAGCGGCGCGTGACTGGCAACTGTTGTTTATCAGCGTGCCGGTTATCCTGTTAATAGAAATGTTGTTTGCGACCTGGAGCTGGCAAAAGCTGCGCAGCCTGACGCGTCGTCGCCATTTCGCCAAACCGTTAGCGGCATTCTTTTTCGTTTCTTTTATCGCCTCGCATGTGGTGTATATCTGGGCTGATGCCAATTTCTATCGCCCGATTACCATGCAGCGCGCAAACCTGCCACTCTCTTACCCGATGACGGCGCGTAAGTTTCTGGAAAAACATGGCCTGCTGGATGCGCAAGAGTATCAGCGTCGCCTGATCGAACAGGGCAATCCGGAAGCGGTTTCCGTGCAGTACCCGCTCAGCGAACTGCACTATCGCGATATGGGCACCGGCCAGAACGTTCTGCTGATCACCGTAGACGGCCTGAACTACTCACGCTTTGAAAAGCAGATGCCTGCGCTGGCTGAGTTCGCCGGGCAGAATATCTCCTTTACGCGTCACATGAGCTCAGGCAACACCACGGATAACGGGATCTTTGGCCTGTTCTACGGCGTTTCGCCAAGCTACATGGACGGCATTTTATCGACCCGAACGCCTGCGGCGCTGATCTCTGCACTGAACCAGCAGGGTTATCAGTTAGGGCTATTCTCCTCGGATGGCTTTACCAGCCCGCTTTATCGTCAGGCGCTGCTGTCAGATTTCTCCATGCCGAGCGTGCAAACGCAATCAGACGAACAAACCGCAAGCCAATGGATTAACTGGCTGGGACGCTACGCGCAGGAAGATAATCGCTGGTTCTCCTGGGTCTCCTTTAACGGGACAAACCTTGATGACAGTAACCAGAAGAACTTTGCCAAACGCTACGCCAGCGCCGCTCAGGATGTGGATGCCAATATTAACCGTGTTCTTAGCGCCCTGCGCGACTCGGGTAAACTGGACAACACGGTGGTGATTATTACCGCTGGTAGAGGCGTGCCGCTGACGCAGGAAGAGAACAACTTTGCCTGGTCGCGCGGTCATCTGCAGGTTCCTCTGGTTATTCACTGGCCGGGAACACCTGCCCAGCGCATCAATAGCCTGACCGATCATACAGACCTGATGACGACGCTGATGCAGCGCCTGCTGCATGTCAGCACGCCGGCTAACGAATACTCGCAGGGGCAGGATTTGTTCAATGCAACCCGTCGTCATTACTGGGTGACCGCCGCTGACGGCAGCACGATGGCAGTGACCACACCAGAGATGACGCTGGTACTGAACAACAACGGTAATTACCAGACCTATGATTTACGTGGCGAGAAAATTAAAGATCAGAAACCGCAGCTCAGCCTGCTGCTACAGGTTCTGACGGATGAGAAACGATTTATTGCTAACTGATTAATTATAAATCAGTTAGTGAGGCATCCTCTTGCATTCGTAGCGGAAAGCAGTAGTATTAGCAGCCATAGCGTCGGCACGTAGCGCAGCCTGGTAGCGCACCGTCATGGGGTGTCGGGGGTCGGAGGTTCAAATCCTCTCGTGCCGACCAAAAATCCCAGAAAAAACCAACCCTTGTGGTTGGTTTTTTTATGCCTGCGATTCCGCATTCCTGAGTTTTACATCAGCCTTCAGCACAGGTTTTACTACTTACCCATGCATAAATTGGGGTAAAATTTATCTTCTCATCAGCGCGATGAATCTGGACGATTGATGCGCTGAAAACAATAATGATACTAATAAAAGCTCAGGAGAATAGTATGCCTGAAGTAACGCCTTTTCGGGTGCTGATTGTCGACGACCACCCGCTCATGCGGCGGGGAATTAGTCAATTATTGCAACTGGATCCCGCATTTGACGTAGTCGCTGAAGCTGGCGACGGCGCAAGTGCTATCGATCTGGCAAACCGTCTGGACCTTGATGTGATCCTGCTGGATCTCAATATGAAAGGTATGAGCGGGCTGGACACCCTGAATGCGCTGCGTCGGGACGGCGTCACCGCGCAAATTATTATTCTTACCGTATCGGATGCCGCCAGCGATGTGTACGCCTTAATTGATGCCGGCGCGGATGGTTATTTACTGAAAGATAGCGATCCTGAAGTCTTGCTGGAAGCCATTCGTAACGGCGCCAAGGGGGGTAAAGCGTTTAGCGCTCGCGTTAGCGAATATCTGCGCGAACGTGACCTGTTTGGCGCACAAGAAGATCCGTTCAGCATTCTCACCGAACGCGAGCTGGATGTATTGCATGAACTTGCTCAGGGGCTGTCGAACAAACAGATTGCATCAGTGCTGAATATTTCTGAACAGACGGTGAAGGTGCATATTCGCAACCTGCTGCGCAAACTCAATGTGCGTTCTCGCGTTGCTGCCACCATCCTGTTTTTGCAAACTCGCGGCATGCAGTAATCAATGAGATGCCGGATGACGACGCAGCAGCGTCATATCCGGCCTACAAAGCTCGCACAGGCCCGAAAGCAGCACGCCTTCGGGTAATCTGGACTCTTACTTCTCCTGCGGCGTTAGCTGCTCCATCGCCTGCTTAATGCTGCGTTCTATCACCGCCCGACGGGTATCATTGGCCGGTAATAATTTCAGCATCATCTCCCACGCCGCAACCGCCTCACCAAAGCGCTGCTGTTCAAAAGCGTTAAATGCGTACATGCTGAGAACCCGCACGTTGGCATGCTCGCCGCGCACCAGCTGGCGTAACAGCTCCCCGCCCCTGCGATTATCGTCAGGATCGGATGAACGGGTCAGTGCTTCCGCATAACCCAGCGCCGCATCGCTGTTTTTAGGATCCAGTCGATATGCATTGGCATAGGCTTCAGTGGCCGTACTGGCATTACCGAGTACCATGCCAATACGACCAAGCATGATCCAACCTTCAACGTTTGTAGGATCGGCTTGTAAACGCGTGCGCAGCCCCAGCGCCAGACGTGTCATATCCTCTTCATTGAGCGGGGCAGCTTTCGGATCCAATGCGCGTTCCAGCAGCGCCGGAGCCTGAGCAGTGGCCTGATGCCAGACCTGAACCTGCTTATAGCTGCCGGTTTCATAATAGCTCACCGCGCCAACGATCAGCGCCACCACGATGCCGGGCACAAACAACCCAAATCCACCGCGCTTGCCATCCGGGATAACGTCATCAGGAAACTCTTCCAGCTTCACCCGGACGCGTCGGCGAGTACGGGCAAAAATAATCCAGCCGCCCAAACCAATCGCTACTACCGGCATCACCCACAAAAGCACTGTAAGCGGCGTCAACGGTGGATCGTAGGTGACGAAGTTGCCGTAGCGCGCCACCATGTAGTCGACAATCTCTTTCTGACTTTTTCCTTCCTGCATCAGTTCGTACACTTTCTGGCGCAGGTCAGTGGCAATCATCGAGTTAGAATCGGCGATACTGTTGTTCTGACATTTAGGACAGCGCAGCTGTTCGGTAAGCTGACGGAACTGCTGCTCCTGCGCTTCATCCTTAAACTGCATCACATCGATGGTCGCCAGCGCAGATCCCGAGATAACCAGCATCAGCAGGCCCAGTAAAAATCTCATTGCGCAGCCTCCTTACTGTACTTATCCCACAACGGTTTGATCTCGCTCTCCCACACCCTGGCATTCAAATCACCGGCATGGCGATACCGAATAATACCTTTACCGTCGATCAGGAACGTTTCCGGCGCGCCGTACACGCCAAGATCCAGACCGAGCATACCGTCGCCGTCAAACAGGCTTAATGAGTAAGGATTGCCCAGCTCTTTCAGCCAGACAATGGCTTTCTGACGATCGTCTTTATAGTTCAGACCCACCACCCGCACGCCTTGTGCAGACAGCTGGTTCAGATACTGATGTTCGGCGCGACAGGTCGGACACCAGGTCGCCCAGACGTTCAGCAATACCGGTTTGCCCTGGGTCAGCACATCGGCCTGATAATGCTGACCTGGATTCTCCAGCGACTCCAGGCGGAATGTCGGAACGGGTTTGCCGATCAACGCCGATTCCAGATTCGTGGGATCGTCCCCCTGAGCGTTACGCGCCAGCTGCCACAGCAGCGCCGCCGCAATGATCAGAAAAATAATAAACGGAATTAACAGTGCGTTGCGCTTCATACAGCCTCCGACGCATTTTTTTGCACCGCGGCGCGAGGACGCGCGCGCTGACGATAGCGTGGATCAAACAGGCAGAACAATCCGCCCAGCGCCATCAGCAATCCTCCGGCCCAAATCCAGCGAATAAACGGTTTGTAGTACAGACGCACAGCCCATGCGCCGTTATCCAGTTCTTCACCCAGCGCGGCGTACAGATCGCGCGTGAACCCGCCGTCAATTGCCGCTTCGGTCATCATCGAACTGGTGCTGTTATAGAAGCGTTTTTCCGCATGCAGCGTGGCTTCCGGTTTGCCATCTCTGGTAACGCCAATAATGGCGACACCGCCCCGGTAGTTAGGTCCGGTAATATCTTTCACTTCGCGGAACGTGAACTGATAGTTATGGATACTGACGCTATCACCCGCTTTCATGCGGACATCGCGTTCAACGCTGTAGTTCTGGCTGAAGGCAATACCGACAATAGTAATCGCCAGCCCAACGTGGCCCGACACCATGCCCCAATAGCTTGGTGTTAATTTCGTTCCGCGGGAAACACGCAGGAATGCTTCGGACATCGCCAGCACGAATATCCAGCATGCCATCGCCAGCCCTACCACCGTCATAGCGGCAATGCGATCCTCAAACAACCACGGCAGCAGCAGCGACAGAACAAGCGTGGTGACAAACGCGATAATCAGTAACGTTTTCAGTTTACGCGGTCGGTCACGGCCCCAGCGCACTAATGGCCCAATTCCCAGCAACAGCGCGAACGGCGCCATCAGCCAGGTAAACATGGTGTTGAAGAACGGTTCGCCAATCGAAATGCTGCCCAGACCCAGCTGTTTGTGCACCAGCGGCAGCAGCGTGCCCAAGAGCACCACCAGCATGGCGGCAATCAGCAGAACGTTGTTGCCCAACAGCAGAGATTCACGCGACCACAGCGCGTTGTTTACCCGTGAACGGACCTTGTGACCGCGCACCGCAAACAGCAGCAGGGAGCCGCCAATCACCAATACCATAAAGGCCAGAATAAACATCCCGCGTGACGGATCGGAGGCGAAGGCATGCACCGATACCAACACGCCGGAGCGCACCAGGAAAGTACCTAACAGGCAAAGCGAGAATGCGCAGATTGACAGCAGCAGCGTCCAGGCTTTAAAGCTGGCACGCTGTTCGGTTACCGACAGCGAGTGCATCAGCGCCGTTCCCACCAGCCATGGCATAAACGAGGCGTTCTCAACTGGATCCCAGAACCACCAACCGCCCCAGCCCAGCTCGTAATAGGCCCAGGCCGAACCGAGCACAATACCCAGCGTCAGGAACACCCACGCCGCCAGCGTCCACGGACGCGAAAAACGGGCGAAGGTACTGTCCAGTCGTCCGCTCATTAGCGCGGCAATCGCAAACGCGAAGGCCACGGAGAAGCCGACATACCCCATGTACAGCAACGGCGGATGGAAAATCAGCCCCGGATCCTGCAACAGCGGGTTCAGGTCGCGCCCTTCAATAGGGAAGTTGGGCAACGTACGGGCAAACGGGTTGGAGGTAAACAGAATAAACAGCAGAAAGCCAACGCTTACCATCCCCATCACCGCCAGCACGCGAGCAACGATGTCCAGCGGCATTCGCTGGCTGAACGCCGCAACGGCGAACGTCCAGCCGCTCATCAGCAGCACCCATAGCAACAGCGAGCCTTCATGAGCCCCCCAGGTTGCTGCCACCCGATACCAGACCGGAAGCTGGGTATTGGAGTTGCTGGCAACGTAGGTGACGGTAAAGTCATTAACCACGAAGGCGTTGACCAGAATCAGGAACGCCCCCATCACGCAGATAAACAGAACCCAGGCAAAAGGCCGCGCGGAGGCCATCATTCGCACGTCGCCGCGCGCTACGCCCCACAGCGGATAGACCGACAGTAGTAACGCCACGCCGAGCGCAAGGCACAACAGCGCATTGCCAATTTCAGGCATCATGACGTTTTATCCTTATAAACACTTTCCGGGCGACGATGGTTTTCCTGCATCGCTTTTTCGACTTCCGGCGGGGTGTAATTCTCATCATGTTTGGCAAGAACCTCTTTGGCCTGCACATGATTTCCTTCGTCCAGTTCGCCCTGAACAACGACACCCTGCCCTTCGCGGAACAGATCCGGCAGAATGCCTTCGTAGGTGACATCCACCACACCTTCGGCGTCATAGATACTGAAATTCACCTTCAACGACTGCGGGTCGCGCTTTACGCTACCGGGCATCACCATTCCGCCCACGCGCAGGCGCTGACCGACTTCGGGCATCTGCTGCGTTTCGCGCTTACCGTAGAGTATCTCTCCCGGCGTATAGAACAGGTCAATATTAGAACGCAGCGCATAAAGCACCAGCGTAATGGTCAACGCCAGACCCGCCAGTACCGCACAGGCTATCCATAACCGATTTTTACGTCGAATATTCACGCCGCCTCCCGTTGCACTTGCGCCGCACGCATACGCGCTTCTCTCGCCCGCTGCTGCGCCACACCGCGTAAAATTGCGCGATGTTGTAACGCGGAATGCAGTACCAGCACCACCAGCGGGATAATGCTCATCGCTACGGCAAGCCAGACATACAAGGCGTAGCCGCCCATCGCGAAAAAATCACTCCATGATGCAAATGCAGGGGTCATTGGCGGCCTCTTTTTAAGATCAGTTCGCTCACCCACGGGCGGCGTTTTTCCATCATCAAAACCAGGTTACGCATGCGCATCAGCGCCAGCGTGACAAACAGTAACAGGTAGCCGACGATCGCCAGACGCAGCGGCGTACGCATCGCCGGATCGATGCTTTGCTGCATGCGGGTAGACCCCTGATGCAGCGTATTCCACCACTCAACCGAGTAGTGGATAATCGGTAAGTTGACCACGCCAATCAGCACCAGAATACCGGCGGCACGACCTGCCAGACGGCGGTCGTCAAAGGCATGCCACAGCGCAATGGCGCCCACGTAGAGAAACAGCAGCACCAGTTCAGAGGTGAGTCGGGCATCCCAGACCCACCAGGTTCCCCACATCGGTTTGCCCCATGCGGAGCCGGTCACCAGCGCAATAAAGGTAAACACTGCACCAATCGGCGCCATCGCAGCCAGCGCCAGATTGGCCATTTTCATCTGCCAGACCAGGCCGATAAACGCGGCAACAGCCATCGAGGCATAAATGCCCATCGACCAGATTGCCGCCGGAACGTGCAGATAAATAATGCGATAGCTCTGCCCCTGCTGATAATCCGCAGGCGCAAAACCAAAGCCCCAGACCCATCCCGTTATCAGTACCACCGCGCTGGCAATCGCCAGCCACGGGATAAACCAGCCACAGATCTGATAGAGCCGAGGGGGCATCGCCAATTGATGAAGTGTTTTCCACATAGTTCAGTCACCAGACTCCATAAATTAAAATCCGTTGTGCCAGAGCGCCTTGCCCGGCCTACACATCTAATTCTCGTTACTGCACGCTTATCCGTAACGCAGCGGCTGTGGCAAACGGGCTTAACGTGGCGCTGCCGACCAGCAACGCACCCAGAATTGCCATGTACCCTTCAACCGGTAAGTGCATAGAAGCCGCATCCATCGCGGCGGTTGCAAAAATCAGTAAGGGTATGGTGAGCGGGAGCACCAGCACGCTTAACAACACGCCGCCGCGCTTTAAGCCCACCGTCAACCCCACACCCGGCGCACCGAGGAAGCCCAGCGTCGGCGTGCCGAGTAACAACGTCAGCGCCATAATTTTCCAGCCGTACATATCCATGCCCAGCAGCAGCGCCACCAACGGCGAGAGGATCAACAGCGGCAGGCCGGTCACGACCCAGTGCGCCATCACTTTCGCCAGCACCACGGCCGGTAGCGGTAACGGCAGCAGCATCAGTTGCTCAAGGCTGCCGTCCTGCAGATCATCACGAAACAGGCGTTCCAGCGCCAGCAATGATGCCAGCAGCGCCGCAACCCAAATGATGCCCGGCGCAATGCGCGCCAGTAGCTGCGGCTCCGGCCCAATGCTCAGGGGGAACAGCGTAATAACAATCAGGAAGAACCATAAAGGATTGGCGATTTCCGCACTATGACGAAACGCAACTCGCAGTTCTAAACGGAAGATTCGCCACATCATTGCGTTACCCTCTCGCTGGTCAGCGCAATACGTCGCACTTTATCGGTTTCGACATTGAGCGGTTGGTGGGTGGTGAGAATAACAATACCACCCTGCTCTGTATGCTGCGCCATACGCTGAGTCAGTCGTTCAACGCCGTTCACATCAATGGCGGTAAAGGGTTCATCGAGGATCCACAGCCGGGCGCGGGTCAGCCACAAACGGGCCAGCGCCACACGCCGCTGTTGTCCGGCGGAGAGCTGGTTCACCGGGATATCTTCATATCCGGCAAGTCCCGCCTGCGCCAGCGCAGCCAGACACTGTGCAATGTCGCCGTCATGATGGAAGAAACGCAGGTTCTCCAACGCCGAAAGCCGGGTTTTTATCCCCGGCTGATGTCCGATCCACAGCAGTTGCTGATGGTAGTTGTCCCGCACGTGATGCAGCGGCTGCTCTTGCCAGCAAACCTCCCCTGCATCGGGACGCGCCAGCCCGGTAAGCAACCGCAGCAGAGTAGTTTTCCCTGCGCCGTTGCTGCCGGTAATTTGTACCCATTCCCCTGCGTTGACGCGAAATGACAGATTGCTGAACAGTATTCTGTCATCCCGCTCGCAAAGTAATTCTCTGGCTTCAAGCATACCTGGTTATCTACATCCTGTTAAAAGCCCGGTTTGACTTCGCGCATATCAGGCAGTTTGTGCGCTATCCCTTTATGACAGTCAATACAGGTTTGCCCGTCTTTCACGGCCTGGTCGTGCATTTTGGCCGCAACGCCTTTCTGGGCGGTTAAATCCATAAACTCGAAGTTGTGACAGTTTCGGCACTCTTGCGAATTATTATCTTTCATACGCCGCCACTCATTTTGCGCCATCGTCAGACGATGATCTTCAAATTTCTGCGGTGTATCTATCAGCCCCAGTGCTTTCGCGTACAGCTCTTTACTGGCCTTGATCTTACGAATCATTTTCGGGCCCCACTCATGCGGGACGTGGCAATCAGGGCAAGTCGCTCGCACACCACTGCGGTTGTTGTAGTGTACGGTTTCCATGTATTCCTGGTATACCGTATTGCGCATTTCGTGACAGCTAATGCAGAACTCTTCTGTATTGGCCTTTTCCATACCGGTATTAAAGCCGCCCCAGAAAATAATGCCGCCCACAAAGCCGATTAACAACAGCGTGCCGAGCGCCAGACGGCTGGGGCGACGCCACCATTGCCAGACGCGCTTAATCCAGCCTGGTTTACGGTTAGAATTTTCCATAATGACCTCTTATTTCCCGTAACCTTTCGAGGGGGTGAAGGTATTTTCAACAATCGGCGCGGCGTCAGCCTGCGGAACGTGACATTGCAGGCAGAAATAACGACGCGGCGCAACTTCAGCCAATACCTTACCGTCGCTGTCCATAAAGTGCGTCGGACTGATTCGCGGCGCACCGGTAGTGCGATAGCTTTCCACACCGTGGCATTGCAGGCAGCGGTTAGTGTTAGTCGTCACCTGATACCCTTCAACGCTATGCGGAACCATCGGCGGCTGATTCACATAGTTCAGCGGCATGCGCTCTTGCTCTTTCGGCATGCGAATCGCCCCTTCCTGTGTTCCTGAGACTTCCGGTGACTGGCTCAGATCCACTCCATTTGCAGCCCAAACGGCCCCACTGACGACCAGGGCAAGCAGGGCCGTCCATTGACACAGCGTCTTAATCAGGTCATGGCTTTTCATGATTTCGCTCCCGAACTCCATCGTGTTGTTATTGTAAAAACATCCTCAGAACAGACATCCACGCAACGACCGCAGGCCATGCAATCGCGGCTGGTTACCTGCACCGGACTTTGCTCATCCAGCACCGGCGCACGTAGCACATGCGGTTCCGGGCAAACATGAAAACAATCCATACAGCGGTTACATCTGTTACGTTCTTTTGCCGAAACGGTTAATGCCCCTTTGCTTCCCACCACGCTATACAGCGCACCCAGTGGGCAAAGATGCCCGCACCAGCCATGCTCAACGACCAGTAAATCAAATAAAAACAGCGCGAGGATCAGCAGCGCTCCGCTACCGAATCCCATTACCAGGCTCCGTCCAAGCAGAGAGACTGGATTTATCCACTCCCACAACAGCGTACCGGTCAGGGCGGAACCGACCAGGATAACCACCAGCAGGACGTACCGTATATGGCGCGGCAGGGTTGCGGACTGATTCAGGTCAAACCTTCTGCGCAACCAACTGGCTAAATCGGTAACCGGGTTCATGGGACAAACCCAACTGCAAAACAGTCGCTTACCGGCCAGGGCATACAGCACCGTGATGATAGCCGCCCCCGTTAACGCCACCGTCGCCGGCAGATGCCCGCTGGCCAGGCTTTGCAGAGTAATCAGCGGATCGGTGAACGGGATAGCGTCCAGCAACAGGCTGCTACTGTAGTTGCCATGCAGGATCCACACGCCAAGCCATGGGCCGCTGAGGAACATCGCCAGTATCAGAAATTGACTCAAACGACGCAGCAGCAGCCAGCGATGACTCTTCCACCATCCTTTTTTTGCCTGCGCTTCACGCCCGGCATCACGTTTACGATTTGCCATTGTTCCCCTCCAGCCAACCGAAGCGGTAATGGTGTCCTAACTCCCCTTTCGCCAACGACAGCGGCAGCACTTTTATTGCTGGCTGTTCCAGTACGCAGACTTTTTCGCATTTCCCACAGCCGGTACAGGCATCGCTGTGCACGGTCGGAATAAACCGCGCATGCTTGCCGGTACGCATGTTGCGGTCCAGCTCCAGGGTGATCGCCTCATCGATTTTCGGGCACTCGCGATAGCAAACGTCGCAGCGTAATCCCTGATAGTTGAGGCAGTTTTCGTGATCCAGCAGTACCGCCAGCCCCATACGCGAATCGTCAATGGATTCAATTTCCCTGTCCAACGCGCCGCTCGGGCAGACTTTGGCACACGGAATGTCCTCACACATTTCGCAGGGAATATCACGGGCGACAAAATACGGCGTACCGGCCGCCAGCCCGGAGGCCAACGTTGCCAGTTTCAGCGTGTCATACGGACACGCCTGAACGCACTGACCGCAACGTACGCAGGCGCTGGCGAATGCCTCCTCGCTCAGTGCACCTGGCGGGCGCAACCGCACGCCGGTTGCGCGTGCGGTTTGTTGTTGCAACCCCAGCGCCACGCCAACGACGGCCAGCCCGCCCGCTGCGCGAACCATATCGCGCAGAAAGCGGCGGCGGCCATTTTGGGGTTTTGCTGACCGGGACATAACGCGTTACACCTTCGCCAGTTTCACGGCGCACTTCTTGAAATCCGTCTCTTTGGAGAGCGGATCCGTCGCATCCAGCGTCAGGTTGTTCACCAGCTGTGCGGCGTCGAAGAACGGCATGTACACCAGCCCCTGCGGCGGACGGTTACGACCGCGTGTTTCAACAATCGAAATCACTTCGCCACGACGGGAAATCACTTTGACCTTATCGCCACGGCGCAGATCGCGTGCTTTTGCATCCAGCGGGTGGATAAACAGCACGGCTTCCGGGAAAGCACGGTGTAGTTCAGGCACACGACGCGTCATACTGCCGGTATGCCAGTGTTCCAGCACACGTCCGGTAGACAGCCACAGGTCATATTCTTTATCCGGCGCTTCAGCAGCAGGCTCAAATGGCAGCGCGAAGATAACCGCTTTACCGTCCGGTTTACCGTAGAACTTGTAGCTTTCACCTGCTTTCACGTAAGGGTCGTTGCCTTCGCTGTAGCGCCACTGGGTCTCTTTACCCTCAACGACCGGCCAGCGTAAACCGCGCGCTTTGTGGTAATCGTCAAATGGCGCAAGGTCGTGCCCGTGGCCGCGGCCAAACCAGGCGTACTCTTCGAACAACCCTTTTTGCAGGTAAAAGCCCAGCTCGCGGGATTCATCGTTCAGTTGATCTTCAGCCAGTTCAGTCACTGGGAATTTCGTTACTGCTGGCGTAGCAAACAGTACGTCATACAGCGTTTTGCCACGCAGTTCCGGTTTTTGTGCCAGCAGCTCTTCCGGCCACACTTCTTCTGTTTTGAAGCGACGAGAAAATTGCACCAGTTGCCACAGATCCGATTTCGATTCGCCCGGCGCTTTAATTTGCTGACGCCAGAACTGCGTACGGCGTTCCGCGTTCCCGTAGGCGCCTTCTTTCTCGACCCACATCGCGGTCGGCAGGATCAGGTCAGCCGACAGGGCGCTGATCGTCGGGTACGGATCGGAGACGATGATGAAGTTGCGCGGATCGCGCCAGCCCGGCATACGCTCTTCGTTGATGTTCGGACCAGCTTGCATGTTGTTGGTACACATCGCCCAGTAGACATTGAGCTTGCCATCTTTCAGCGCGCGGTCTTGCGCCACGGCGTGCAGACCAACTTTTGCCGGAATGGTCCCTGACGGAATGTTCCAGTGCTTCTCGCAGATATCGCGGTGTTTTTCGTTCGTCACCACCATGTCCGCAGGCAGACGGTGAGAGAACGTACCGACTTCACGCGCAGTGCCGCACGCGGAAGGCTGGCCGGTCAGAGAGAACGGGCCGCAGCCTGGCTGGGAGATTTTGCCAGTCAGCAGGTGCAGGTTATAGACCAGGTTGTTGGCCCACACGCCGCGGGTGTGCTGGTTAAAGCCCATCGTCCAGTAGGAGATAACTTTTTTCTTCGGATCGGCATACAGCTGCGCCAGCTGTTCCAGCTGATCTTTCGGTACGCCGGTCATTTCGGCCGTTTTATCCAGCGTGTACTCAGCAACGAAGGCTTTGTAATCCTCAAAACTCATCGGTACAGAGGCATCGGATCCCGGGTTTTTCGCCGCTTTTTCCAGCGGATGGGTTGGACGCAGACCGTAGCCGATGTCCGTCACGCCTTTACGCAGGTTAACGTGCTTGCTAAAGAAATCCTGGTTAATCGCATTGTTTTGAATGATGTAGTTCGCGATGTAGTTGAGGATCACCAGATCGGTTTGCGGTGTGAAGACCATACCGTTATCCGCCAGCTCAAAGCTGCGGTGCTGGAAGGTGGAGAGAACCGCGACGTTAACATTAGGATCGGACAGACGACGGTTGGTGATGCGCGACCACAGGATCGGGTGCATCTCCGCCATATTCGCGCCCCACAAGACGAAGGCATCGGCATGTTCGATATCGTCATAGCAGCCCATCGGTTCATCCATACCGAAGGTACGCATAAAGCCGACTACCGCTGACGCCATGCAGTGACGTGCGTTCGGGTCGATGTTATTGGAACGGAAACCCGCTTTAAACAATTTGGCAGCGGCATAACCTTCCCAAATCGTCCACTGACCAGAGCCGAACATACCGATAGACTCCGGGCCTTTCTCTTTCATCGACGTTTTGAATTTCTCTTCCATCACGTCAAAGGCCTGGTCCCAGCTAATCGGGGTGAACTCGCCTTCTTTGTGATATTTGCCGTCTTTCATGCGCAGCATCGGCTGCGTTAAACGGTCTTTTCCGTACATGATTTTCGGCAGGAAGTAACCTTTGATGCAGTTAAGCCCACGGTTAACCGGCGCATCCGGATCGCCCTGGCATGCCACAACACGCCCTTGCTGCGTTCCGACCAATACGCCACAGCCCGTCCCGCAAAAACGGCACGGGGCTTTGTCCCATTTGATGGCTTCTTGCTGACCGACTACCGCGCGGGCAACGCCCGGCACGCTTAACCCGGCAGCCGCCGCAGCGGCCGCAACGGCGTTAGCTTTCATAAAGCTACGACGACTGAGTTTCATGGTGTTTCCTCACCTTGCTCATCCTGCTGGTGATAAACCAGCGACACCGCCAGTACGCCCGCAACGTTGCGTACTGACTCAATTGTTTTCATTAGCGTTTCACTTTGCTCAGCTTCCACCACCACAATCAACTGACCACTTTCCACATCGCTGAGTGCAACTTCGCAACCGGGAAAGGAACGCAACTGCGTGGCGATATCGTTGATATGCTGGCTTTTGGCCTGAACGACCAGGCTGCAGACCTGCCAGTTATTGTCCATGGTTGTACTCCGCGTTAATGGCTGATACCGGGCAGATAGCGACACAGGCGCCACATCCGTTACAGTCCTGATTGTCGAGCTGCGGCTGATAAATGCCGGAAAGCGTGGGGCGAAAGGTTATTGCCATGGGCTCACAGCTATCCTGACAGCGGTGACATTCAACGGACTGATGTGCGAGACAGTTTTCCCCAATCGTAAAATTCAGATCCCATGCCCTGGTGTGGCGCGGAAGAAAAAGTGATTCGGGACAGGCTTCTGCGCAGGCATAGCAAAAGCTGCACTCGCCGTGTTTGAAATTTACGCTCGGGTAACCACCCTGGCCTCGCTGCAGGATGTCGGTTTCGCACGCCTGGATGCAGACGTCACAACGGAGGCAATGAGCCAGAAAGTGAGAGTCTTCCTTGCTCCACGGCGGACGGGTCCCTGCGCTGGCGTTTCGCCAACTGCCTGTCAACATGCCTCGACGGGATAAATCAACCATGACATTGTCCTTCCATAATGACGCCCTCCCTCGGCGGGTTGAACGACATAAAAAACTGCACTATTTATGAGTAGTTATTTTTAGCCGTAAGATATTTCAGGATGTGTTAGAGGTGCATACCCCAATTGGGGTAAATGCTGTTGCCGGATCAAAAGAGTGTTGAGTTGGCGGGAAAAAATGCGCTTTTGCTCACATTTCAATGAGTTATATAACAATGTATATAACGATTTATTTAAAAAGAGAAAGATCTCAATATTAGGATAATTCCTGGAATATATCGCTACCTTGATAGTAAACCTCTATCTAATACACTTTAAATATAAGTAAATCCAGATTAATAGATTATCCAAATATGTTAACCTGCTACAGACTCGTTCATAAGACAGAAGAAAGGAAACACTGTGAACAATAAGATGAAGACAATTGTCCCTGCCGTACTTTTCGCCGCCTTTGCCAGCACCTCTGCATGGGCTGCCAGTAACGAAACCGCCGCTCAGCCGCTGGAAAAAGTCGCCCCTTATCCTAAGGCGGAAAAGGGTATGAAGCGCCAGGTTATCCAGCTTACCCCTGAGAAAGATGAATCTACTCTGAAAGTAGAACTGCTGATCGGACAAACGCTGGAAGTTGACTGTAACCAACACCGCCTGGGCGGAGAACTGGACAGCAAAACGCTGGAAGGTTGGGGATATGACTACTATGTCTTTGACAAAGTTACGTCTCCGGTTTCAACCATGATGGCCTGCCCGGACGGTAAGAAAGAGAAGAAATTCATTACTGCGCATCTGGGTGATGACGGTATGCTGCGTTATAACAGCAAGTTGCCGATTGTGGTCTATACCCCGGAAAACGTGGACGTTAAATACCGTATCTGGAAAGCGGAAGACAAAATTCAGGACGCAGTCGCGCGCTAAGTGAGAATGTGCCGGATGGCGGCATACCGCCTTATCCGGCCTACAGACGCATGAACCATGCCGGATAAGCGCAGCAGCGCCATCCGGCATTTTATTTTACAGCGCGATATCCGCGACGGCTTTCTGTTCAGGCTGCGGTTGTGCCTGAGGTTTCAGCTGTGGTTTCGGCGCTTCATCAGCAACCTGCGGCTTGTCATATTTCAGACCCAGAACCTCACTGGTGTACTGCAGCTCTTGTTCCGTAGCCTCAACGTTACCGTTCAGCTTAGTACCATAAGACGGAATAATGGTTTTCAGCTTCGCCTGCCACTCGGGGCTGGCTACTTTATCTTTAAACACTTTTTCCATCAGATGCAGCATAATCGGTGCCGCGGTTGATGCGCCCGGAGAAGCTCCCAGCAGCGCAGCAATCGTGCCTTCTTTATCGCTGACGACTTCAGTGCCCAGACGCAGCACGCCGCCCTTCTCCGCATCGCTTTTGATGATCTGCACACGCTGGCCGGCCTGCCATAAACGCCAGTCTTCTTTTTTCGCCTGCGGATAGTACTCTTGCAGCGCAGCAAAACGGTCGTCGTCGCTGAGCATCACCTGGCTCACCAGATATTTCACCAGATCGAAGTTATCCAGACCCACGTTGACCATCGGCATAAAGTTTGAGGTGGTGGTCGAGCTGAGCAGATCCCACAATGAACCGTTTTTCAGGAACTTGGTGGAGAATGTCGCGAATGGCCCAAACAGCACAACGCGCTTGCCATCAAGGATACGGGTATCGATATGCGGTACGGACATCGGCGGCGCGCCAACGGAGGCCTGGCCGTACACTTTCGCCAGGTGGCGATTGACCACATCCGGGTTTTCTGCAACCAGGAACTGCCCGCCAACCGGGAATCCGGCATAGCCTTTCGCTTCCGGAATGTCGGTTTCCTGCAACAGCTTCAGCGCAGCGCCACCGGCACCGATAAAGACAAACTTCGCCTTGATATCATGTTCCGCTTCGTTATTTTTCAGATCGGCGACTGTGACAGTCCAGCTATTGTCGGCATTACGCTTAAAGCCACGAACTTCGGTGCTCAACTGCAGTGCAAAGTTGGGCTTTTTCTGCAATGAGGTAATCAGTTGGCGGGTGATTTCGCCGTAGTTCACGTCAGTACCAATCTCGGTACGCGTTGCTGCGACTTTCTGCTGCGGATCGCGACCTTCCATGACCAGCGGCGCCCACTCTTTGATCTGCGCGTGGTCTTCGGAATAGCGCATACCACGGAACAGCGTGCTCTGCTGCAGTGCGGTGTAACGGGCACGCAGGAAGTTCACGTTCTCGTCACCCCAGACAAAACTCATGTGCGGAACGGTGGTGATAAACGAGCGTGGTTCATGCATTACGCCATTATTGACCTGATAGGCCCAAAACTGGCGGGAAATCTGGAAGGCTTCGTTAATTTCGACTGCCTTTTCAATGCTGATGCTACCGTCGGCCTTTTTAGGCGTGTAGTTCAGCTCCATCAGTGCGGAGTGGCCGGTTCCGGCGTTATTCCAGCCGTTTGAGCTTTCCTGCGCTACACCATCCAGTCGCTCAACCATGGTCATTGACCATTGCGGCTCCAGCTCCTGTAAATAGGTTCCCAGCGTGGCGCTCATGATGCCGCCGCCAATCAACAGTACATCCGTTTCCTGCTCTTCCGCCGCTTTCGCTTTTGCCGCCATCGAGACAACATTCAGCCCAACGGCCATGGTGAAGAGCATGGCAGTCACTTTTTTCATAATGTTAATGCCTTACTTTTAGTATCACTTTTTTGCTTTTAATGCAGGTGAAAATCGAGCGGCACCAACGGTAACACTTAAGTAAAAATAATTAAATAAAGTTTATAAATTATATTTAATTTTTAAAAATGTTATTAATACGTTGATAATTTATGCGGTTATTGACAATCATTTCTGGAAACCGGTCCATCTGACGGGTACTATGCTGCGCTTTGCTATTCACCGCACGGATGCCTGTCGGTCTGCTGTATCAGGCCATTTTTGACCTGAGTGTAACTATGTCTGCAACTCAACATTCTTCTGCCGCAGTCGCTGAACACGCGACCCGTGCCGTGCTCCGCCAACCCCGTCTGCTGGTTCGCGAAACGCTGGCCGGTGTGGTAACCGCCCTGGCGCTGATCCCGGAAGTGATCTCGTTTTCCGTGATCGCAGGCGTTGATCCTAAAGTCAGTCTGATCGCCTCCGTCATACTGTGCCTGGCGATGTCTTTTTTAGGCGGTCGTCCCGCAATGGTTACCGCCGCTGCAGGATCGGTCGCGCTGGTGATTGGTCCGATGGTGCATCAACACGGCGTGCAATACATCCTGCCTGCAGTGGTGCTGGCCGGGATGATTCAGATCCTGTTTGGTGTATTGGGAATGGCACGTCTGATGCGATTCATCCCTACGGCCGTGATGACCGGCTTTGTTAACGCGCTGGGTATATTGATTTTCTTTGCCCAGGTCCCGCATTTCTGGGGCAAAAGCCCGCTCATCTGGGGGCTGTTTGTCCTGACGCTGCTGATTGTGCTGTGGGTTCCGCGGTTTATTAAAGCAATTCCCGCACCGCTTATCGCCATCGTGCTGCTGACCGTGTTCACTGTCACCAGCGGGCAACTGTTACCGACCGTCGGTGATGAAGGTTCAATGAGCGGCGGCCTGCCGGGTTTCACCGAGTTGTTGGTTCCGCTCAACCTGCAAACGCTGGCGATTATCTGGCCCTGCGCGCTGAGTATCGCTTTTGTTGGTTTAATGGAGTCGCTGTTAACCGCCCGTCTGGTGGATGACCTGACGATGACGCCGTCGAATAAGAATCGCGAGAGTGCCGGGCTGGGGATAGCCAATATTCTGGCCGGATTTTATGGCGGCATCGCCGGGTGCGCGATGATTGGTCAAACCATCGTTAACGTCGAGATGGGCAAAGGACGCAGCCGCGTCTCGACAGTTGCCGCCGGACTGGTATTACTCCTGTTAGTCACTGGGTTAAGCGAAGTGATGGCAGAAATACCCATGTCGGTGCTGGCGGGAATTATGGTGATTGTGGCGGTAAAAACCTTCAGCTGGCACAGCATCCAACCCGCCACGCTGACGAAACTCCCCGTCACTGAAACGCTGGTGATGCTGGTGACCGTCGCTGCCACGGTCTCAACCGGCAACCTGGCGATTGGCGTGGTTGCCGGGGTGATGACGATGCTCATTCTGCCGCGTATCGTCAGACGCAAACGGGCGACTACATCAGAAACAGCGTCGCCAGACCGAGAAAAATAAAGAAACCGCCGGTATCAGTGATAGCGGTTATCATGACGCTCGAGCCGACCGCCGGGTCGCGCCCGAGCTTCACCATCGTCATCGGAATGATAACCCCCATCAACGCCGCCATCAGCAGATTGAGCATCATCGCCAGGGTCATCACACCGCCGAGGGCCATATCATCATACAGCCACCAGGTAATGCCCCCCATAATCCCGCCCCACACGAGGCCGTTGATTAGCGCCACGCCCATCTCGCGCAGGATGAGAAACGTCAGGTTTCCTGGCTGAATATTTTGCAGCGCCAGCGCGCGGACGATCATAGTGATGGTTTGATTCCCGGTATTGCCACCGATCCCCGCCACAATCGGCATCAACGAGGCCAGCGCCACCAGTTGCGAAATCGTATGTTCAAAGCCGTCGATCACCCGCGAGGCGATAAAGGCGGTACAGAGGTTAACGGCCAACCACGCCCAGCGGGTTTTTACCGCTTTGGTAACAGGCGCAAAAACGTCCTCTTCGGCGCTTAAGCCCCCCATTCGACGCAGATCGGTGTCGGTTTCTTCATAGACCACATCGACGATCTCATCGATGGTTAAACGGCCCATCAGTTTACCGGAAGGGTCAACCACCGCGGCACTAACCAGGTTGTCGCGTTCGAAGGTACGCGCAGCGTTTTCGGCGATATCTTCAGGAGAAAAGGTGAGCGGGTCATTTTCCATCACCTCGCTGACTTTTCGCTGCACATCATTGAGCAAAATGCAGGTTAGCGTCAGTTCGCCAACCAGCACTTTATTGCGATCGGTCACGAAAAGTTTATCGGTGTTCTCCGGCATTTTCCCCAGCCGCCGCAGGTAGCGTTGCACCACTTCCAGCGTCACGTCCGGACGCACGGTGATGACTTCGAACTCCATGATCGCGCCGACGCTATTCTTCTCATAGTGCAGCACCTGGCGGACGCGCGTCCTCTCCTCTGCCGGTAACGTCGCCAGCAGACGACCGGTAAGGTTACGAGGCAAATGTTGAACAAGGTAAATCTGTTCATCAATATCGAGGTATTGCAGCGCATCCAGCAGCTCGCGGTCGCTCATCTCATCGATCAGGTCGTCCCAGACGTTTTCAGACGCCTCAAGCAAGACGTTACCGCGCTTTTCATTTTCGACCAGTCGCCACAGGGCGTGGCGCTCTTCTGAGGGCAAAGCTTCGAGGGTATCGGCAAGGTCAGGCGGTGGCAGGTGAGCCACCAGCGCCCCTACCTCAGCAATATCGTCGGCTAACGTACCGACGTCATATTGCTCAGCCAGGGTAAGCTTGCCCAACAGCGTTGAAATAATGGCTTTATCAGTGGTCAGCAGCCAGATGAGGCGCGCACGCTCTTCATCACGCAGTCTGGCGCTGTTTTTGTTTATTACGGACATTAATCATAAATCCATGATATGAAATATCATTAATCATGATGCCGATTTATGTAAATAACAATAAACAGTGCCGCCGGGTGGCTAAAAAACCGGCGGCACGAAGGTTCAGGCTGTGCGAGCCACCGCGTCGCGCGAGGCGGCGTCACGTTCATCGCCCAACAGTTCACTCAACTGTCCGTTACGCATTTCCAGCAGACGATCGGCGTGAATAAAATAGTGATCGTCGTGGCTGATGGCGAAAATGGTTTTCCCCATTTCCTGCATCAAAGGCAATAGCACCTGATAGAACTCCCGGCGGAAATGGGGGTCCTGATCGGCAGCCCATTCATCCAGCAGAATGATGTCGCGCTCCTCCGCCAGGGCCAGCAGCAGCGCCACGCGTTTCTTCTGCCCTTTCGACAGCTTCAGATTGAGGATACGACCATCGCTCAGCTCCAGCTTATGACCCATCTTCAGATGTTCCAGCCACTTCGCGACCAGCTGCGGATTAGCCTCTTTACCTTCCGGCCCCAGCAGTTTGTCGAACAGCCAGACGTCGGTAAACACGGCAGAGAATAGCTTGCGGTAGTCTTCCGGTTTTTCAACGGCAACGGCCTTACCATCAAGCAATATTTCGCCTGACTGCGGCTGGTATAGACCGGTCAGTAACATCGCCAGCGTAGATTTCCCGCTACCGTTGCCGCCAATCAAGAAGATCAGTTCACCGCGATGAATCGTCAGATTCACCGGCCCTACGGAAAACGCATTATCCTGATAGTGGAAAACCACGTTGCGCAGCTCCAGCGTTTGCCAGTTGGGAAACGCGGTTGGGCGTGGGAATTCGGCCTTAAAAGGTGCTAGTGCGAATTTATTCAGTTTGTTGAACGCCACCTGCGCGGTAAGCAGCGTCGGCAGCGCGCCAACGGCAGAGAGCAGCGGCGTTCGCAGGAATAACAGCGTCAGAGAATAGGTCGCTGCCACGGCGGTATCAGCCCATCCCAGACTGTTAGCCATCCAGAACACCAGGCCAATGGCACCCAGCATCATAATGTTCGACCAGTTAACCGCGCTCAGGTGGAAGGTATCGGCACGGATAATATGGTGGCGATACTCTTTGGCATCCGGGACGTACATCTGATTAAAGATATGCTCGGCGCGCTCGCGGTTAAGCGTCAGCTCTTTGCGCCCTTCCAGCACCGTCTGATAATCGTTGTACAACTTGTCTTCAGTTTCGCGCAAGGTGGCCATGTGTTTATACACCCGCGCCACCAGCACAAATCCGCCCCAGATGGTGATTGCCATCCAGATTGCCGTTACCAGCAGCATTTTGGTCGACAGCATCGCCAGATACGCCGCCGATCCGATGGTCAGGATAATCCCCTGTACCAGTTCAGGCAGACGAACAAAGGCAATGGTGATGTTGCGGATATCACTGGTTAAACCGGCCAGCAACGAGGCGCTGCCAAGCTGTTCAATACGCTCGACGTGAGTATCCAGAATTCGTTTGATAAATTCGCTACGCAGGCGGTAGACAAAGTGGTGACCCAGCGTGGTCAACGCCAGCTGAGAACCGAGGGTAACAACCATCAACAACAGCAGCAGGCCAAGAAACTCCGGTAGCACCATCAGCGTGGTGTCGACCGTTTCGATCAAGCGCTGGTTGATAAACGCAATCAGCCCAATCCCCAACGCGGCGCTGGCGAGGCTGAGCGCCATCACGCTGATAAATGGCCAGCGATACTGCCGCCAGACAAGAAGTAAAAGTTCCATGCACACAACCCGGACAAGTAATAACAGCCCGCAGTTTAAACATCTCTTCGCTGACAGCAATAATAATTCTTATTTTTATTCTTTTTTACCCGCCAGACGAAACGTCAGGTTGTAACGACAGTCTCCGGTTAATGGGTGATACCCTGTTTTAAGCGGCTGGATCCCATGATAAAACAGCCGCGAATTACCGCCCCACACCACGACATCGCCGTGTTCCAGCAGTAAACGCTTTAAAGGGTCATTACGGCGCAAGCCGCCAAATTGAAAGATGGCTGGTAGCCCCAGCGATACAGAGACAATCGGCGCCCGCAGGTCGGGCTCGTCTTTATCCTGATGTAAGGACAGTTTTGCCCCTGGCGTGTAGCGGTTAACCAGGCAGGCATCGGGTTGAAAATCAGCATAGCCCGCCGCCGTCGCCGCCTGTTGGCACAGATCAGCGAACGCATCCGGCAGTGGCGGCCAGTGCGTGCCGGTGAGTGGATCAAACGGAGAATAAAGATAGCCATGCTGATCCGTCGTCCAGCCCAGATGGCCGCAGTTGGTCATCGCCACCGACATTGTATAGCCGCCGGGCGTCACCATCTGGCGAAACGGCGACTGTCTGGCGACAGCCGCTATCGCCTGCAGTAAAGAGGGCGCAGAGTCAAAAGCGAAACGTCGCAGAATAACCGCACCTGACGCCAGCGGCTCCTGCCAGGGTTTCGCATCCGCAAAGAGATCGAGCATTATGTTTCCTCGCCAGTAGTTTCCCGTTGCAGTAACTGCGCCTTGCGCGCAATACCCCATCGGTAGCCCGAAAGTGCGCCATCGCCACGGATCACCCGGTGACACGGAATAACAATCGCCAGTTTGTTGGCCCCACAGGCACTGGCCACCGCGCGCACCGCCTTCGGTTTGCCGATGGCGCTGGCCAGCTGTTGGTAGCTCACTGTTTCGCCGCACGGAATTGTGCGCAGCGCCTGCCACACCTGCTGCTGAAATGCGGTGCCCCGGATATCCAGGGGTAGCGATAGCGACGCGTCACGCGAGTTGATCGCAACGATCACTTCGCGCACGCGCTGCTGAAAATTGGCCTCTGCAGGAACATCCTGCGCAGCGGGAAACAGCGCATGAAGATCCGCAACCAACGTAGCGTCATCATCGCCAAGCAAGATCGCGCAGATACCCCGCTCGCTTTCCGCCACCAGACAACGGCCCAGAGCGCAATCTGCGAGGGTATAGCGTACAGAAACGTTGTCGCCACCTTTACGAAATTGCTTTGCCGTCATGCCTAATGCTTGATCGGCTTTGCGGTAGTAGCTGCTGCTGTCGGGGAATCCGGCATTGAGAATCGCCTGTGTAACCGGAACACCTTTCGCCAGGGCATCACGCAGACGGCGAGCACGCCATGATTGTTGCCACACTTTCGGGGTCATGCCCGTCGTGGCTTTGAACAGACGATGCAAGTGATACGGGCTCATTGCCACCTGCTGTGCCAGCTCGTCCAACGTAAGAGGTGACTCTTGCTCCAACAACTGACAGGCGCGGGCAATTTTATCCAGCCGATGCTGTTGCGCGCTGTCTTTATCCGGCTGGCAGCGCTTACAGGGGCGAAACCCGGCATCCTGTGCCTGGTGGGCATCGGCGAAAAAACGGACATTTTTGCGCAGCGCATGTTTTGCCCGACAGGACGGACGGCAGAAAATACCGGTAGTCTGGACGGCAAAAACAAACTGACCATCGGCGTCAACGTCGCGATCCACAACGGACTGCCAACGGTCATCGTCAGTGATGCGTAAACGATTTTTCATTTCGGACTCCTTTGTTAAGCATAGCGCTTAGCCTCAGTGTGTCCCCATCGTCGGGCATAAAAACCCGCAATCTTGCTTTTTAATTATTTTCGCTGACCAGAAAGCTATTAAACTGCGGCGACATCCAGGTTTTAAACCCCTCACCCTCTTTCACAATCATATAGACCGCCAGCCCTTCACGACGCACGACTTCTTTGGCCTTTTCCGGGCCGAGCACCATCAATCCTGTATCCCAGCCATCGGCTTCCAGCGCCGTTGGCGCAATCACCGTTACGGATACCAGATTATGTTCGATCGGGCGACCGGTTTGCGGGTCGATAACATGGGAAAGGCGCTTACCGTCCAGCTCATAATAGTTCCGGTAGCTGCCTGAGGTGCTAATGCCATGCCCATTAATGTCGACAATCGCCTGCACCGCGTTTTCACGATCGGTGGGTTTCTGGATTGCCACTCGCCACGGATGCCCTTCAGCATTCATTCCCCTGCTGTTCAGCGCACCACCAACGGAAACCAGATAACGGGCGATCCCCTCTTGCTCCATCAATCGAGCCAGATGATCGGCGGCGTACCCTTCGCCAACGGTTGAGAGATCAACATACAGATCCGGCAAGTCTTTTTGCAGGTAGTTCTGATGCGCTTCATTCACGACTTTCAGATGAGAAAGCCCGGTTTGCGCTTTTGCAGCGTCAATTTGCCCCTGGGTGGGAATATGCAACGGCTGCTGATCCGGGCCAAAGCCCCACAGGTTGACTAACGGCCCCACGGTGATATCCATGGCCCCATCGGTTTTTGCACCAATGCGTAGCGCCGAAGTCACGATATCCGCCATGGCGTCATTAACCGGCCACGGCGACAGACTTTTCGACAGGTTAAAGCGCATTAACGCAGAATCGTTTTTATAGGTGGAGAGCAGTTGATCATCGGCATCAAGCTGAGTCTGGATCTTGGCCTGCAGTTCCCTGGCGCGTTTGGCATCTACGCCTACCGCACTGACCCGCCAGAAAGTGCCCATCGTTTTACCTTCCAGAACGGTGGCAGGTGTTGTGGTCTGAGCAGGTTTCGGAGCCTCATCGCACCCGACAAAAAAGATCGTCACAGCCAGCAGTGCTGCGCGATAAAAATTCATTTCCATACGTAATTATCCTCATGCGAACAGGCGCAAGAGTACACCAAAAATCATTGTTTGTACGGCGAAAAAACGGCATTAAAAAAGGCCCCGCAGGGCCTTTTAACAACATGAGCGCAGATTAGAACTGATAAACCAGACCCAGTGCTACGATGTCATCGGTGCTGATGCCAGCATCACGAGTGAACTGGTTGTCATCCAGCAGGTTGATTTTGTAATCAACATAGGTGGACATGTTTTTGTTGAAGTAGTAGGTTGCGCCAACATCAACATATTTCAGGATATCCTGGTCGCCGTAGTTGGTGAGGCCATTGTTCAGGTCTTTGCCTTTGGACTGCAGGTAAGCCACGGACGGACGCAGACCGAAGTCGAACTGGTACTGTGCAACAGCTTCAAAGTTCTGTGCTTTGTTAGCCCAGCCCAGGGAGCCCGCACGCGTTGCGTTGTAGGTCTGGGTGTACTGTGCTGCCAGGTACACGTTGTTCGCGTCGTATTTCAGACCACCAGTGTAGGTTTCAGCACGGTCGCCGGTACCGAAGTTCAGCTTGTTCTGCTCGTCAGTACGTTTAGAGCTGGTGACTGCAGTACCCAGCGCGAAGCCTTCACCGATATCATAAGTGATGGATCCACCAACGCCGTCGCCATTCTGACGCAGTGCATCACGACCGTTGCCGGTCACACCAGTCATACCTTCGCCTTCCGGGCTACCGTTTTTACCCTGGTACTGCAGGGCAAAGTTCAGGCCATCAACCAGACCGAAGAAGTCGGTGTTACGGTAGGTCGCGAAGCCGTTACCACGCTGCTGCATGAAGTTGTCAGAACCGTAGGTGTCGCCGCCGAACTCCGGCAGAACGTCGGTCCAGGACGTTACGTCGTAAACTACGCCGTAGTTACGACCGTAGTCGAAAGAACCTACGTCAGCGAATTTCAGACCCGCAAACGCCACACGAGTCCAGGAGTTGTTCTCAGATTCAGGCGCGTTACCCTGAATCTGGTATTCCCACTGGCCGTAACCGGTCAGTTGGTCGTTAACCTGAGTTTCGCCTTTGAAGCCGATACGCATATAGGTCTGATCACCATCTTTAGAAGAGTCATCAGAGAAATAGTGCAGACCGTCGACTTTACCGTACAGATCTAATTTGTTGCCGTCTTTGTTATAAATTTCAGCCGCATTCGCTGCGCCTGCTACCAGCAGTGCTGGTACCAGGAGGGACAGTACTTTAACTTTCATGTTATTAACCCTCTGTTATATGCCTTTATTGCTTTTTTATGCCACTGCATACTGATTAAGGTCATTAACCAGTCGGCAACTTCATTCTCCGCAAAAACACAGAATAATCCAACACGAATATGATACTAAAACTTTTAAGGTGTTTCATTTATCGGTATAGATGTTTCAAAATATTAATATGAGGGAACTTTTTTAAAATCAAAAAACAGACAAAATAAGCACAAATAATCAAGAATCATTTTAATTAGCTTTATAATCAATGCATTACGCAAAAATATCTTATAGCACTGAATGACAAAACAAAATCTTCACTCGCAACTAAAATAGACCCGCTATCATCATTAACTTTATTTATTACCGTCATTTATGAATGTCTGTTTACCCCTATTTCAGCCGAATGCTCTGCGTTCGGTTTATTTTTACCCTTCTTTACACAAAACTTACCTTTCCGTGCTACCGATGCAAAACTATAACGACTATTAACTATCTCGGGCGTCACGATCAGATATAAGTTTGATAAATAATTTCTTGTTATTTAATGCTAAATGTATACATTCCGTACGAATATTTGTACCCGCCTTTATCTTCTGTACACCTTTGCATCGTAATGGCTGCAACAAAATCAGGCGCAAAGAATGCAGGCCAGGCGGCGTGGTGTAAGTGTGGTAATTCATACATTACCCTTTATACTGCCCTTTCATCTTTCGCGTCGTTTAACAGGTCATAAACACGAATGAGTCAGTCTGACACAACGGTTTCCACCCGATTCTCCCTGTTGCCAGGAAGTATTACCCGTTTCTTCTTATTACTGATCGTTGTGCTGTTGGTGATGATGGGTGTTATGGTCCAGAGCGCCGTCAACACCTGGTTAAAAGATAAGAGCTATCAGATTGTTGATATTACCCATGCCATTCATAAAAGGGTCGATACCTGGCGATACGTGACCTGGCAAATCTATGACAATATTGCCGCCTCAACCAGTTCGCCGGGTGCAGAAGGGCTGCAGGAAACACGTCTGAAACAAGACGTCTATTATCTTGAGAAGCCGCGCAGAAAGACTGAGGCGCTGATTTTCGGCTCGCATGACAGTTCTACATTGGAAATGACCCAGCGCATTTCAACGTATCTGGACACGTTGTGGGGCGCGGAGAATGTCCCATGGTCAATGTATTACCTGAATGGCCAGGACAACAGCCTGATCCTAATCTCAACGTTACCGCTGAAAGATCTGACCTCTGGTTTTAAAGAATCGACGATTGGGAATATTGTCGATTCCCGGCGCGCTGAGATGCTGCAACAGGCTAATGCGCTAGATGAACGTGAAAGCTTCTCTTCACTGCGCCGTCTGGCCTGGCAGAACGGGCATTACTTCACGCTACGCACGACCTTTAATCAGCCAGGACATCTGGCAACGGTTGTCGCCTTTGACCTGCCGATTAATGACTTGATCCCGCCCGGTATGCCGCTGGACAGTTTCCATCTGGAACCTGATGCCACCTCAACGACCGAGCACCTGAATGAAAAAGAGTCGCCTGACAGCGTCAGCATTAATTTCAACAACAGTAAAATTGAGATCTCTTCGGCGCTAAACTCAACGGATATGCGGCTGGTGTGGCAGGTTCCGTTTGGCTCATTGCTACTCGACACATTGCAAAGCATTCTGCTACCGCTTTTGCTGAACATTGCGTTACTGGCTCTGGCGCTGTTTGGCTATACCACCTTTCGCCACCTCCCTGCCCGTTCCACCCAGGTGGCGCCAAATCTTGCGGCAAATAATGAGTTGCGTGTTCTGCGCGCAATCAATGAAGAGATTGTTTCCCTTCTGCCGCTGGGATTACTGGTACACGATCAGGAAGCAAACCGCACGGTTATCAGCAATAAAATTGCCGACCACCTGCTGCCGCATTTAAATCTGCAAAATATTACCAATATGGCAGAGCAGCATCAGGGAGTGATTCAGGCCACCATCAATAATGAACTGTATGAAATCAGACTGTTTCGCAGCCAGATCTCCCCGAGAACGCAGATCTTTATCATTCGTGACCAGGACCGCGAGGTGCTGGTCAATAAGAAGCTGAAACAAGCGCAGCGGCTGTATGAGAAAAACCAGCAGGCCCGCGCGGCCTTTATGCAGAATATTGGCAGCGCGCTGAAAGACCCCGCGAAAACGCTGGCTGCTAATGCCGCCGCGCTCAATACACCAGACAGCCAGAAACTGGCCAATCAGGCCGACGTTCTGGTGCGGATGGTGGACGAAATCCAGCTAGCCAACCTGCTGGAGAACGATGCCTGGAAAGGTGAATCCACACTGTTTTCCGTGCAGGCATTAATTGACGACGTGGTTCCGGAAGTTCTGCCGGCCATTAAGCGTAAAGGGCTGCAGCTACTGATTAAAAATCACCTAAGCGCCCATGACGAACGCCGTGGCGATCGCGATGCCTTGCGCCGTATTTTGCTGCTGTTGATCCAATATGCGGTAACCACCACGCAGATAGGTAAAATCACGCTGGAAGTCGACCAGGATGAGTCGGAGGCCGAACGCCTGACCTTCCGCATTCTGGATACCGGGGAAGGCGTCACATTAAATGAAGTTGATAATCTCCATTTCCCATTCATTAATGACACGCAGGGCGATCGGTATGGCAAAGCCAACCCGCTGACGTTCTGGCTGTGCGATCAGTTAGCCCGCAAGCTTGGCGGACACCTGAATATTAAAGCACGGGAAGAACTTGGAACACGTTACATCGTCCATGTTAAAATGCCGCTGCACGATCAACATGCTGATAGTGAAGAGCGCCTGTTGGATGACGTCTGCGTAATGGTTGATGTCACCTCAAATGACGTACGGAGCATTGTATTACGTCAACTGGAAAACTGGGGAGCAACCTGCATCACGCCCGATGAACGGTTGAATAGTCAAGAATATGATCTCTTTTTAACAGATAATCCGTCTAATCTTACTGCCTCGGGCTTGCTTTTAAGCGATGATGAGTCTGGCGTACGGAAAATTGGCCCCGGTCAGCTGCGCGTCAACTTTAATATGAGCAATGCTATGCAGGAAGCTGTCCTTGAGCTGATTGAAGAGCAGCTGGCACAAGAAGAGTTCCAGGAACTCCCCCTCGGCGGAGATGAAAACGCCGAACTTCATGCCAGTGGTTACTACGCACTCTTTGTAGACACAGTACCGGATGATGTTAAGAGGTTGTATACTGAGGCGGCTATCAGCGATTTCGCTGCATTAGCCCAAACGGCCCATCGCCTGAAAGGCGTGTTTGCCATGCTTAATCTGGTACCCGGCAAGCAGTTATGTGAAGCGCTGGAACATCTTATTCAAGAGAAAGATGCTCCAGGTATAGAAAAATACATCAGCGACATTGACGTTTACGTCAAGAGCTTGCTGTAGCAAGGTAGCCCAATACATGAACACTATGAACGTAATTATTGCCGATGACCACCCGATTGTACTGTTCGGTATTCGTAAATCACTTGAGCAAATCGAGTGGGTAAATGTTGTCGGCGAATTTGAAGACTCCACTGCACTGATCAACAATTTGCCTAAGTTGGATGCGCATGTGTTGATTACCGACCTCTCCATGCCGGGAGATAAATACGGTGATGGGATCACGTTAATTAAATATATCAAGCGTCATTTCCCGAGCCTGTCGATTATCGTTCTGACCATGAACAACAATCCGGCTATCCTGAGCGCGGTACTGGATCTCGATATTGAAGGGATCGTACTGAAGCAAGGTGCGCCAACCGACCTGCCAAAAGCGCTGGCCGCGCTGCAGAAAGGTAAGAAATTTACCCCGGAAAGCGTGTCTCGTCTGCTGGAGAAAATCAGCGCCAGCGGCTATGGCGACAAACGTCTGTCACCGAAAGAGAGTGAAGTTCTGCGCTTGTTTGCCGAAGGTTTCCTGGTTACTGAGATCGCCAAAAAGCTCAACCGCAGCATTAAAACCATCAGTAGCCAGAAAAAATCGGCAATGATGAAGCTCGGTGTGGAAAACGATATCGCACTGCTGAATTACCTCTCCTCCGTGACGCTGAGTCCGTCAGACAAAGAATAATTCTTTATCACGTCAAAATGCCTGATGGCGCTGCGTTTATCAGGCCTACGAACACACAGCATCGTGCACGTTTCGTAGGCCGGATAAGACTAACGCCGCCATCCGGCTCTTTTATTCCCTATCCCCGCGTTTTTCTCACTCTTTCCGCATAGACCGCCAGCGTTTGCTTCAATACGTCTAAGGTCACCGGCTTGGACAGACAGCTATCCATACCTGATTCCAGACAACGCTGCTTCTCTTCGGCAAGCGCGTTTGCCGTTACCCCCACAACAGGCAGCGTTAACCCTAGCTGGCGGATACGCTGCGTCAGGCGATAACCATCCATATTTGGCATGTTGACGTCACTCAGCACAATGTCGATATGGTTTTTGCTGAGTACATTGAGCGCATCCACACCGTCATTCGCCGTTTTACACTGATATCCCAACGATCCCAACTGATCGGCCAGTAAGCGCCGGTTGATAGGGTGATCGTCAACAACCAGGATCATCATGTCATCGTTCGTCGCACCGGCTTTATCCGGGGCTGGCAGCGCCGTGGAAAGATCTTCACTCCCCAGCTCTACACTGTATATATGCGCCAACAGCGCAGGCAGTTCGTGCGGTGACGCCACGCTGTGTACCCATTCTCCAGGCTCTCTTTCCAGCGGAATGCCAATATGGCGGCGGCAGAAAATCACCGCAGCCCGTCCCTGCCACGCCTGTTCCAGCACATCGTCAGCCACCAGCAGGTCATCCGCATCGGGCTGTTGTCCCTCATATCGCAGCACCGTCATCCCGTTACGCGTCAGGCTGGATTCGAGAAAATGGTACAGTGACGCATTACGTACTGCCAGCCAGCAACGCGTGCCAGCCAATCCTTCAACACCCTTTTTCAGCGGATACTGTGCGCCATACAGCGGAATACGTAGCGTAAACTGACTCCCCATTCCCGGCTCGGAATCGACGGAAATATCCCCATCCATCATGCTGATCAGTTTTTCACAAATCGCCAAACCGAGTCCCGTTCCCTGGAAATTACGCTGTACGCCAGTCCCCACCTGGAAGAAAGGATCGAACAACCGAACCACCTCTTTGGCAGGGATCCCTACACCGGTATCACGCACTCGAATGCTCAGGTAGTCGCCGCTGCACTGCACGTGCAGCACAATACAACCGGTATCGGTAAACTTGATTGCGTTACTCAGCAGATTAGAAATCACCTGTTGTAAACGCATCGGATCGCCATTCAGCGCCACAGGCACATCCGGGTCGATAAAGCAGTACAACCCCAACTGCTTGCGGACCACCAGCGGCAAATAGTTAGCCGTAATATGGTTCATGACTTCACGCGGTGAAAACTCTCGCGGCTCAATCTTCAGCTGTTCAGATTCAATTTTTGAGAAGTCGAGAATATCGCTGATAATTTTCAGCAGCAGACTGGAAGAGTTATTCATCGCCGTTACCAGACGATCCACCCCACTCGGTAACTCTTTGGTTTGCAACAAATCAAGGTTACCGATAATGCCATATAGAGGTGTACGTAGCTCATGGCTCACCGTCGCAAGGAACATCGATTTGGACTGGCTGGCCTGTTCCGCCGCCTGCGCCATCTCCTGCAACGACTCTTCCATTTTAACGCGCGCACTGACATCAACCAGGACACAAATTGCCACGTTTTCATTGCGATAGCGCGAGTGCACAAAGCTGATTTGCAGATTGGTATTGTTGCTGGTCAGCACATCAACAAAATTGACCTGTTGGCCGCAAATAATTTGCGTTAACCGCTGACGGTCTTCATGCGTCAGCATGTTCAGATAGGTGTGCGCCAGTTCGTTACTCAGGATGTTAATGCCATCCATCGTGCGCAGAATACAAATACCCACCGGCGCAGAAGCTACGATTTTACGGTTAAACTGCTCATGTTCTTCCAGACGCTGAGCATCGCTTTCCGCTGGAATAAAAATGCGCCGTTCATACATGCGCGTGAGCATAAACAATGCCGCCCCAACCAGCACGTTCAACAAGATAGCGTTCAGGATCATCATGCGGATCCGCTCCAGCACCAGATCGACCGGTACGGAGTACACGATGCTCAGGGAGGACGGAGGCAGATTCTTCTTCAATACCAGCTCGCGGAAACCCGGTGTGTAACCAAACCAGGAGCGTTCCTGCATCCAGTGGGGCTCAGCCTTAATATTCCCTTCAGGGCCAGTGAGAGAAATTAGCGCATGCCCATTTTCGTCGAGGATGGTCACGCCCATCGGTAAACTGCCCGGCGTGAAGAAATTCTCCATGCGAATTGGCTGCTCTACGCCCAACAGCGCCTGGAGGCGATTGGCGAGGTAAACCGGCGTCAGCGCATAGAAATACCCTACTCCCGGACGTGGCCCCTGGCTGATCCAGAACAAGTTGTTGCCATTTTCGTCTTGCGTAGCATTACGATACTTAATAATGCGCTCATGCAGCGCCTTCAGGGCCTCGTCACGTTCAACGGGCATATCACGCAAACCGAAATTGGCCATACAGAGGTTGTCGCTGCCGATCAGGAACACTCGATTTAAATCATAGGCGGCGGAAAAGTTGTCGCGCCAGTAGCGCATAAACCATGCCAGTGATTCCAGAGAACCTCGCCAGGCGTTGCCCATGACAGAACAGTCGGAGTCGGCAAACAACGGCTCAAAATTAGGCACGACGGTTTTATCATCTCGCGCCCGCAGCGACATCACACCGTTTTCCGCCGTTAAGCGATTCTCGGCAATATATTTCAGCTCTTTAATGACATCAGATGTGCGCTGAATGTAGCGCTGGGCCTGATCGGAGCTGAGATTAAGCTCCTGATGGATCTCAGACTCTCGCTGGTGCAGCGCATTCACAATGTAGAACACGGAAGCAAACGCAATCAGACACCAGATAACGAGCGCCAACGCTCTGAACAGGTAGCGTGAGACTTTTAGGGTTGAATGAACGGAAGCAAGGTATTTCAAAGGGGCGAAGCTCCGCCTCAGGGCATTAATAGAGTGTGGTTAAGGTAGCGGTAAATGTCTTTTGTCGCAATGCCATTAAAAAAAGGGCCGGATTTCTCCGGCCCTTTTTATAGCGTCTTAATTACTCGTCAGCGTCATCCGCTGCTGCATCGTCATCGCTTTCCGCTTCAGGTGCGATATCCTCGTCACCTTCAGCTGCACTTCCGTCGATGGAGTCGAGCTCTTCATCATCAACCGGTTCAGCAACGCGTTGCAGACCCACGACGTTTTCGTCTTCCGCAGTACGGATAAGGATCACACCCTGGGTATTACGTCCTACCACGCTGATTTCCGACACGCGAGTACGTACCAGCGTACCTGCGTCGGTGATCATCATGATCTGGTCGGTATCTTCAACCTGCACTGCGCCAACAACGGAACCGTTGCGCTCGGTAACCTTGATGGAGATAACGCCCTGGGTCGCACGAGACTTGGTCGGATACTCTTCCGCCGCCGTACGTTTACCGTAACCGTTCTGAGTAACGGTCAGGATCGCACCTTCACCGCGCGGAACGATCAGCGATACCACGCTATCTTTTTCCGCCAGCTTGATACCGCGTACACCGGTCGCGGTACGACCCATTGCACGGACAGCATCTTCTTTAAAGCGCACCACTTTACCTGCCGCAGAGAACAACATGACTTCGTCACTGCCGGATGTCAGATCTACACCAATCAGTTCGTCGCCTTCGTTCAGGTTAACCGCAATAATACCGGCAGAACGCGGACGGCTGAATTCGGTCAGCGCCGTTTTCTTCACGGTACCGCTGGCGGTTGCCATGAAGACGTTCACGCCCTCTTCGTACTCACGTACTGGCAGAATTGCGGTAATACGTTCGTTAGCTTCCAGCGGCAGCAGGTTGACGATTGGACGTCCACGCGCGCCACGGCTTGCTTCCGGCAACTGATAGACCTTCATCCAGTACAAACGACCACGGCTGGAGAAGCAGAGGATCGTGTCATGGGTGTTGGCCACCAGCAGGCGGTCAATAAAGTCTTCTTCTTTAATGCGTGCTGCTGATTTACCTTTACCGCCACGACGCTGCGCTTCGTAATCGGTTAACGGCTGATATTTCACGTAGCCCTGATGAGACAAGGTTACGACAACATCTTCCTGGCTAATCAGATCTTCGATGTTGATGTCAGCGCTGTTCGCGGTGATTTCAGTACGACGAGCGTCACCGAATTGTTCACGAATCAGCTCCATCTCTTCACGGATAACTTCCATCAGACGATCGGCGCTGCCCAGAATGTGCAGCAGTTCAGCGATCTGTTCCAGCAGCTCTTTGTATTCGTCGAGCAGTTTTTCGTGCTCAAGGCCAGTCAGTTTCTGCAAACGCAGATCCAGAATCGCCTGGGCCTGCTGTTCAGTCAGGTAGTACTGACCGTCACGCACGCCAAATTCCGGCTCCAGCCATTCAGGACGCGCGGCGTCATCACCGGCACGCTCCAGCATGGCGGAAACGTTGCCCAGTTCCCACGAACGCGCAACCAGCGCAGCTTTCGCTTCAGCCGGGGTCGGCGCGCGGCGGATCAGTTCGATAATCGGATCGATGTTCGCCAGCGCAATCGCCAGCGCTTCAAGGATGTGCGCACGGTCGCGGGCTTTACGCAGTTCAAAGATAGTACGACGGGTAACGACTTCACGGCGGTGACGTACGAACGCGGCAATAATATCTTTCAGGTTCATGATCTTCGGCTGGCCATGGTGCAATGCAACCATGTTGATACCGAAGGAAACCTGCAGTTGGGTCTGGGAATAGAGGTTGTTCAGAACCACTTCCCCGACCGCATCGCGTTTCACTTCAATCACGATGCGCATACCGTCTTTGTCAGACTCGTCACGCAGCGCGCTGATGCCTTCAACGCGTTTGTCTTTTACCAGCTCGGCGATTTTCTCAATCAGGCGTGCTTTGTTTACCTGATACGGAATTTCGTGAACGATAATGGTTTCACGGCCCGTTTTGGCATCTGCTTCGACTTCCGCGCGTGCGCGAATGTACACTTTGCCACGGCCGGTACGGTAGGCTTCTTCAATACCACGACGACCGTTGATGATCGCGGCGGTCGGGAAGTCCGGACCCGGAATATGTTCCATCAGCCCTTCAATGCTGATGTCTTCATCGTCAATATATGCCAGACAGCCGTTGATCACTTCGGTCAGGTTGTGCGGCGGAATGTTGGTCGCCATACCTACCGCGATACCGGACGAACCGTTCACCAGCAGGTTAGGAATTTTGGTCGGCATGACGTCAGGAATTTGTTCGGTGCCGTCATAGTTGTCGACGAAATCAACCGTTTCTTTTTCCAGGTCAGCCATCAGCTCATGGGCGATTTTCGACATACGGATTTCCGTATAACGCATCGCCGCTGCGGAGTCGCCATCGACAGAACCAAAGTTACCCTGACCATCTACCAGCATGTAGCGCAAGGAGAATGGCTGCGCCATACGAACAATGGTGTCGTAAACGGCGATATCACCATGAGGGTGGTATTTACCGATTACGTCACCAACGACACGGGCAGATTTTTTATAGGCTTTATTCCAGTCGTTGCCCAATACGTTCATGGCGTAAAGTACGCGACGGTGAACCGGTTTCAGGCCATCTCGGACGTCCGGCAGCGCACGGCCAACAATGACCGACATCGCATAATCCAGATAGGAGCTCTTCAGCTCTTCCTCAATGTTGACCGGTGTAATTTCTCTCGCAAGGTCGCTCATCTAACCGCTATCCCTCTACTGTATCCCGGATTCAAAGGTCGCAAATTATAACACATCCGTGCAGATTCAGGTAAATGGATTCCCCCTGACAGAGGCTTTATTCATCCCGTCAGGCTGATATACTCATTTGCATCGCAAATTTAGGAGTAGAAGCCCCAATGAATGCCGAAAAACCTCCGGTAGCTCACAACGTTGACCATGAAGAAATTGCCAAGTTTGAAGCAGTCGCGTCACGCTGGTGGGATCTTGAGGGTGAATTTAAGCCGCTGCACCGCATTAACCCACTGCGTCTGGGCTATATTACTGAGCGCTCAGGCGGCCTGTTTGGTAAAAAGGTACTCGACGTCGGATGCGGCGGCGGTATTCTGGCGGAGAGTATGGCGCGCGAAGGCGCCACCGTCACCGGACTGGACATGGGTTTTGAACCGCTGCAGGTAGCGAAACTGCATGCGCTGGAAAGCGGTATCCAGGTAGAGTACGTACAAGAAACCGTCGAAGAGCATGCGGAAAAGCATGCACATCAGTATGACGTTGTCACCTGTATGGAAATGCTGGAGCACGTGCCAGACCCACAGTCAGTGGTCAGAGCTTGCGCCAGGCTGGTCAAACCGGGTGGCGAAGTATTTTTCTCCACGCTTAACCGCAACGGTAAATCCTGGCTGATGGCGGTGGTCGGAGCGGAATATATTCTGCGCATGGTGCCGAAAGGCACGCACGATGTGAAAAAGTTTATTAAGCCTGCTGAATTATTAGAGTGGGTTGACCAGACCGTACTGAAAGAGCGTCATATGACCGGCCTGCATTACAACCCCATAACCAACACCTTCAAACTTGGCCCGGGCGTTGATGTGAACTATATGGTACATACCACCGCCAAGGTTGATTAACTGCACCTGTAGGCCGGAAAAAGCGTGCTACGCCGCCATCCGGCCTGCTTACTGGAACCATGCCTGATGACGTTTCGCTTATCAGGCCTACAAATCCTGTGCCAGATCATAAGAACTTTCCTTGCCTTAGATGAAGAAATCAGCACTCGATCAAATTTTCTATTTTTTTTCTCAATTATTGACATCCTCGCCAGGCCTTATAAGACGCGCACTTAGCGATTATCACCCTTTTGCAACCTCAATTTAACCTCAAAATCAACTCTTGTGCTGAAAAGAATCCCTACTAGAATACTCACCATATAGCGTCTATTTTATCAAACAACCCCTACATATAGTATTTATCCACAGACTTAGTCACAACATGACTCTGTGGATAATATGGGGGATATTTTTTCTTTCACGGACAGGTAAAAAACCACATGAATCAGAGTCTGCTGGTGACAAAGCGTGATGGTAGTACAGAGCGCATCAATCTCGACAAAATCCACCGAGTTCTGGATTGGGCGGCAGAAGGACTGAATAACGTATCGATTTCTCAGGTTGAGCTGCGCTCCCACATTCAGTTTTATGACGGAATCAAGACCTCCGACATCCATGAAACAATCATCAAAGCAGCCGCCGACCTGATCTCCCGCGAAGCGCCGGATTATCAGTATCTGGCTGCCCGTCTGGCGATTTTCCACCTGCGTAAAAAAGCCTACGGTGAGTTTGAACCGCCAAAGCTGTTCGACCATGTCTTGAAAATGGTTGAAATGGGCAAATACGACAATCATCTGCTGGAAGACTACACGGAAGAAGAGTTCAAGCAGATGGACTCGTTCATCGTACACGACCGTGATATGACCTTCTCCTACGCTGCGGTGAAGCAGTTGGAAGGTAAATATCTGGTGCAAAACCGTGTTACCGGTGAGATCTATGAAAGCGCACAGTTCCTCTACATTCTGGTAGCGGCTTGCCTGTTCTCTAACTATCCGCGTGAAACACGTCTGCAATATGTAAAACGTTTCTACGACGCCGTTTCTACGTTCAAAATCTCGCTGCCGACGCCAATTATGTCCGGCGTGCGTACCCCAACGCGTCAGTTCAGCTCCTGCGTACTGATCGAGTGCGGCGACAGCCTGGACTCCATCAACGCAACCTCCAGCGCAATTGTGAAATACGTTTCTCAGCGTGCCGGTATCGGCATTAACGCTGGTCGCATCCGTGCGCTGGGGAGCCCGATTCGCGGCGGTGAAGCGTTCCACACCGGCTGTATTCCGTTCTACAAGCATTTCCAGACTGCGGTGAAATCCTGCTCTCAGGGGGGCGTACGCGGTGGTGCAGCCACGCTGTTCTACCCAATGTGGCACCTGGAAGTTGAAAGCCTGCTGGTCCTGAAAAACAACCGTGGCGTCGAAGGCAACCGCGTTCGTCACATGGACTATGGCGTACAAATCAACAAGCTGATGTACACCCGTCTGCTGAAAGGCGGCGACATCACCCTGTTTAGCCCGTCCGACGTCCCGGGTCTATATGACGCGTTCTTCGCCGATCAGGATGAGTTCGAGCGTCTGTACACCCAATATGAAAACGACGACAGCATCCGCAAACAGCGCGTAAAAGCAGTTGAGCTGTTCTCACTGATGATGCAGGAACGTGCCTCGACCGGTCGTATCTACATTCAGAACGTTGACCACTGCAACACCCATAGCCCGTTTGATCCGGTTGTCGCGCCGGTACGCCAGTCCAACCTGTGCCTGGAAATCGCCCTGCCGACCAAACCGCTGACCGACGTTAACGATGAAAACGGCGAAATTGCGCTGTGTACGCTGTCCGCATTTAACCTGGGCGCTATCGAAAGTCTGGACGAACTGGAAGAGCTGGCTGTACTGGCGGTACGTGCGCTGGATGCGCTGCTCGATTACCAGGATTATCCGATTCCGGCCGCCAAACGCGGTGCGATGGGTCGTCGTACGCTGGGTATTGGCGTGATCAACTACGCTTACTGGCTGGCGAAAAACGGTAAACGCTACTCTGACGGCAGCGCCAATAACCTGACTCACAAAACCTTTGAAGCGATTCAATATTACCTGCTGAAGGCTTCTAACGAGCTGGCAAAAGAGCAAGGCGCATGCCCATGGTTTAACGAAACCACCTATGCGAAAGGTATTCTGCCGATTGATACCTATAAAAAAGATCTTGATGCTATCGCTAACGAACCGCTGCATATGGACTGGGAACAGCTGCGTGAATCTATCAAGACTCACGGCCTGCGTAACTCCACGCTGTCAGCCCTGATGCCGTCCGAGACCTCTTCGCAGATCTCCAACGCCACCAACGGCATTGAACCGCCACGCGGTTACGTGAGCATCAAAGCATCGAAAGATGGGATTCTGCGTCAGGTCGTGCCGGACTACGAACACCTGCACGACGCATACGAACTGCTGTGGGAAATGCCAAACAACGACGGCTATCTGCAGCTGGTAGGCATCATGCAGAAATTTATCGATCAGTCGATTTCCGCCAACACCAACTACGATCCGTCGCGCTTCCCGTCCGGAAAAGTACCGATGCAGCAGTTGCTGAAAGACCTGCTCACCGCCTACAAATTTGGTGTTAAAACGCTGTATTATCAGAACACCCGTGACGGTGCGGAAGACTCTCAGGACGATCTGGTACCGTCCATTCAGGACGATGGCTGCGAAAGCGGCGCATGTAAGATTTAATCTTTTGCCGGGTGGCGTAACGCTTACCCGGCCTACAAATTAATTCGCGGTATTGTAGGCCGGATAAGCAAAGCGCATCCGGCAGTACATTCCAGACAGGATTCACATCAATGGCATACACCACTTTTTCACAGACGAAAAATGATCAGCTTCTGGAACCGATGTTCTTCGGCCAGCCGGTGAACGTCGCCCGCTACGATCAGCAAAAATATGACATCTTTGAAAAACTGATCGAAAAGCAGCTCTCTTTCTTCTGGCGTCCGGAAGAAGTCGATGTTTCTCGCGATCGTATCGACTTCCAGGCATTGCCGGAACATGAAAAACATATCTTCATCAGCAACCTGAAGTATCAGACGCTGTTGGACTCCATTCAGGGACGTAGTCCTAACGTCGCGCTGCTGCCGTTAATCTCGATCCCTGAACTGGAAACCTGGGTGGAAACGTGGGCGTTTTCTGAAACGATCCACTCCCGCTCTTACACCCACATCATCCGTAATATTGTTAACGATCCGGCGGTGGTGTTTGACGATATCGTCACCAACGAGCAAATCCAGAAACGCGCAGAAGGCATCTCCAGCTACTACGACGAATTGATCGAGATGACCAGCTACTGGCATTTGCTCGGTGAAGGTACGCATACCGTTAATGGTAAAACGGTTGTCGTAAACCTGCGTGAGCTGAAGAAGAAGCTGTATCTGTGCCTGATGAGCGTGAACGCGCTGGAAGCGATCCGCTTTTATGTCAGCTTCGCCTGCTCTTTCGCCTTCGCCGAACGTGAACTGATGGAAGGCAACGCGAAAATTATTCGTCTGATCGCCCGCGACGAAGCCCTGCACCTGACCGGTACTCAGCATATGCTGAACCTGCTGCGCAGCGGCGTGGACGATCCGGAGATGGCGGAAATTGCCGAAGAGTGCAAACAAGAGTGCTACGACCTGTTCGTACAGGCCGCGCTGCAGGAAAAAGAGTGGGCAGACTATCTGTTCCGTGATGGCTCAATGATTGGCCTGAACAAAGACATTCTGTGCCAGTATGTTGAGTACATCACCAACATCCGTATGCAGGCTGTTGGACTCGATCTGCCATTCCAGACACGTTCTAACCCGATCCCTTGGATCAATACCTGGCTGGTGTCTGACAACGTCCAGGTTGCGCCGCAGGAAGTGGAAGTCAGCTCTTATCTGGTCGGCCAGATCGATGCCGAAGTCGATACTGACGATCTGAGTAACTTCCAGCTCTGATGGGCCGCGTGACTCTGCGCATCTCTGGCACGCAGTTGCTGTGCCAGGATGAACACCCTTCCCTGCTTGCCGCGCTCGAGTCGCACGATGTTGAAGTCGAATATCAGTGTCGTGAAGGCTACTGCGGCTCCTGCCGTACCCGCCTGGTGGCGGGACAGGTTGACTGGATTGCAGAACCGCTGGCCTTCATTCAGCCCGGTGAAATATTGCCGTGCTGTTGCCGGGCAAAAGGCGATATTGAAATAGAGCTGTAGTGTTTAGTGAACTTCATGCGCGGAGACCAGTACCACGTCTCCGCGTTTTTTCATCTGCATGATATACAACGCCCCGGCCAGTACCACCAGCAGCGCCCCCACCAGATAAATCGCCCGATATCCCACACCCTCGACCATCATCCCCATGATAAACGCGCCGATTGCCATTCCTGCATCCATCGCATTGAAAAACAGCGAATTGGCGATACCAATTTTATGGGGTTCCACCGAACTAATAATTTGTGTCTGAAATACGGGTGTGACCGAACCATAACCGATGCCAATTAATCCACCGGAAATAATCATCATAATGCTACCGTAAGTATAGCCAAGCGCCACCAGCCCGACTGTGAAAGCCAGCAAACACGGATAGACCACGTATTTCGGCCCTTTTTTATCACAAACATTGCCGGTAAAGGTTCGACAGATCATCAGGCAAATGGCGTAACACAACAGGAAATTACTGGCGGCAGCCATCAGATCGAGCTCGCGCGCATACAGTGCGAGAAAAGCGGAAACGCCCGCGTAGGAAAAGGTCATGAAAAACGTCACCATCGCGAAAGGCAGTGCGGCGCGATCAAACATTGCCGCAAATCCCAGCTTCGGTTTTGAGCCGTCAGCATGACGGATAACCGGCGGTACGGCGACAATCAATGACAGGATAATACCCAGTACGGCAACCGCGCTACACAGCCAGAATGCTGTGGTAAAAGCTCCCCAGCGTGCCATGTTCAGCCCTACCCACGGCCCCACAACCATTGCCAGTCCCATGGCTAACGAGAAAAAACTGATGCCCTCCCCACGTCGGGAGGCCGGTATCAACCGCGCGGAAATCGTTCCTTTTACCGTAGTAATAACGCCAAACGTTACACCATGAAGCACCCGAATCAACAGCAGTGATTCAATTGAGTGGCAAACAGGATACAGCGCAGTGACCACCAAAAAGGCCAGAGAAGAGAGCACCAGAATTGTTTTATTCGAATATTTTCCTACCCATTGTCCCGCAAACGGGCGCACAACAATTGCGGCCCCCAAAAAGAAGGTGACTAATAATCCGGCCTTATCTGGAGTGGCATGCAGGCGATCCGAAATATAGATCGGTAACAGCGTGAGCAGGACATAAAAAACAAAAAATATAATAAAGCTGATTATCGTTATTGCCCAAAAATCTTTCGTCCACAGTTTTTCTTTCATATTCGACAACCTGTCCAGACGGCGCACGCAGGCAACGCTCAGCTCAACTGAACTACGGACAGGTGCGTCGAAGAGTGATTTTACGGTAGACCGCAAGTATAAACAGGTCCATTATATTAGAGAAATTAATCGTTTTAATATTGTTGATTAGAGGGAACTAATGACACTAACCCAGATCCACGCCCTGCTTGCCGTACTTGAGTACGGTGGATTTACCGAAGCCAGCAAGCGGCTGTACATGACCCAATCCGCCGTTAGCCAGGCAATTTCAGCGCTAGAGGAAGAGCTAGGGGTTGATATTCTTATCCGCGAACGCCGCAAAGACATTCAACTTAGTCCGGCCGGGAGTCGGATCGTTTCACACCTGCGGACGATCGTGTCTGAAACCAACGCGGTGAAAGAGATTGCCGAGCAGGAGCGACAAAACCCGGCCAGAACCCTGCGTATCGGCTGCTTTCCCAGCGCCTGTGCCTGCATTTTGCCCGGCATCATCCACCACTTCGAACAGCACCACCCGCATATCAAAATTATCCCTTATGAAGAAAACAGCACGGCAATAGTTGATTCCCTGCGCAGTGGGGATATCGATGCGGGATTTGTGCATTTCCCGGTAAATGGCATGTACTGCGTACCGGTGTATCGCGACAAATTTACCGTTGTAGTTCCTGAAAGCCATCCGCTGGCGGCCAATAGCACGATTTCAGTGGAACAACTGGTTGGAGAACCGCTCATTATCAGCAAAGGTCGCTATGAATTAAGCATCATGGCGCTATTTAAAGAGAAGGGGATTGAACCGGTCATTAAATACGAGTTTAACCATCCGGATACCGCGATGAGCTTTATTCGTCAGGGGCTGGGTATAGCATTATTACCGGAATTAACGCTGAAGGCGGTTGGTGGGAAAGTACGCTCAGTCGCGCTGGAACCAACGTTCTATCGACAGATATCCTTACTGGTAAAAGAGCCGCCGGTGGACGGCAGCCCTTTATTTCTCCTGCAGGCATGCATGGAAACGTTGACAGCAGACGGCCTTATCTAGCAGTTAAAACGTTTCATCCATTAAGGCCTGTGACCGGAGGTGCATCACAGGCCTTACGCTATCACTCTTTATCCAAGAATTTCACTGCTTTGTCGGGGAAGTCGGTGAACAGCCCGTCAACGCCCGCCTTGTTATAAAGAATGTCATACAGCTGGTTTACGTCAGTGGTGTAATCCGGCAGTTGATCGGCGCGAACGGTATAAGGATGCACCACCATCTTACTCTGATGTGCGTCCTGCACCATGCCAGTTAACGAGATATTGCCCTTCTTCGACTTCTCATCAATCAGCATGTGGTAGTCCGGCCCAATGCCGTCCGCATACTGCGCAACCTGCTTCATGGCACCCGGTTTAAACATCCAGTCGTAGTTGTAATTCACCCAACTGCCGTCCGGCTTTTTCTCCTGGGTTTCATTCCAGTCAGTGTACGCAATCAACTGTACCAGATTGAGATCCATCCCCATCTTCGGTTCCAGTTCATTTTTAATGCGCTTCAACTCTGCAACATCAAAACACTGTAGATAGACCTTGTCGTTCTTGTCGGTATACCCGTACTTTTTCAGTACTTCCAGTGTTTTAGCCGCAATGTCCTTCCCTTCCTGGTGATGGAACCACGGTGCTTTCATTTCCGGGTAAATACCGATGTTTTTACCGGTGGAATGATTTAATCCCTGAACAAACTCAATCTCTTCTTCGAACGTGTGCACGCGGAAATCAGATTTACCCATCGGGAAGCGCCCTGGGTAGGTCTGGACCTTTTTGCCATTTTCGATATCGAAGCCTTCGGTAAATTTCAGCGATTTAATTTCATCCAGCGTAAAGTCGATGGCGTAGTAACGCCCATCTTTACGCGCACGATCCGGAAAACGCTCGGCAACATCGGTGACGCGGTCAAGATAGTGGTCATGCAGGACGACCAGATGGTCATCCTTGGTCATAACCAAATCCTGCTCCAGATAATCCGCACCCTGGGCATAGGCCATCGCTTTTGCTGGCAGCGTATGCTCCGGCAGATAACCGCTGGCGCCACGATGCGCAATCACGATTTTATCTGCGGCAACCGCTGCACTGCTGACCACCATACCTGCGAGCATCAGCGCCACGCTGAGACTTTTCAATGTGGTTTTCATCTATTAGCCCCCGTTACGCTTCAGTTCCATCTCTTCGTGATGGCGTTTTTCGCCAATCATGACGACTACCAGCAGAATAACCGCCAGCACGCTACCGCCAATCATCACCATAAAGCCGCCGTCCCAACCGAAGAAGTCAACGGTGTAACCAACAATGGCGCTCGCGGCCACAGAACCACCGAGATAACCGAACAGACCGGTAAAGCCAGCCGCCGTTCCCGCCGCTTTTTTCGGTGCCAGTTCCAGCGCGTGCAGACCAATCAACATTACCGGGCCGTAGATCAGGAAGCCGATGATGATCATACAAGCCATATCCACGTTCGGGTTGCCTGCCGGGTTCATCCAGTAAACGATGGTTGCAATAGTTACCAGCGTCATAAAGAACACGCCGGTCGCGCCACGGTTACCACGGAAGACTTTATCCGACATCCAGCCGCACAGCAGCGTGCCCGGAATACCCGCATACTCATACAGGAAGTAGGCCCAGGATGACTTGTCCAGTGCGAAATGCTTCACTTCTTTCAGGTAGGTCGGTGACCAGTCCAGGATGCCGTAACGCAGCAGATAAACAAACACGTTAGCGATAGCGATGTACCACAACAGTTTGTTCGGCAGTACGTACTGCATGAAGATCTGCTTCGCAGTTAGCTCTTCTTCCGCTTTCTCGGTGTAATCGTCCGGATAGTCGTTCTTATACTCTTCGATAGGCGGCAGACCACAGGACTGCGGCGTATCACGCATCAGGGCAAAAGCAATCAGCGCGACGACGATCGCTCCGAAAGCAGGCATATACAGCGCCGCTTTCCAGTCATTGAACCAGGCCATACCCAGCAGGAACAACAGCGGAGGCAGACCGCCACCCACGTTGTGCGCACAGTTCCAGACGGAAACAATTCCTCCACGCTCTTTCTGCGACCACCAGTGCACCATAGTACGACCACACGGCGGCCAGCCCATCCCCTGGAACCATCCGCAGAGGAACAGCAGCACAAACATAATAGCAATACTCGATGTCGCCCACGGCACAAAGCCCATGAACAGCATCACTGCGGCGGCCAGAATCAGACCGGCTGGCAGGAAAACGCGCGGATTCGAGCGATCCGAAATGGACCCCATGATGAATTTCGAAAATCCGTAAGCAATGGAGATACCGGACAACGCAAAACCCAGATCGCCACGCGAGAAACCTTGCTCAACCAGATACGGCATCGCAAGGGCAAAGTTCTTACGTACCAGATAGTACGCGGCATAACCAAAGAAAATCCCCAGAAAAATCTGCCAACGTAATCGACGATATGTCGGGTCGATCTCCGCTGCAGGTAAACGCGCCGTGTGTGACGCTGGTTTAAAAATGCTCAACATAGTGTAGCCTCCGTGGCCGTCTTTCATTCGAAGTAAACACTGCAGTTCGTCATTACTACCCTACCGCTCCCAGTGTGGCCGCGATGTTAAGGAAAGATACATAACAAAAATGTGAAACGCAGCACATATTGTTACAGATTTATGACAAATGTTCATAAAGGCGCACGAAATCACGTTTCATTTTCGAATAATGAGCGATTATGCGCGAAATCAAACAATCCATGTTTTTTATGTGGCTAAATGATAAAAAACGAACTGTGAGGAAAAACAATGAAAACTCGCGACTCGCAAACAAGTGACGTGATTATCATTGGTGGAGGAGCAACAGGTGCAGGGATCGCACGTGACTGTGCGCTGCGCGGGTTGCGCGTCATCTTAGTGGAACGCCACGATATCGCCACAGGTGCGACCGGGCGCAACCACGGTCTGCTGCACAGCGGTGCACGCTACGCCGTCACCGACGCTGAATCTGCCCGTGAGTGCATCAGCGAAAACCAAATTCTGAAACGTATCGCCCGCCATTGCGTTGAGCCAACGGACGGTCTGTTTATCACCCTGCCGGAGGATGAGCTGTCCTTCCAGTCCACCTTTATTCGCGCCTGTGAAGAGGCAGGGATTCGCGCAGAAGCGATTGACCCTCAGCAGGCACGTATTATCGAACCTTCTGTGAATCCACAGCTGATTGGTGCAGTAAAAGTACCAGACGGCACGGTCGATCCTTTCCGCTTAACAGCAGCTAACATGCTGGATGCGCGTGAGCATGGAGCGGTTATCTTAACGGCGCATGAAGTGACGGGACTGATCCGCGAAGGCGCAACGGTTTGCGGCGTTAACGTGCGCAATCATCTGACAGGCGAAATGCAGTCCCTGCATGCACCGGTTGTCGTCAACGCCGCTGGGATCTGGGGTCAACGCATTGCGGAATATGCCGATCTGAGCATCCGTATGTTCCCGGCCAAAGGTTCGTTGCTGATTATGGATCATCGCATTAACCAGCATGTCATTAACCGCTGCCGTAAGCCATCTGACGCCGATATTCTGGTGCCTGGCGATACCATTTCACTGATCGGTACCACCTCACAGCACATTGATTACGACGATATCGACAGCAACCGCGTCACCGCAGAAGAGGTCGATATTCTGCTGCGTGAAGGCGAGAAGCTGGCGCCGATTATGGCGAAAACGCGCATTTTACGCGCCTACTCTGGCGTACGCCCGCTGGTGGCTAGCGACGACGACCCAAGCGGTCGTAACGTCAGCCGTGGGATTGTACTGTTCGATCACGCTGAACGTGACGGACTGGACGGATTTATCACCATTACCGGCGGCAAACTGATGACCTACCGCCTGATGGCGGAATGGGCCACCGATGCCGTTTGTCGTAAGCTGGGCAATACCCAGCCTTGCACAACGGCAGACACCGCGCTGCCTGGCTCACAGGAATCTACCGAGCATACGCTTAAACGCGTGATCTCATTGCCTGCGCCACTGCGCGGCTCGGCGGTCTACCGTCACGGCGATCGCACCCCTGCGTGGCTTAGCGAAGGCCGTCAGCACCGCAGTCTGGTCTGCGAATGCGAAGCAGTCACCGCAGGCGAAGTGCAATACGCCGTCGAGAATTTAACCGTCAACAGCCTGCTCGATTTGCGTCGCCGTACCCGTGTTGGAATGGGGACCTGCCAGGGCGAATTGTGTGCCTGCCGCGCCGCAGGTTTACTGCAACGTTTTAATGTCACTACCGCAGCGCAGTCCATTACCCAGCTTTCCGACTTCCTCAATGAACGCTGGAAAGGCGTGCAGCCTATCGCCTGGGGAGATGCGCTGCGCGAAAGCGAATTCACGCGCTGGGTTTATCAAGGGTTGTGTGGTCTGGAAAAGGAGCACCAGGATGAAATTTGATACCGTCATTATCGGCGGCGGCCTCGCCGGACTGCTATGTGGCCTGCAACTGCAAAAAAGCGGACTGCGCTGCACGATTGTTACCCGCGGCCAAAGCGCCCTGCATTTTTCCTCCGGCTCACTGGATTTGCTCAGCAGCTTACCCGATGGTCAACCGGTGACGGATATAGAAGCGGGTTTGAATGCGCTGCGCACTCAGGCACCCACACATCCGTATAGCACCATCGGAACGCAGAACGTTCTGGAACTGGCCCAGCAGGCGCAAAATTTACTGGATGAATGCGGAACGCATTTGCAGGGCAAAGTGCATCAGGCGCATCAACGTGTTACGCCGCTGGGCACCCTGCGCTCAACCTGGTTAAGTTCCCCGGAAGTGCCGGTCTGGCCGCTGTCCGCGCAGCGTATCTGCGTTGTAGGGATTAGCGGGTTACTGGATTTTCAGGCGCATCTCGCCGCAGCGTCATTACGCCAACGCAATCTCAGCGTCGAGACGGCAGAAATCGAGCTGCCGGAGCTGGATGTCCTGCGTGATAACCCAACCGAGTTTCGCGCCGTTAATATTGCGCGCCTGCTGGATAACGAAGATAAATGGTCGCTGCTCTATGACGCATTGCTGCCAATGGCAAAAACCTGCGACATGATAATCATGCCGGCATGCTTTGGTCTGGCCGATGAGCGGCTCTGGCAGTGGCTTAACGAGCGCCTCCCCTGCTCGCTGACACTGTTACCGACCCTACCACCTTCGGTGCTGGGCATGCGTTTGCACAACAAATTACAGCGCCAGTTTGTGCGCCAGGGCGGTGTGTGGATGCCGGGTGATGAAGTGAAAAAAATCACCTGTCAGGATGGCGTGGTCAGCGAAATCTGGACCCGAAATCATGCCGATATCCCCTTGCGGCCACGTTTCGCCGTGCTCGCCAGCGGCAGCTTCTTCAGCAGCGGGCTGGTCGCCACGCGTGAGGCAATCCACGAACCAATCCTGGGACTTGATGTACAGCAAACAGCTACCCGCGCCGAGTGGTATCAGCGTGATGTTTTCGATCCACAACCGTGGCAACAGTTTGGCGTAACAACCGATACCGCATTGCGTCCATCACTGGCGGGAAAAACGATAGAGAACATGTATGCCATCGGTTCCGTCCTCGGCGGATTCGACCCTATCGCCCAGGGTTGCGGAGGCGGCGTGTGCGCAGTTAGCGCCTTACATGCCGCGCATCATATTGCAAAACGTGCAGGAGGACAGCAATGAGCGACACACGTTTTGAAAGTTGTATCAAATGTACGGTGTGCACCACCGCCTGCCCGGTAAGCCGCGTCAATCCGAGCTACCCGGGCCCTAAGCAGGCCGGCCCGGACGGTGAACGTCTGCGCCTGAAAGATGGCGCGCTATATGACGACGCGCTGAAATACTGCATCAACTGTAAACGCTGCGAAGTGGCCTGTCCGTCAGACGTGAAAATCGGCGATATCATCCAGCGCGCGCGTGCCAAATACGACACGACGCGCCCATCGTTGCGTAACTTTGTCTTAAGCCATACAGATTTAATGGGTAGCGTATCCACCCCCTTCGCCCCAATAGTGAATACCGCCACCTCATTAAAACCGGTGCGTCAATTGCTGGATTACGCGTTAAAAATCGATCATCGCCGTACGCTGCCGAAGTACTCCTTTGGCACCTTCCGCCGCTGGTATCGTAGCGTTGCCGCACAGCAGGCGCAGTATCAGGATCAGGTCGCCTTTTTCCACGGCTGTTTTGTGAATTACAACCATCCCCAGCTCGGCAAAGACCTGATCAAGGTGTTGAATGCGATGGGAACCGGCGTGCAACTGCTGAGTAAAGAGAAATGCTGCGGCGTGCCGCTGATTGCCAACGGTTTTACCGATAAAGCGCGTAAGCAGGCAGTAAGCAACGTGGCCTCACTCAGAGAGGCAATTGATGGCAAAGGCATTCCGGTGATTGCCACCTCATCAACCTGTACCTTTGCGCTACGTGATGAATATCCGGAAGTGCTGGATGTCGACAACTCAGGCCTGCGTGAACACATTGAACTGGCAACCCGCTGGCTATGGCGCAAGCTGGATGAAGGTAAAACGCTGCCGCTGAAAACGCTGCCGCTGAAGGTGGTCTATCACACGCCATGTCACATGGAGAAAATGGGCTGGACGCTCTATACGCTGGAGCTACTGCGACAAATTCCAGGGCTGGAGCTGACGGTGCTGGATTCTCAGTGTTGCGGGATTGCCGGGACTTACGGCTTTAAAAAGGAAAACTATCCGACTTCACAGTCTATCGGCGCACCGTTATTCCGCCAGATTGAAGAAAGCGGCGCTGATATCGTCGTCACCGACTGCGAAACCTGTAAATGGCAGATTGAGATGTCAACAAGCAAGCGCTGCGAACATCCTATCACCCTGCTTGCCAAAGCGTTGGGTTAACTCTGTTGCCCGGTAGCATTTGCTACCGGGCATTTTTGCGTAGCCCGTTCCGCTTAATTGAATACGTTGCAGTCGGGCGTATTTATCTCTGATTCATCCACGCAAAGAACCCATTTCCCACATGCAGTGCATATTAAAAGTAGATACCGTCACGCCATCTTCTCTTTCTGGTGACGGACTACCATGGCTAAATCCACTACATCTACACCGCATGATGCCGTTTTTAAAAAGATAATGTCTTACCCTGAGATGGCTCGGGATTTTCTGGATATACACCTTCCCATCGCATTACGTGAGATATGTGATTTACAAACGCTGAAGCTGGAGTCCACCAGTTTTATCGAACAGGATCTCCGCGCATACTACTCCGACGTAGTGTGGTCACTAAAAACCCGCGAAGGCCTGGGCTATATTTATTGTGTTATTGAACATCAGAGTACCGCGGTACCGCACATGGCATTTCGTCTGTTGCGATATGCCACCTCGGCGATGCAGCATCATCTTGATGCCGGCAATAAAACGCTGCCGCTGGTGATCCCCATGTTGTTTTATCACGGCCAACAAAGTCCTTATCCCTGGTCACTAAACTGGCTGGATGAATTTGACAATCCACAGCTGGCACGACAGCTTTATTCAGAAGCCTTTCCGCTGGTCGACATTACCGTAATACCTGATGATGAAATCGCACAGCATCGGCGTGTTGCACTGCTAGAGTTGATGCAAAAACATATCCGCGATCGTGATTTGATGGGGTTGGTGGACCGCCTGGTCTCGCTATTAGTTACAAGCACCGCTAATGACAGCCAGCTACAAACGCTATTTAATTACCTGCTACGGTACGGTGACGTTTCTCGCGTCAGCGAGTTTATCCGCGAAGTTGCCGAACGTTCCCCCCATCACAAGGAGAAGCTGATGACAATTGCAGAGAGGCTCAGGCAGGAAGGCCACCAAAATGGACTGCAAGAAGGGATACAGCAAGGGTTAGAACAAGGGTTAGAACAAGGGGTGCAAAAAGGTACACAAGAAGAAGCCTTACGTATCGCTCACATAATGCTGGAACAAGGTATTGATCGTGATTTAGTTCAGTTAATTACCGGGCTATTGCCTGGCGATACCACCGCATGAGCCAGATTGGGAAGGCATTTAGCCTTCCCAATCAATGATTAAATCGTCAACGACTCAACCACTTCGATCCAGCCGTGTTCGCTAGCGATATCCTGATTGTTAAGCCAGCGGCGCAGCATATTTAGCGCCATCATCGCGCACACTTCCTGACGAATCGCCAGGCTGTAGCGATTTGCATTCAGCCGTACGCGCAAGGCGTGTGTCCCATCAGGCGTGGCCAGCGCAAAGTTAATATGTTCGTTTTCGAAAGCCGATATCGCGAGTGCCAATCCGGCATAATGCTTGCTGCGTCGCTCGGTTATCCAATGCGCCGTTTGTGCCAGCGTTTCTTCCTGGGGCGGAACCACCTCACTCGCCAATAACGGAGCATTCGCACGAGAAAGCTGCAATGCCACCAGACCACCGGTGAATTGTTCGCTCAGCGTCAGGCTGTATTGCCGTTCTTGCAACGTGCGGGCGATTTGCGCGGGTAAGCCTTCCGTACCTTCAAAAATCATATTCTGCCCGGCAACCCGCTTAACTTCTGGCCACAGCGCCAGCATCGCTTCCCGTTGGGAATCCGGACCGGTCAGCTTCAGCTCAATAATCGGCATTGAGGAGCGATAGCCCATTGTTACTCCCGGAGGCAACGGGAGCGGATCCAGGCTCTGCGCCAGGTCGCTTTCAGAACGGCCAAATGTGGTTAATCGCAGGCATAACTGGGGTTGAGCCAAAGAGAAACGCTCACGCAAACGAGGCAGGATCTCATGCTCCACCATGACTTTGAATTCTGACGGTACACCCGGTGTAAAGAACATCAGGCAGCGGTTAAGCTTCAGGGCGAACCCACACGCGGTACCCACCGGATTATTGATAAACTCAGCGCTGGCTGGGAGTTCAGCCTGTTTGCGGTTGCTTGGCGCCATCACGCGGCCACGATCGCGGAAATATCGCTCCATCTCGGCCAGCCATGCTTCATGCAACACCAGCCCTTCGCCTTTTGCCGTTGCCGCTGCCAGCGCGCTCAAATCATCGCTGGTAGGTCCCAGACCGCCATTAACGATCAGTACATCGGCGTGTTCGCTACGCTCACGCAAAACGGCGACCAAATCGTTAAGATTGTCACCTACCGTGTTGCGGCGTGTTAGCGGTAAACCCTGATTAAAGAAAAAGTCGGCCAGCCAGGCGGCATTAGTGTCGACGATTTGTCCGTGCAACACTTCATCCCCGGTGGATAGCATCTCCACGTTTAACATCGTGTTCTCCTGCTTTTATGATGAAAACACTATAACGCATGGAGGGGGGAAGGCGCGACTGAACGCCGCGCCAGAAATGTTAGAAGCTGGCGTTAACCCCAACGTACGGGCCATCAGCAATCGCGTTATCACGGTTGCCATCTTTGCCTGCCAGGTTTAGGTAACGATAACCGGCTTCGATGCTCAGCGGACGCATAATGGTCAGACGCGCACCGGCATTCGCTTCTTCATAGCTGTCGATACCGCTGGAAAGTGAATCAGGAGAGTAATAATACTCACCAAACAGACGGAAGCTATCGCCAATCGGCCATTGTAAACCACCACCGACAGCGGCAGCATAGCCTTCATCGCCATCATTTGGATTGGTATAAACACCTTTACCACCAACGGTCGCCATCAGCGGCCCCAGTGGGATATTCAGACCTAAACCCAGCCCGGCAACATCACCGTCGTCATCGTTATGCATCCAGTTACCGCTGACAGCCAGACCGGTGGTCTCAGTGCCCATACCGAATCCCAGGTTGGTGTAGTCTTCGCCAGCCTGGCCGCTGATGCTAATCGCGTTCGCCGACGCGGAAACAAACAGCATTCCGGCAAAACCCAACATTAAACTTTTTTTCATTTTCTATCCTTTCCTGCAAGAATCAAAACATAGCCCCAAAACCGATGAATTGTACTGTCAGATGACGAGGAATCAATGAGCTAAAAAAGCGATGCAATGACATATTGTAACTAAATACTACTCACAAGATTTATTTAAGGTTAAATTCTTGTGCCAATTACACAGTTGGACGTCCCAGAACGTCATTTTCAACAAACATCCTGATTTCCCTGCCAAAGCGCTCTTAATTGCCGATGAAACATTTTTTCTGCCGCCAGCAAAAGGTAAGATGAGCACATGATGGAATTTTTCTATACCTCCCCTACAAGGACTCGAATGATGCGCCAAAGAACGATTGTTTGCCCATTAATTCAAAACGATGGCTGTTATTTACTCTGTAAAATGGCTGATGACCGCGGCGTGTTTCCCGGTCAGTGGGCGCTTTCCGGTGGCGGTGTTGAACCGGGTGAACGTATTGAAGAAGCTCTGCGCCGTGAAGTGAGGGAAGAGCTGGGCGAACAACTGGTGTTATCAGAAATTACCCCCTGGACCTTCAGTGATGATATTCGCACTAAAACCTATGCTGATGGCAGTCAGGAAGAGATTTACATGATTTATCTCATCTTCGATTGTGTGGCGGCGAATCGTGAAGTGAAGATTAACGAAGAGTTCCAGGCATTCGCCTGGGTTAAACCGGAAAATCTCTGTGCCTATGATTTAAATATCGCCACGCGTAAAACGTTAACCTTGAAAGGGTTACTGTAGGTTATCATTTTAATAACGGCATATAATTAACATTCCGAATAGCGGCATTGCACTCATAAACTTATAGCAAACAGCAATGCCGCAAAAACAGAAAAAATAATTTAATTTCATCAAGATAAATAAAAATCACCTCTATTTATCCGTCTATCCCAAACCTTAAACTCTTAAGGATAAATTAACCTTCAGTCATTAACCTTTATAGCCTGATGAAATAATTAACGACGCCCCTGTTTATCACTAAAAATAAAGCTTTGGTGGCGTTAAATGGCTTGAAGGAATAATGATGTCTGACTTTTTGCCTTTCTCTCGCCCGGCAATGGGTGCTGAAGAACTTGCCGCAGTGAAGGCAGTTCTGGACTCTGGGTGGATAACCACCGGCCCGAAAAATCAACAGCTGGAAGAAGCCTTCTGTCAGCTCACAGGAAATCAACACGCCGTCGCCATCTGCTCCGCCACGGCGGGTATGCACATCACGCTGATGGCATTGGGCGTAAGCGCAGGCGACGAGGTCATAACGCCGTCGATGACGTGGGTTTCTACCCTCAACATGATTGTCCTGCTGGGGGCAACGCCCGTCATGATCGATGTCGACCGCGATACGCTTATGGTCACACCTGAGCAAATTGAAGCCGCTATCACCCCACGAACCAAAGCCATTGTTCCGGTACATTACGCTGGCGCTCCCGCCGACCTCGACGCGATTTATGCCATTGGCGAGCGTTATGGCATCCCGGTAATAGAAGATGCAGCCCATGCCGTAGGGACATTGTATAAGGGCCGTCATGTCGGTGCTCGCGGTACGGCAATCTTCTCGTTTCACGCTATTAAAAATATCACCTGTGCGGAAGGTGGACTGATCGTTACCGACGACAGCCAGCTCGCTCAGCGGCTTCGCAGCCTGAAGTTTCACGGTCTGGGCGTTGATGCTTTTGATCGACAAACCTACGGCCGGGCACCACAAGCCGAAGTGCTTGCACCTGGATACAAATACAACCTGACGGATATCAATGCCGCTATTGCGCTGGTACAGCTGAATAAGCTGGAGCAACTGAACTCACGCCGGGCGCAAATTGCCCAGCACTATCAACAAGCGCTGGCTGATACGCCATTTCAACCGCTGGGCCTGCCCCAATGGTCGCACATTCATGCCTGGCACTTATTCATCATTCGAGTTGACGAAACGCGCTGCGGGCTGAGCAGAGATGCCCTGATGGAAGCGCTGAAGACCAAAGATATCGGCACCGGTCTGCATTTTCGTGCGGCCCATACGCAAAAATATTATCGCGAACGCTTCACTACCCTTTCGCTCCCAAATACTGAATGGAACAGCGCGCGCATCTGCTCGCTGCCGTTATTCCCAGACATGACTGAAGCGGATACCCAGCGGGTCATTACGGCGCTTCGCGAGATCGCAGGACAATAACCATGTTTGAAGCCACACCGATTAAAAAAGTCTCGGTTGTTATTCCCGTTTTTAATGAACAGGAAAGCCTGCCAGAGTTAATCAGACGCACCAGCGCCACCTGCGAGAAATTGGGCAAAGACTATGAAATTCTGCTCATCGACGACGGCAGCAGCGACCGTTCCGCTCAGTTGATGATGGACGCCTCTCAGGCACCGAACAGCCATATTGTCTCTATTTTACTGAATCGTAATTACGGACAGCACTCGGCGATTATGGCCGGTTTCAGCCATGTCACCGGAGACTTGATCATCACACTGGATGCCGATTTGCAAAACCCGCCGGAGGAGATCCCACGGTTGGTCGCCACCGCAGATGAAGGCTTCGATGTGGTAGGCACGGTACGCCAGAACCGTCAGGACAGCGTATTTCGTAAGACCGCCTCACGAATGATCAACCATCTGATACAGCGCACCACCGGTAAAGCAATGGGTGATTACGGCTGCATGCTACGCGCCTATCGCCGTCACATCGTCGATGCCATGCTGCATTGCCAGGAGCGCAGCACCTTTATCCCTATTCTGGCCAACATTTTTGCCCGTCGCGCCACGGAGATCCCGGTACATCATGCAGAGCGTGAATTTGGTGACTCCAAATACAGCTTCATGCGTCTGATCAACCTGATGTATGACCTGGTAACATGCCTTACCACAACACCGCTTCGCATGCTGAGCCTGTTGGGCAGCGTGATCGCCGCCACGGGCTTTACCTTATCAGTCCTGCTTGTTGTTCTGCGCCTGACGCTCGGCCCGCAGTGGGCAGCGGAAGGGGTATTCATGCTGTTTGCCGTCCTGTTTACCTTTATCGGCGCACAGTTTATTGGCATGGGTTTACTCGGCGAATATATCGGTCGCATCTATAACGATGTCCGCGCCCGCCCCCGCTATTTTGTTCAACACGTTATTCGCCCACAAACCACGCAGTCAACCGAGGAAAACCGCGCATGAAAGCCGTCGTATTTGCCTATCACGATATGGGATGTCAGGGTGTCCAGGCCTTGTTGGATGCAGGTTATGAAATCGCTACCATTTTTACGCACACAGACAATCCGGGTGAAAAAGCGTTTTTTGGATCTGTTTCCCGCCTCGCGGCCAGCGCCGGTATTCCGGTTTACGCCCCCGACGAGGTTAATCATCCCCTGTGGGTTGAGCGCATTAGCCAACTGGCACCGGATGTTATCTTCTCATTCTACTATCGCCATTTACTGAGTGATGAGATCCTCAGTCTTGCCCCTAAGGGCGCATTTAATCTGCACGGCTCGCTGCTGCCGAAATACCGTGGTCGCGCCCCGCTGAACTGGGTATTGGTCAATGGCGAAACCGAAACCGGCGTCACGCTTCACCGCATGGTCAAACGCGCGGATGCCGGTGCCATTGTTGCCCAGCAGCGCGTTGCTATTTCACCAGATGATGTGGCGTTAACGCTGCACCATAAGCTGTGCCAGGCAGCGCGTCACCTGCTGGAAGAGGCGCTGCCCGCGATTAAAACAGGAGATTATGCAGAACTCCCCCAACAGGAAGCAGAGGCTACCTGTTTTAGTCGCCGTACGCCGGAAGATAGCTTCCTCGACTGGAACAAACCAGCCGCAGAGTTACATAACCAGGTTCGTGCCGTCAGCGATCCATGGCCGGGCGCATTTAGCTATGTTGGCACGCAAAAGTTCACCGTCTGGTCATCGCGCGTTTGCACAAACGACATTGCGGCCCAGCCGGGTACCGTCATCTCCGTATCTCCATTACTGATCGCCTGTGTCGATGGCGCACTGGAGATTATTACCGGACAAGCTGGCGATGGTATTGCAATGCAGGGTTCACAACTGGCGCAAGTTCTGGGTCTGGTGCCAGGTTCTCGCCTGAACAGCCAGTCAGTGACCACCAGCAAACGCCGTACTCGCGTACTGATCCTCGGCGTTAACGGCTTCATTGGTAACCATCTGACCGAGCGCCTGCTGCAAGAAGATAATTACGAAGTGTATGGACTCGATATTGGCAGCGACGCCATTGGGCGTTTCCTGCAACATCCGCGATTCCATTTCGTCGAAGGTGATATCAGCATTCACTCCGAATGGATTGAATATCATGTAAAAAAATGCGACGTTGTGCTGCCGCTGGTGGCGATCGCAACGCCTATCGAATATACCCGCAACCCGCTGCGCGTATTTGAGCTCGATTTTGAAGAAAACCTGAAAATCATTCGTTACTGCGTGAAATACCGCAAGCGCATCATTTTCCCGTCAACCTCCGAAGTCTACGGCATGTGTACCGACAAAGTCTTTGATGAAGACAGTTCGAATCTGATCGTCGGTCCGGTCAATAAACCACGCTGGATCTACTCCGTATCCAAGCAGTTACTGGACCGTGTTATCTGGGCGTACGGCGAAAAAGAGGGATTGCGCTTCACCCTGTTCCGCCCGTTTAACTGGATGGGACCGCGTCTGGACAGCCTAAACGCCGCGCGTATCGGCAGCTCACGCGCCATTACACAGCTGATCCTCAACCTCGTGGAAGGTTCACCGATTAAGCTGATTGAAGGCGGTAAGCAAAAACGCTGCTTTACCGACATTCGTGATGGTATCGAAGCTCTGTACCGCATCATTGAAAACGAAGGCGGCCGCTGTGACGGTGAGATTATCAACATCGGTAATCCGCAGAACGAAGCAAGTATTCAGGAACTGGCAGAAATGCTGCTTTCCTGCTTTGAAAAACATCCGTTGCGTAACCACTTCCCGCCGTTTGCCGGTTTCCGTGACGTCGAAAGCAGCAGCTACTACGGTAAAGGTTATCAAGACGTTGAGCATCGTAAGCCTAACATTCGCAATGCAAAACGCTGCCTGAACTGGGAACCGACCATTGAGATGCAGGAAACGGTAGAAGAGACGCTGGACTTCTTCTTACGCAGTGTGGATATCACGGAACACACATCATGACCAAAGTAGGCTTGCGTATTGATGTCGATACATTCAGGGGGACGCGCGAAGGCGTGCCCCGCCTGCTGGAGACATTAAACCGACATAACGTTCGGGCAAGTTTTTTCTTTAGCGTTGGGCCTGACAACATGGGGCGCCATCTCTGGCGTCTTGTGAAGCCGCAATTTCTGTGGAAAATGCTGCGTTCAAACGCAGCATCGCTCTACGGATGGGATATTTTATTGGCGGGAACCGCATGGCCGGGAAAAGAGATTGGCCAGGCCAACGCGGCAATCATTGCACAAACCGCCCAGATTCATGAAACCGGTTTGCATGCCTGGGATCATCACGCCTGGCAGGCACGAAGCGGAAACTGGAATGACAAACAGCTGATTGATGATATTTCGCAAGGCATCACCGCACTTGAAGCCATCATCGGTCAGCCAGTCTCCTGCTCTGCCGTTGCCGGATGGCGTGCCGACAACCGTGTCGTCCATGCCAAAGAAGCATTCCATCTGCGCTATAACAGTGACTGTCGGGGAACGTCGTTATTTCGTCCGGTGCTGGAATCCGGGAAAACGGGGACGCCACAAATTCCCGTCACCCTACCAACATGGGATGAGGTGGTTGGCCAGGAGGTCCAGGCGGTGGACTTCAACTCTTATATCCTCTCCCACATCCAGATGAGCAGAGGAACACCGGTGTACACCATTCATGCGGAAGTTGAAGGCATCGCCTTTCATCAGAATTTTGACGAGCTGCTTACTCGCGCCGCGGACATGGGGATGACATTCTGCCCGCTTGGCGAGCTGTTACCTGACGACATCAGTACACTGCCGTTAGGACAGATCGTACGTGGAAAAATACCCGGCAGAGAGGGATGGCTCGGCTGCCAACAACCGTTGAGTGTGACACAATGAAATCTGCTGCCCGCTACACTCTGGCATTTATCGCTTTAATCGCACTGTATTTTATTTTACCTATCAACAGCCGTATGCTCTGGCAGCCTGATGAAACGCGCTATGCTGAAATCAGCCGGGAAATGCTCAACTCTGGTGACTGGATCGTTCCACACTTTTTAGGGCTGCGTTATTTTGAAAAACCAATTGCCGGATACTGGTTGAACAGCATCGGACAATGGTTGTTTGGCGCCAATAATTTTGGCGTCAGAGCGGGGGCTATTTTTGCCACTTTGATGACGGCGCTACTGGTAGCCTGGCTTGCCATGCGACTGTGGCAGGATAAGCGTACCGCCGTACTCTCCTCCGCTATCTTTTTAACGTTTTTTTCGGTTTACAGCATCGGCACCTACGCGGTACTTGATCCCATCATTGCGCTTTGGCTGATGGCGGGCATGTGCTGTTTTTGGGAAGGCATGCAGGCCACCACCAGAACACGCAAAATCATCGCTTTTTTGCTGCTTGGTCTGACCTGCGGTACGGGTGTAATGACCAAAGGTTTTCTGGCACTCGCCGTCCCTGTGCTTAGCGTATTACCATGGGTTTTTGCACAAAAGCGTTGGAAAGACCTCATTCTCTACGGTCTGCTGGCGGTGATCGGCTGCATCGCGATCGTACTACCGTGGGGTATAGCGATTGCGCAACGCGAGCCGGATTTCTGGCATTACTTCTTCTGGGTTGAACATATTCAGCGCTTTGCGCAGGATGATGCCCAGCATAAGGCTCCTATCTGGTACTACATCCCGATATTTGTGGCAGGCACATTACCGTGGCTCGGGCTACTCCCCGGCGCGCTGCGTACGGGCTGGCGTGAGCGGGATGTTCCGCGCAGTGCTCTGTACCTGTTAAGCTGGATTATTATGCCAATCCTGTTTTTCAGCATCGCGAAAGGAAAACTGCCGACCTATATTCTTTCCTGCTTCGCGCCGCTGGCGATATTAACGGCGCGCTTCGGCCTGCAGGCTGCGGAAAAAGGCTCGACCGCGCTGCGCGTGAATGGTTGGATCAACGTGCTGTTCGGCATCGTCGGCATCGTCGCCACGTTTATTGTTTCCACGCTGGGTCCATTGAAGACGCCAGTCTGGTCGCATATCGAAACGTATAAGGTTTTTTGTGCCTGGGGCATCTTTATCATCTGGACGCTTTTTGGCTGGTATACGCTAAATAACCGCGAGAAGAACTGGAAATTCGCAGCACTATGCCCATTAGGGCTGGCGCTGTTATTTGGCTTCTCCATTCCTGACCGGGTGATGGAATCTAAACAGCCGCAGTTTTTTGTCGAGATGACCAAAGAATCGCTGGAGCCGAGCCGTTATATTCTCACCGACAGCGTTGGCGTCGCTGCGGGACTGGCCTGGAGCCTGAAGCGCGACGACATCATGATGTACGGACAAACGGGCGAGTTAAAATATGGCCTCAACTACCCGGATGCCCAGGGTCGCTTTGTCAGCCGGGAAGGCTTTGCCGACTGGTTAGCGCAACATCGACAGCAAGGAAACATTACGCTCGTGCTCTCGATTGATAAGAATGAAGATATTAATCAACTTGCCATCCCTCCCGCTGACTACATTGATAATCAGGGGCGTCTGGTCCTGATTCAGTATCGGCCCAAATGATCTGGATAGCCTTAGTCCTCGCCAGCCTGCTCAGCGTCTGCGGCCAGCTATGCCAGAAGCAGGCGACCCGACCGGTGTCTGTTCGTGCGCGAAAACGCTACATTACGCAATGGATTGGGCTTGCTCTGGCAAGCCTCGGCCTGGCCATGCTGCTATGGCTGGCGGTTTTACAAAACATTCCTGTCGGTATTGCCTATCCCATGCTGAGCCTTAACTTTATCTGGGTTACTCTCGCCGCATGGAAAATCTGGCGCGAACCCGTAACAACCCGCCACTGGCTGGGCGTTGGGCTGATCATTACCGGCATATTTATTCTTGGGAGTGCAGTGTAATGGGCGTATTTTGGGGATTATGTAGCGTGATGATCACCTCTATCGCCCAGTTGAGCCTCGGCTTTGCGATGGATAATCTGCCGCCAATGCTGCAGCCGCTGGCGTTCATCTCTGCCGTATTCTCTGTCAGTATCGGAGCGTTTGCTTTATATGCCGGATTGACAGGGTATTTACTGTCAGTGATTTGCTGGCATAAAGCCCTACACCAACTCGCGCTGAGCAAAGCCTATGCCCTACTCAGCCTGAGCTATGTGCTGGTGTGGGTTGCCTCAATGATCCTGCCCGGCTGGCAGGGAACATTTTCAGTGAAAGCGCTGGCAGGGGTACTGTGCATCATGGCAGGGCTAATGACGATTTTTCTGCCTTCACGCAAACACCAACCCTGAGATTACTTATCTTCAGACTGTCGTAACAGACGCTCCCATTCATCACAGATGTTCTGTCTGGCATCAATTACCTTAATGACCCGGGATTTATCGCGGTTAATACAATACTGTGCATCCTTCAGCGGTGAAAGGAGATCGCCGGGCTTAACCCGCTCGGAAGATTGCGCCTCAGCAAGCATCTTTAGCGAACCACCGCTATCGCAAAGTACGATATAGAGCTTCCCTGCTTTTTTGTGACAGCAAGACTTCTTCACATGCCATTCCATAGCGCACCTTTTGTTAATAAATTTCACAATAGGTTACACTTTAGCAGATAAACAAAAGGACAATCGCTGCTGAATGACAAAAACGAGAAATACTATTAATGTTTTCTTAATGTTAATGATGAAGTACTTACCCAATCCAATAACGCACGGCGCGAAATTTTAATTCCTCCAGCTTTGAGCTCGGGCGGCAATGTTAGCCAACATACCGGCTGCTGAAAGCGGGCCAGCTTATCTTTTACCCACACTGCGAGATTAGTTTCTCCAGCATTAGCGTCATACTCAATGACCGCCACCGGGCGATGGCCAAACTCTTTGTCTTCTATCGGCACAATAAAGGCTTGTAGAACATGCGGATGCGCTGCAATCACGCGTTCCACTTCTTCCGGCTGTATACCTTCCCCGCCGCTAAAAAAAAGATTATCCATACGACCGACAATCGTTAACTTGCCGTCCTTTAGCATGCCGCGATCGCGGGTTGCAAACCAGCCTTCCGCGTTCACTAAAGGAATAAGCTGTCCGTTACGCCAGTAACCTTGCGCCATGCTGGCAGCCCGTAGCCAGACTTCATCATCAACGATTCTGACTTCTCTGCCTGCCAGAGGGGAACCCACATCTGCCAGACCATCCGCCTCTTTCGCACAGACCGTAGAAGCAAACTCCGTTAATCCGTAACCGCACCAGCAACGAATCCCTTGCTCGCGCGCTTGCTCCGTCAATTCAACAGGAATTGCAGCGCCACCCAGCAGTACCGCTTTGAGCGTGACTGGCGTGTTGTTGACCAGCAAGCGCCACAGCTGCGTGGGCACCAGTGAAGCATGGGTACATCCAGCCAGCATTTGCTCCAGCGGCTGCTTGTCGCGCACGGTCATTCGCGCTCCGGCGAACAACCAGCGCCACAAAATACCCTGGCCGGAAACATGAAACAGCGGCAGCGAGAGCAGCCAGTCATCCTCAGCACCAAACGGCATTAATGACAGGACGCCCTGCGCGCTTGCCAGATGCGCCTGACAGGTATGAACAGCCGCTTTTGGCAATCCGGTAGAACCCGAAGTTAACGTCATCGTGCTCAAACGTTCAGGCAACCACGCTGCGGCGTGATCGCCTGGCAATGGCTGCATCTGCAACGGGCTGAGTTCCGGAAGTGCGATAGCGGCCTCCAGATCCAGCGCAAAACGTAGCGTTAAGTCCGGGATCAGCGCATCAAGCAGCGGCTGAGGCAACTGTGGGTTCACAGGTAAAACTCGTGCCCCACATTGCAGCAGCGCGAGCCAGGCCAGCAAAGCGCGCGGATGATTCCACGCGCGAAGCAGAACACCATCGCCCTCTTCCACGCCCTGAGCGGCAAAACCGCAGGCCAGCTGATCTACACGTGTGCAGAGATCGCTCCAGCTTAATACCTCATCGTTGAGGCGCAAGGCTGGCACCTTCGCACGAACCTGTCGCCAGTGACGCCACGGCCAGTCACCCGGTTGTACCAAGCCCGATAAGCTCACGCTATCGGACCTTTCCTGCTGGGTCATAGCAGACGTTCCAGCGCATCAACGTCGATACACGGCAACGTGCTACCCGGCCAGGTGCGAACCTGCTGGCACTGCATCAGGCTCAGGGTATCCAGACCCGGAATGGTCTGCGGCGTTAACCATGCGGCAATTCGCGCCAGCTGGGTTAAGCCCAGACTCGACTCGATTGACGAACTGATAACGGCAGTAAGACCAAGCGCATGTGCCGCAGCCACCTGTTCACGGACTTTATCGAGACTGCCGGTCAGCGTAGGTTTGATAACAACGGCCTTGACGCCTTCTTCGGCTTCGAAGGTGAAATCCGCTTCACGCAGGCTTTCATCCCAGGCGATGGCAATGCCGGTTTCACGCGCGAAGGCACGGGAGTCGTCGCGGGTTTTGCACGGTTCTTCGAGGAAGGCAATGCGTCCGCGATACTCCGGATTAACGTATTTCGCGAACTGCTGAGCTTTCAACGGCGTCCAGGCCCGGTTGGCGTCAAGTCGCAAATGCAGCTCCGGGATCGCCTCAAGCAGCAGATTGGCTACCATGCCGTCGCGGACCGCTTCATACAGACCGACCTTGATCTTCGCCACTTTTTCGCCCGGCATATCCGCCAGTTGTAGCACCAGATCGTCAGGATCGCCCGTGCACAGCGGCGCAGCACGATAGTCCGCGTCCTGTGGCAATACGCCAGTCAGTTCGGCCAGCGCACAGCTTACGCCAAAGGCGACCGAAGGCAGTTGCGGTAAGGAGTCATCCCCTTGCAGCCAGCCTTTCACCCAGGCCAGCAGCTCGGTTTGCGCCTCTTCCCAACTTTCCTGACTAAAGCCCGGCAGCGGGGAGATCTCTCCCCACCCTTCGCGCTCACCGTCACGAAGACAAACGTACAACCCGTCACGCGTTTTTAACCGCCTGTCGCGCAGAATCACCCCCGCGTCCATGGGGATCTGCCAGCGGTATACCTGCGCGCTACGCATTACGGATTCCGTTTGAATTTACTGAAATCAGGCTGACGTTTCTGGTTAAAGGCGTTACGGCCTTCCTGACCTTCTTCCGTCATGTAGAACAGCATAGTGGCGTTACCTGCCAGCTCCTGCAGACCAGCCTGACCATCACAGTCGGCGTTCAGTGCGGCTTTCAGGCAGCGCAGCGCCATTGGGCTGTTTTGCAGCATTTCACGGCACCAGCGTACGGTCTCTTTTTCCAGATCCGCCAGCGGAACCACGGTGTTGACCAGACCCATATCCAGCGCCTGTTTAGCATCGTACTGACGGCACAGGAACCAGATTTCACGCGCTTTTTTCTGACCGACGATGCGCGCCATGTAGGAAGCGCCCCAACCGCCGTCGAAAGAACCGACTTTCGGGCCGGTCTGACCGAAAATAGCGTTTTCAGCCGCAATGGTCAGGTCACACATCATGTGCAGTACATGGCCACCGCCAATGGAGAAACCAGCAACCATCGCTACTACCGGTTTCGGACAGGTACGAATCTGGCGCTGGAAGTCCAGTACGTTCAGGTGATGCACACCGGAGTCATCCTGGTATCCGCCGTAGTCACCACGCACTTTCTGATCGCCGCCTGCGCAGAACGCTTTGTCGCCAGCACCAGTCAGAATAATGACACCGATGTTGTCATCATAGCGAGCATCCGCCAGCGCCTGGATCATCTCTTTCACGGTGACCGGACGGAAAGCATTGCGTACCTGCGGACGATTAATGGTGATTTTTGCGATACCGTCGGTGGATTTCTCGTAAAGAATGTCGGTATAGCCTTCAGAGCAATCGTGCCATTCTACCGGTGCGTAAAGCATTGTTTCATCAGGATAGATCATAAAATGTCCTATAGTCAGCGACGCAGAATCTGAGCCAGACAGTCCACTACGCCCGCGGGGTTGTCCCGATGCGCGTTGTGTCCGGCATTACGAATCACATGGTTTGGTACTGATATTTCCGCCGCCAGAGCGCGGAATTTATCGTCACGTTCACCACATAAATAATAAAACGGAAATGTGCGCATCGTGAGTTGCGCACGTAAATCAGGTTGTACGGCAAGCGAGGTGGCCTCCAGCATTGCCGCCAGCGTTTGCCCATTATTCTGGCTACGCAGAGCGACCAGCGCCTCTCTTTGTGCCGCGTTCAGCGAGGAAAAAACGGGCTGTTGATACCAGTCATTAAACACCTCACGTAGCGGCTCTGCGCGAAAACGCGCAGCCCAGCGGCCATCCGAGAGACGACGCTGAACGCGCGCTTCTTCGCTTTGCAAGCCGGGATGTCCACCCTCAACCACCAGACCACAAAGCCCTGGCATCTCCTGACTGGCCGCCATCATCGCGACTCTGCCGCCAAGAGAGTATCCCACCAGCCAGTAGTTAAGTATGTTGTAACTAAGTAGAGTATTACGCAGCAAAACGCTGACATCATCGAACCCGCTCACGCTGATGTCAGCGGAGCCACCGTGTCCCGGCAGGTCGATGTATAGCCGCGAATAATCCTGAAACGCTTCGCCGACCGTCTGCCATTCCTGGCAATCACCAGAGAAACCGTGCAGGAAAACCAGCCAGGGAAACCCCGTCTGCCCCTCTTTCGCCTGCGCATGCAGGATCATAGGTGACTTACCTTCGCCAGCAGTTGCTGCAAGGTTTGCGCCCCGTCAGTTTCGTTCACCACCAGCTCAATCACCGTGGCCGCAGGTGTACGCCACGCGTTAGTCAACGCGCTCTCCAGCTGCTCCCAGTTTTCCGGGCGCTGGTATTTAAGGTTAAACATGGCGGCAGCATGCTCGAAATGTACGTTCTGCGGCATCAGATAGAACCGTTCGCGTTCGCTGGCTGGCGTCGGCAGCAGGGAAAAAATCTGCCCGCCGTTATTATTGACCACTATCAGGACAAACGGCGCGGATACCTGGCGCAATAATGCCAGCGCATTCAGGTCATACAATGCAGATAAATCGCCAACAATCGCCAGCGTCGATTTCGCGCTGGCACGCTGTACGCCTGCTGCCGTTGACAGCAGGCCATCAATACCGCTCGCGCCACGGTTGCTATAGACCGGGTAACCAGCCGGAAGCTGCGACAGCGCATCAATCAGGCGCACCACCAGACTGTTACCCACGAACAGCTGGCCCTGCTCCGGCAAGTAGTCGCGGATACGGTGGGCTAGTTGCGCTTCACCAAACGCCTCGCGACGGGCTTCTACCGCCTGCCAGGCCTGTTGCGCCAGACGAGGGATCTCAATACACCAGGGCTGACGTTTCTCCGCCGGATGTAGCTCCAGCCAGTCGCCAACTTTCGCTACCAACCTGCGGCCGCGATGATGGGCCGGATCGAGGCGACCTTCGATATTATCGACAATCCAGTATTCCTGCGGATCGCAGCTGGCCTGCCATTGCAGCAGACGTTTTCCGGTCAGGCTGCTACCAAGCTGCACCACAATCTGCGCCTGCTGCAATTCAGCTACAGCTTTCGCATTTCCCAGCCACAGGTCGGCGCACGGCAGCGGTTGTCCGGTTTGCGACAGAACATCGCCAATCAGCGGCCAGCCTAATGTCTGCGCCCACTGCGCAACCTTCTTACCTTCTTCCGCGCTCATGCGACCGGCAATGACTACGCCGCGTTTTTGTCGCCAGAAAAACCAGTCGCGCTGTTTGTCGCTTTCCAGCCGACGCGCTTCTCGCAGCCAGGGTTTATCGTCCTGCCACCAGTCGCCGAGGCGCTGCTGCCAGGCAATCCCCGTTTCGTCCATATCGCCATACAGCGGTTCCGCAAACGGGCAATTGATATGAACCGCCCCGCTATGCAGGGCAGCTAATGCATTATCAATAGTGGACACCAGCCAGCTTGCCGGAATGTCCTGAGTCGGACGCGGTAAAGAGAGCGTTTGCGATGGATGCGAGGCAAACATTCCGGCCTGACGAATCGCCTGGTTCGCGCCACAGTCGATAAGCTCTGGCGGTCGGTCTGCCGTAAGTAAAATCAGTTTTTCACCGGTCAGGCCCGCTTCAATCAACGCGGGATATAAATTCGCCACCGCGGTACCGGACGTCACAATCACGGCGACAGGCTGCCGGCTGACTTTTGCCAGACCTAAAGCCAGATGCCCAAGACCGCGCTCGTCAAAATGGGTGTGGTGGATGAATGCGGGGTTTTCCGCTGCCGCCAGCGTCAACGGTGTAGAACGAGAGCCAGGGGCAATGCAGACATGCCTGACGCCGTGGCGAGTGAGTGCTTCCAGAATGACCGCCGCCCAGCGTCGGTTAAATGCGCTTACTGACATGAGATTGTCCGGTATCAATATTGCGACACAGTATAGAGAATCGAATAAATGGATTTTTGATATGAATCGGAAATATACACGAAATCACTATCCTTCCATCTGTAATAAAGTACGTAACCCTGCCGCTTTATTGTCTATTTCTTGCCATTCCTGCTCAGGATCTGAGCCACGCACAATCCCTGCCCCGGCATACAGGCGTACCACGTTTGCGCTAATTTTCGCCGAACGCAATGACACACAAAACTCGCTTTGGCGCAAAGAAAGATAACCCGCTGAACCGGCATACCACTCTCGTTCAAAGGGTTCATTTTGTTGGATGAACTCACGCGCCAGCTCACGCGGAATACCGGCAACGGCCGCCGTTGGCTGGAGCTGCATCAGGCAAAGCGTATCGTCGGCCTGATTCAGTTCCGTCCAGATGCAACGGCGCAGGTGCTGCACTTTACGCAGCCTGAGCACCTGCGGTGGCAGCACATCGAGAGTTTGCGTACAGCCTTGTAGCCGCTGGCAAATATCTTCGACCACCAGCATATTCTCGCGCTGGTTTTTGTCATCTTTCATTAGCCAGTCGCCCAATTGCCAGGCCCGATGATCCTCAGGGTGATTGGCCACAGTTCCGGCCAGCGCCTCGGTGCGCAGCGCCGTATCACGTCGTCGATACAGACGTTCAGGAGAAGAGCCAAGAAAAGCGGTGTCGGCGGAGAATGCCATAAAGAAATGGTAGCAGTTCAGATTTAAGCGACGGCTGGAAGCCATCACGGCAGCGGCATTAACCGACTGAGAAAACTGTAAATCGGTCGCCCGCGCCAGCACGACTTTATCGAGGTCTTCTCCTGCGATCGTTTGAGTAGCGAGTTTTATCAGGTCTATCCAGCCAGCTTTCTCCGGCCAGTGCTGTTCTCCCGTCAAATTCAAACGCAATGCAGGGAGCGGTTTTACGGGAGCAAGCGATGAGATGAAGGCGATCGCTTGTGCAGCGTCTTCACGTAGCGACACGTCGCTATAGAGATGTAAGCGTAAGCTCGCCACTCCGGCACAACGTCGCCACTCCAGCCGCGGCAGCAGTAAATTGCCACGCTGAGGCTCAAAGGCATTCAGGCCCCAGATGCGCAGGTCGGGATGATTATCATGCTGATGTAAAAATTGCTGGGCTGATTCCAGCGAGGAAAATGCGGCGACGGCCCCTAATACGGCGGCTTCTTCATCGCCGTTACGCTGCTGCCAGTAAAACTGGGGCCAGACGGGTTGACTGGCCAGCCATCCTAAAGCGTCAAACGCATCATTCAGTGGGAAAGGTATGTCGTAAATACGAATTCCAGGTGCTGCTGGCATCTCTTGCGATAAATGACGCATCAGACTTTCCAGCGCAGTAGTGATTGAATGCACGCGGACCTCTCCCTGTTAAAAACCTCTCATTATACGGGGTACTGAGCAGAAAAAGCAGTACCCCCAGTTAGGGAGTACGTACAAATGCGATGACAGAACGGAATTTATCGCCGCGCTAACAATAATCCCATCACTAAACCGACTGTGGCGCCAACGCCGATTCCGCGCCAGGGTTTTTCGTGCACATAGTCATCCGCCCGACAAACGGCTTTTTTCGCACGGTAATAGTAGCTATCAGAAGCATGGCTGACGCGATTTCTCACCTCTTCTAACGCCCGCTCTGCCCGCGCTTTTAACTCAAGGTATTTTTGATCTGCTGGGTCGCCAGAAGAATGCAGCACCTCTTCCAGCGTTTCGCTTAATAATTCCAGATCATCATCGATACGTGATTCATAAGAATGAAAAGACATTATATTCTCCCTTTCTATTGACGTACCCGCTAACTATAGACAACCTGGACTGATTGCGCCTGTTTACGCCTGATGTGCTTCCCGCGCCATTCCGACGTGTGGAATACCATCTTCGTCATAGATATCCGTCACTGGAACAAAGCCAAAGCGCGCATAGAACGATTGCAGATGCGCCTGCGCGCCCAGATACAACGCCTTGTGTGGCCAGTGTTGCGCGCAGGATGCCAGCGTCTGGGCCATTAGCTGTTGCCCCAGTTTTTCACCACGCAGCGCTTCGCTTACAATCACCCGACCAATCACTACCGGCTCCAGCTCGTCATCGCTTTTCAGAATCCTCGCATACGCCACCAGCTCATCGTTATGCCAGCCCAGAATATGCCGATTCTCTCCGGCCAGGTCATCGCCATCCACATCCTGGTACGGACACTGTTGCTCAACTACAAACACCGCGCATCGTAGCTGAAGTAGTGCGTACAGTTGTTGGGTACTCAGCTTTGCATGGTGGAGATCTTGCCAGTGAATCATTGTCTGCCCCTATGTTGTGATAACCTGAACACCCTGCCTTATTGATGGCGAAAGTGTAACGCAAAGATGGAATTACTATTTTTAGGCACGTCTGCGGGAGTCCCCACGCGCTCACGCAATGTAACGGCAATTTTACTGAATCTGCAACACCCGACTCAGGCGGGGCTGTGGCTTTTTGATTGCGGCGAAGGGACGCAGCATCAGATGCTCACCACGCCTTTCAATCCAGGAAAACTCGATCGTATTTTTATCAGCCATCTGCACGGCGATCACCTGTTTGGTTTACCGGGGCTACTGTGCAGTCGCTCAATGGCCGGCAATGTCCAGCCTCTGACGCTCTACGGGCCAAAAGGGTTGCGAGAGTTTACCGAAACCGCATTGCGTCTGAGCGGCTCCTGGACCGATTATCCGCTGGATATTGTGGAAATTACCGCGGGTGAGATTGTGGATGACGGCCTGCGAAAAGTAACGGCGTACCCGCTGGCGCATCCGCTGGAATGCTACGGTTTTCGCATTCAAGAGCACGACAAACCGGGTGCGCTTGACGCCAATGCCCTGAAGGCGGCAGGCGTTAAAGCGGGCCCGTGGTTTCAGGATTTGAAAGCCGGAAAAACCATCGTGCTGGAGGATGGTCGAGCGATTAACGGTGCCGATTTTCTTTCCCCGCCCACCAGGGGAAAATCAGTCGCTATTTTCGGTGACACAGGACCCTGCGCGTCCGCCATTGAACTGGCTCGAGGTGTAGATGTCATGGTACACGAAACCACGCTGGACGCGTCAATGGAGGAAAAAGCAAACAGTCGCGGGCACAGCTCAACCCGACAAGCCGCACAGCTGGCGCTGGATGCCGGAGTGGGACGTCTGATAATGACCCACGTTAGCTCACGCTACGATGAAAAAGGCTGCCAGCGCTTACTCGCAGAGTGCAAAACAATATTTCCAGACACGGCACTGGCTCACGATTTCGCCATTTTCAGCGTTTAACGCTCTATTTTTCCGCCTCAGTGCCGATAACAGTGGAAAGGCTGGCTTTCACACTGAGGACAGGATGAACAATTTCCAGAAAGATATTGATGACAGGACAAACCTAACCCTGTCTAACCGTTTTGAACTGCTGCTGTTTCGCCTCGGCAAATCTGTTGAGGAGCAGAAATCAGAGCTGTTTGGCATCAACGTATTCAAGCTACGTGAAATCGTGCCGATGCCGACCTTTACGCGTCCGGCGGGTATGAAGGCCCCGTTACTGGGTATGGTTAATATTCGCGATCAGGTGATCCCGGTGATTGACCTGCCCGCAGTTGCGGGCTGTAAGCCAGAGACCGGACTCAACATCCTGTTGATCACAGAATATGCCCGCAGCGTCCAGGCGTTTGCTGTGGAGTCAGTGGAAAACATTATGCGCCTGGACTGGCAACAGGTGCATACCGCCGAGAAAGCCGTTAATGGTCGCTATATCACCAGTATCGCTTGCCTGGACGACAACAAAGAGACCAACAACCTGGCGCTGGTGCTCGACGTTGAGCAGATCCTGTACGACATCGTACCGGCGAACCACGACCTGCGCGCAACCGATCTTAAAACCAATAAATTCAACATCACGCCGGGTGCGGTGGCGATTGTGGCTGATGATTCCAAAGTGGCCCGCGCCATGCTGGAAAAAGGGCTTAACGCCATGGAGATCCCGCATCTGATGCATGTAACAGGTCAGGATGCGTGGGAAAAAATACAGCAGCTTTCCGCAGAAGCGCAGGCGGAGGGCAAGCCAATCAGTGAGAAGATCGCCCTGGTGCTCACCGATCTCGAAATGCCGGAGATGGACGGTTTTACGCTTACCCGTAAGATAAAAACCGACGAACGTCTGAAGAAAATCCCGGTCGTTATCCACTCTTCGCTTTCCGGTAGCGCGAACGAAGATCACGTTCGCCGAGTAAAAGCGGATGGCTACGTGGCCAAATTCGAAGTCAATGAGCTTTCTTCAGTGATCCAAGAAGTGATGGATCGCACAGCGAAAGGCATCAGCGGTCCGCTGGTGAGCCGTCAGCTATTAAACTGACCGTATTTCACGCATAAAAAAACCCGCCAAGGCGGGTTTTTTCGTTTCTGCATTTCGCTTACATCAGCGGAGTCGCTAACTGCACAATACTGATCAGCGGTTGCGGGTAAATACCCAGCACCAGTACCAGCAGAGCAGAAATCAGCACTACGATACCGCCCGCGCTGTACTGCCAGTTAGACGGCGCATCACGGTTCAGCTGTTGCGGTGCGCTCAGGTACAGGCTCACGGCAACACGCAGGTAGTAGTACAAACCAATCGCGGAACCGACTACCACTGCGGCAACCAGCCACCACAGGTTAGCCTGCACACCGACGGCCAGTACGTAGAACTTACCGATAAAGCCCAGCGTCATCGGGATACCTGCCAGAGACAGCATCATCACCGTCATCACTGCCGCGAGGATCGGACGATGCCAGAACAGACCACGGTAGGAGAACAGAGAGTCCGCATCCGGGCCGCGGTACGGGCTGGACATCAGGCTGACCACACCGAACGCGCCGAGGCTGCTGAACAGGTAACCGGCCAGGTAAACGCCAACCGCTTCCATCGACATCTCGCCGCTCTGCAGAGCAATCAGCGCCACCAGCAGGTAACCGAGGTGAGAGATAGAAGAGTAACCGAGCAGACGTTTAATATTGGTCTGGCTCAGCGCCATCAGGTTACCGAAGATGATGGAAGCAAAGGCAATTACGCCCAGTACGATACGTACCGCTTCGCTATCCCCTACCGGGGCGTACAGGAACAGACGCATCACCACGCCGAAGATAGCGATTTTGCTCGCCGTCGCCAGGAAGGTGGAAACCGGAGCAGGAGCACCCTGGTATACGTCTGGGGTCCACAGGTGGAACGGAACCAGCGAGAGTTTAAAGCCGAGGCCAACAATCATCAGACCGAAGCCAGCCAGCAGCAGCGGTTCGTGCAGCATGCCGTCGCCGAGGCTCTTACCGAGTGCAACAAACGACAGATTTCCAGACTGCGCGTACACCAGCGCCATACCGAACAGCAGGAAGGAAGACGCTGCGGCAGACAGAATGGTGTATTTGATACTGGCTTCCAGCGAACGTTTCTGACGGAACGCATAGCCAACCAGACCAAACAGCGGCAGAGAGATCAGCTCAATACCAAGGAACAGCGCCGCCAGATGGTTAGCGTTAGCCAGCAGAATACCGCCAAGTGCGGCAATCAGCACCAACAGGTAGAACTCTTCCCGGTTGTCATCGTAGCCTTCCAGCCACGGGTAAGCGAAGGTACAGGTGGCAAGACTCGCCAGTAGCACCAGCCCGGTGTAGAGCATGGCGAAACCGTCAACCCGCATCAGCGGGGTGACGTCCATGGCGCCCGCCTGGCCAACAAACCAGAGCGAAACCAGCGCGGCGTTAAGCCCAATGACCGACAGCGTGGCATTGAGGAAGTGATTGCGTCGCCACGCAATGGAGAGCATCACAACCACCACCGTCAAGCCGACGATCAGCAGCGGTAGCAGCGCAATCAGGTGTTGTGGAGTTATTGTCATGGCGATTTACGGCCTTGTAGTAGTAACGGAATTAACAAACCACTGCTGGATGTTGCTCATCGCAGAATGCGAGGTATCCAGAATCGGCTGCGGATAGAAGCCAAGCAGTACCAGAAGCACGACCAGCAACAGGATGATAAACAGCTCACGCAGCGACATCCCTGGCAGTTCAACACTGGCAATCTGGCTCTTCGCTTTACCGAAGTAAGCGCGATGCAGCATCGCCAGCGAGTAAACAGAGGCAAACACCAGACCAAAAGTCGAGATCACGGTAATGACCGGAACCACCTGGTAGCTGCCGAACAGAATCATAAATTCGCCAACGAAGTTACCTGTACCCGGCATACCCAGCGTACACACTGCGAAGAACATCGACAGCGCAGGCAACCATTTCATTTTGCCCCACAGGCCGCCCATCATACGCATATCACGCGTGTGCAGACGTTCGTACAGCTGACCACACAGAATGAACAGACCGGCTGCGGACAGACCGTGCGCAATCATCTGGATAACAGCACCCTGGTACGCCAGCTGGCTGCCGGTGTAGATAGCAATCAGTACGAAGCCCATGTGCGATACGGAGGTGTAAGCGATCAGACGTTTGATATCGTACTGATTAAAGGCCATCCACGCGCCATAGAAGATACCGATAACGCCCAGCCACATTGCGATAGGTGCAAACTCCGCCGACGCGTTCGGGAACAGCGGCAGAGAGAAGCGCAGCAGACCGTAAGCCGCGGTTTTCAGCAAGATCCCCGCCAGGTCAACGGAACCTGCCGTCGGCGCCTGGGAGTGCGCATCCGGCAACCAGCCGTGCAGCGGAACCACCGGCATTTTCACCGCGAAGGCGATGAAGAAGCCCAGCATCAGCAGATATTCCACACCGTGGGACATCGGGGTATTCAGCAGCTCTTCATAGTTGAAGGTCCACACACCGGTCGCTTTATAGTGCACAAACACCAGCGCCAGGATGGCAATCAACATCACCAGACCACTCGCCTGGGTATAAATGAAGAACTTGGTCGCCGCCGTGATACGCGTTTTACCGTCAGAGGCTTTATGCCCCCACAACGCGATCAGGAAGTACATCGGCACCAGCATCATTTCCCAGAAGAAGAAGAACAGGAACATGTCGATGGCAAGGAACACGCCGATCACGCCGCCTAAGATCCACATCAGGTTCAGATGGAAGAAGCCCTGGTATTTTTCGATTTCATTCCAGGAGCAAAGTACCGCCAGAACACCGAGCAGACCGGTCAGCACTACCATCAGCAGCGACAGACCGTCGATAGCCAGATGAATAGAGATGCCAAAACGTGGGATCCACGGCAGGACAAATTCAGACTGCCACTGCGGAATGCCAGCGGATTGCGTCAGTGAATAGCCGCCCTGCAACCACAGTTGCAGGCCAAGCGCCAGCGTCAATCCCATGGTAATCAGCGCGATCCAGCGCGGCACCTTCACGCCAAAGCGTTCGGTCTGCCAGCACAGGAAGCCACCGATAAAGGGAATTAATATCAACCAGGGTAATAACATAGCTAAGTATGTCCCTTATATTTACTCCTGCTCAGGCTATCTCACTCGTCAGCCCAAATCCCGGCAGTGCTCGCAATCCTCACGTACTTCAGTACGCTCCGGTTGCTCTGCGCTGGCGGTCTCCGGTCTGACTTCGCCGATGACGCCTGTACATCAGGAACAGATTTTCAACGAATTCTAAAAATTATTTTTGGGTTTGTAGGCCGGATAAGCGCAGCGCCATCCGGCAATCGTTCATCCAGCCAACAAACTCAACGCATTACCATCAACAGTGCCAGCACAACGACGGCGCCGATGCTCATTGATGCAACATACCAGCGCAGATAACCGTTCTCGCTCAACAGCAGGCCTTTACCTGCAAAGCGGGAAAGGATCGCCGGAATGTTCATCATTGAGTTGAGCGGATCGCGTTTCAGCAACCAGGCAACACCCAGGAACGGCTTAACGAACACTTTGTCGTACAGCCAGTCGAAGCCCCAGGCGTTATACCACCAGGTACCCAGCAGGCGGCCCGGCGCACTGTTCGCAATCGACGTCACCAGCGTGCGTTTACCCAGCCACAGCCATGCTGCGATCAGGATGCCCGCAATCGCTACGATACCGGAGGTAATTTCCAGCGTCATAACGCGACCATGCTCAAGCTCGGTCGTCGCAGGCAGTACACCCTGCAGCGGCGGCACAATCAGCGCGCCAACGAAGGTGGACAGGATCATCAGCACAATCAGCGGCAGATGATGGGTAATCCCCTTCCCTGCGTGAGCGTGAATTTGTTCTTTACCGTGGAACACGATGAAAATCATACGGAAGGTGTACAGAGAGGTCATGAATGCACCGACCAGACCTGCAACCATCAGATTAATATGACCATTCGCCATTGCACCGGCCAGAATCTCATCCTTACTGAAGAAGCCAGCGGTAATCAGCGGCAGAGCCGACAACGCCGCACCACCGATCAGGAAGCAGAGATACACCAGCGGAATTGACTTACGCAGCCCGCCCATCTTGAAGATGTTCTGTTCGTGGTGGCAAGCCAGGATAACCGAGCCGGATGCCAGGAACAGCAGCGCTTTAAAGAAGGCGTGCGTCATCAGGTGGAAAATCGCCGCGTCCCACGCCTGTACGCCGAGAGCCAGGAACATATAACCAATCTGGCTCATGGTGGAGTACGCAAGAACGCGTTTGATGTCGGTCTGTACCAGCGCAGCAAAACCCGCCAGCACCAGAGTGATAGCACCGATAATCCCCACCAGGTGCAGGATTTCAGGCGTCATCAGGAACAGGCCGTGCGTACGAGCTATCAGGTAGACACCAGCGGTAACCATCGTCGCGGCGTGGATCAACGCGGAGACAGGCGTCGGGCCGGCCATCGCATCAGCAAGCCAGGTCTGCAACGGCAGCTGTGCAGATTTACCGACCGCACCGCCCAGCAGCATCAGGGTTGCCCACATCAGCATGTTGTTACCGTCTGCAAAGTGCGCAGGCGCCAGTTCCACCATTTCGCGGAAGTTCAGCGTGCCCAGCTCGTTGTAGAGGATGAACAGCGCGAACGCCAGGAATACGTCACCAACGCGGGTTACCACGAAGGCTTTCATTGCCGCAGCGCCATTCTTCGGATCGGTGTAGTAGAAACCAATCAGCAGATAGGAGCACAGGCCCACGCCTTCCCAGCCGAGGTACATCAGCAGCAGGTTATCCGCCAGTACCAGAACCACCATGCTGGCGATAAACAGGTTGGTGTAGGCGAAGAAACGAGAATAGCCCTCTTCTCCGCGCATATACCAGGAAGCGAACATGTGGATCAGGAAACCAACGCCGGTCACCACGGAGAGCATGGTCAGCGACAGGCCGTCCAGCACCAGGTTAAAACCGATGTTGAAGTCACCGACTGACATCCACGTCCACAGCGGCTGGCTGTAAGCCTGCTGACCATTGGCAAAGAAATCAACGCCAACAAACGCAGTCACCAGCGCGGCCAGGCCGATCGAACCGACACCCACGGTAGCGGACAGATTTTCTGACCAACGACCACGAGAAAACGCCAGTAATACAAAGCCAATAAATGGCAGAATAATGGTTAAGGCAAGCATGTTCATCCACGCATCTCACTTACTGAATCGATGTTCAGGTTCTGGCGACGGCGATGAAGTTGCAGCAACAGCGCAAGCCCAATGCTCGCTTCGGCAGCCGCAAGGCTGATGGCGAGAATATACATCACCTGACCATCGGTCTGGCCCCAGTAGCTTCCGGCGACCACAAAGGCCAGCGCGGAGGCGTTAATCATGATTTCCAGCCCGATCAGCATAAACAGCAGATTGCGGCGGATAACCAGACCGGTTAAGCCCAGCACGAATAAGATCGCAGCGAGGATCAGTCCATGTTGTAAGGGGATCATGCGTGCTCCTCCGTTTTTCTTTTCGCGCGGTCGTCGGTGCGATTGCTCAGCACTTCACCAGAACGCTCTTCACGCCCCACATGGAAGGCCACAACCAGACCCGCCAGCAGCAGCATCGATGCCAGTTCAACCGCCAGTACATACGGTCCGAACAGGGAAATACCGACTGCTTTCGCGCTAATTGGCGTGCCGTCGATGCCCTGATCGTTAACGCCCAGAATGGCGTAAACAATAACCACCAGCATAATGGCCGACAGAATCGCCGGACCAATCCACACCTGCGGTTTCAGCCACTGACGTTCCTGTTCAATTTCAGAACCACCAAGGTTGAGCATCATCACCACGAACACGAACAGCACCATGATGGCGCCCGCGTAGACGATAATTTCCAGTGCACCAGCGAAGTAAGCGCCTAACGAGAAGAACACCCCAGAAATCGCCAGCAGCGAAATAATCAGGTACAGCAACGCGTGTACCGGATTAGTGTGGGTGATCACCCGCAAGGTTGCGAGAATGGCTATCAGGCCACAGATATAAAAAGCGAACTCCATTGCCCCTCTCCTTACGGTAACAGGCTCTTGACGTCGATAGGCTTAGCTTCGTTCTCTGCTTCGCCCTTATCTTTGCCGTCGATTGCCATACCTGCCATCCGGTAGAAGTTATATTCCGGGTATTTGCCCGGACCGGAGATCAGCAGATCCTCTTTCTCGTAAACCAGGTCCTGGCGCTTGTACTCACCCAGCTCGAAATCTGGAGTCAGCTGAATAGCCGTAGTCGGACAGGCTTCTTCGCACAGGCCGCAGAAAATGCAGCGTGAGAAGTTAATGCGGAAAAACTCCGGATACCAGCGACCGTCTTTGGTCTCTGCTTTTTGCAGAGAGATACAGCCTACCGGACACGCTACCGCACACAGGTTACAGGCAACGCAGCGCTCTTCACCGTCTGGATCACGAGTCAGAACGATACGACCACGAAAACGGGGCGGTAGATAGACCGGCTCTTCCGGATACATCTGCGTTTCGCGTTTCGCGAACGCATGCAGGCCGATCATCCAGATACTGCGTACCTGGGTGCCGAAACCTACGAACAATTCTTTTAAGGTCATGGTCTTTGTGTCCCTTATTGCGCCTGCCAGAGAATGACAGCCGCCGTTACCAGCAAGTTGACGAGCGTCAGCGGCAGACAGACTTTCCAGCCGAAGGACATTACCTGGTCATAACGAGGACGCGGTAACGACGCACGAATCAAAATGAACATCATCATGAAGAACGCGGTTTTCAGCGCGAACCAGACGAATGGCGGTAAGAACGGGCCATGCCAGCCACCGAAGAACAGGGTAACCATCAGTGCAGAAATGGTGACGATACCGATGTACTCACCCACGAAGAACAGACCGAATTTCATACCGGAATATTCAATGTGGTAACCGTCGGCCAGTTCTTGCTCGGCTTCTGGCTGGTCAAACGGGTGACGGTGGCACACCGCCACGCCCGCGATGGCAAAGGTGACAAAACCAAAGAACTGCGGAATAACGTTCCAGATATCAGCTTGGTTGTTGACGATGTCGGTCATGTTAAATGAACCGGCCTGCGCCACCACGCCCATCAGGGAAAGTCCGAGGAACACTTCATAGCTCAGCGTCTGCGCAGACGCACGCATCGCACCGAGCAAAGAGTATTTGTTGTTACTGGACCAGCCGGCGAACAGTACCGCGTATACCGCGAGGCCCGCCATCATCAGGAAGAACAGGATCCCGATGTTCAGGTCAGCAACCACCCAGTTCGGACTCACCGGCACGATGGCGAAAGCCAGCAACAGCGAGGTGAAGGCGATCATCGGTGCCAGGGTAAAGATGACGCGATCCGAGAATTTCGGGATCCAGTCTTCTTTAAAGAACATCTTGATCATGTCCGCAACCAGCTGGAGCGAACCGCCCCAGCCAACACGGTTCGGTCCGTAACGGTTCTGGAACAGACCCAGCAGACGACGTTCGCCAAAGCTCATGAATGCCCCGCAGGTGACCACCACCAGCAGGATCACGACCGCTTTGAGAATGCTCAGCAGGATCTCAATCAGATCGGGTGTAATCCAACTCATTGTTGTGCCTCCTGCAGATCCTCAAGACGCGCACCAGCCAAAACCGGCGCGATGCCAGGCATACCCATCGGCAAACCAACCTGCCCTGCCGTTAATCCTTCGGCTATTTCAACCGGCAATGTAACCGTGTTGCCATCGTAGCTGAAAGAAACGCGCGTACCGGCATTAACACCCAACTTCGCGGCATCAGCCGGGTTGAGTTTGATGTACGGCTGCGGCATACGGGTCTGGAAGACCGGCGCACGCTGGGACATTTCGTCGCTGCCAAACAGATGGTAGTACGGCGCGATACGCCACTGACCATCCTGAGCCTGGAAGCTCGCCGGAACGGTAGTGAAGTAATCCAGACCATCCGCAGAAGCTTCGATCAGGCGCACACCCGGATCGCCATGACGCAGTTTACCGCCCACTTCATCCTGGAACTTGTTCCACGCCTGTGGGGAGTTCCAGCCTGGAGCCCAGGCAAACGGAATTTGTGAACGCGGCGCAGACGGTTGGTTGTTCCCTTCCATAGAGAAGGCGAACATGGTGTCTTTGTCCTGCGGCTGGCGCGGTTCGTGTACGCTGATGTTGGCGCGCATTGCGGTACGACCGCTGTAGCGGTGCGGTTCACGTGCCAGTTTCTGTCCACGGATACGGAAGGTTGCGTCCGGCGCGGCATCTTTGATACCCGCCAGTTGCGGCAGCTTCTCAACGACCGCGTCGATAACGTGGTCGAGCTGCGTCCAGTCCACTTCACGGCTCTGCACGGTGCTGTGCAGCGAATGCAGCCAGCGCCAGCTTTCCAGCATGATAGTGTTACTGTCGTAGTAGGACGGATCATAAACCTGGAAGAAACGCTGGGCGCGGCCTTCGTTGTTAATCACCGTACCATCGCTTTCGGCGAAGCTTGCGGCGGAAAGCACCAGATGAGCGTTTTCCATAATTGCCGTACGCTGATGGTCAATGACCAGTACCAGAGGTGCTTTCGCCAGCGCAGCGTTCACACGCGTTGCTGAAGCATGGCGATGCAGGTCATTCTCCAGCACCACAACGGCGTCAGCACGACCTGTTTCCAGCTCGGTCAGCGCATCGTCAAGGGAACCACCGCCAATCATACCCAGGCCCATGCTGTTAACAGAGCGAGCAATCATGGTGATGCCAACGTCTGCGCCACGGCCTTTCAGCGCCTTCGCCACGTTGGCAGCCGCCTGAATCACTTCGGCGCTACCAGCGTTGGTGCCGGAAATAATCAGTGGTTTCTTCGCCCCGGCCAGTGCCTGAACGATAACGTCAATTTTGTTCTGCAGGTCACGGTCGATACCGTCAACCGCCGGAGCGTTGTTATCCAGCGCATGAGCGATAGCGAAACCTAAACGCGCCTGATCTTCAACCGGTGCACGATAGGTCCATGCGGCGATGTCATCCAGACGGGTGTTATCGACGTTGGTAACGAACAGCGGGTGCTTAGCACGCTGGCCGATGTTAAGGATTGCTGCGATCTGCCAGTCAGCCACTTTCTGTGCCGCCGCCATTTCACGCGCTTTACCTTTCACCGCCTGACGCACTGCCAGCGCAACGCGTGCGCCGGTCTGGGTGACATCTTCGCCCAGCACCAGAACCGCATCATAAGATTCGATTTCGCGCAGTGCCGGAGTATGAATCCCGCCGTCACGCAGCACGCTCAGTGCCAGTTGCAGACGTTCCTGCTCGCCCTGGGCGATACCGGTATAGAAGTTTTCCGCACCCACCAGTTCACGCAGCGCGAAGTTACTTTCAACGCTGGCGCGCGGGGAGCCGATACCAATTACTTTCTTCGACTGACGCAGAATATCTGCCGCGCCCTGCATCGCCTGCTCGGCGTTCAGCGTGATCAGGTCATCGCCACGACGCTGTACCGGCTGACGTGGACGGTCTTTCAGGTTCACGTAACCATAGCCAAAACGACCACGGTCGCAGAGGAAGTAGTGGTTAACGGTACCGTTATAACGGTTTTCGATACGACGCAGTTCACCGTAGCGTTCACCCGGGCTGGTGTTACAGCCGATGGAACACTGCTGGCAGATGCTCGGCGCAAACTGCATGTCCCATTTACGGTTATAACGCTCGGAGTGCGTTTTATCAGTGAAGACGCCGGTCGGGCAAATTTCTACCAGGTTACCAGAGAACTCGCTTTCGAGCGTACCGTCTTCCGGGCGACCGAAGTAGACGTTGTCATGTGCGCCATAGACGCCCAGATCCGCGCCATCGGCGTAATCTTTGTAGTAACGTACGCAGCGATAGCAGGCGATGCAGCGGTTCATTTCGTGAGAGATGAACGGCCCCAGGTCCTGGTTACGGTGAGTACGCTTCGTGAAGCGGTAGCGACGGAAGCTGTGACCGGTCATGACGGTCATATCCTGCAGGTGGCAGTTGCCGCCCTCTTCACAGACCGGACAGTCGTGCGGGTGGTTAGTCATCAACCACTCCACGACGCTTTCGCGGAACTGTTTCGCTTCTTCGTCATCAATAGAAATAAAGGTGCCTTCGGTGGCCGGTGTCATACAAGACATCACCAGGCGACCACGCGTGTCTTCCGCGTTTTGATATTGCTTCACCGCACACTGGCGGCAAGCACCGACGCTTCCCAGCGCCGGGTGCCAGCAAAAGTACGGAATATCAAGGCCGAGAGACAGACAAGCTTCCAGCAGGTTGTCCGCTCCGTTGACCTCATATTCTTTGCCGTCTACATGAATCGTAGCCATAGTCAGCATGCTTCCAGTTGGCTCGGTCGTAACCGAGCGTTAATCGAATTTCTTATCGCGATACAGGGCTAACCCTGTAATCACCAGCGCTCTTTCAGCAGGTTCGGCTGAATACCACCAATCTGATGGGTATTGCTGAAGGACTGCTTGATGCCAGCTTCGAATTCTTCGCGGAAATATTTAATGGCGCTCTGCAGCGGTTCTACTGCGCCCGGTGCGTGTGCACAGAAGGTTTTACCCGGGCCGAGGAAACGACACAGTTGCTCAAGTGTCTCGATATCCCCTGGCTGGCCTTCGCCACGCTCCAGCGCGCGCAGAATTTTCACACTCCACGGCAGACCGTCACGGCACGGCGTACACCAGCCGCAAGACTCGCGGGCAAAGAACTCTTCGAGGTTACGCACCAAAGGAACCATGCCAATCTCGTGATCGACAGCCATGGCCAGCGCGGTGCCCAGACGGCTACCTGCTTTACCAATGCTTTCGAATTCCATCGGCAGATCGAGGTGTGCTTCGGTCAGGAAGTCAGTCCCTGCGCCGCCAGGCTGCCAGGCTTTGAACTTCAGTCCATCGCGCATGCCACCCGCGTAATCTTCGAGGATCTCACGCGCGGTAGTACCGAAAGGCAGTTCCCACAGGCCAGGATTCTTCACGCGACCAGAGAAGCCCATCAGCTTGGTGCCCGCGTCTTTGCTCTTCGAAATGTTCTGGTACCACTCCACGCCGTTCGCGAGGATAGCCGGTACGTTACACAGGGTTTCGACGTTGTTTACGCAGGTCGGTTTGCCCCATGCGCCAGAGCTTGCCGGGAACGGCGGCTTGGAACGTGGGTTAGCACGGCGACCTTCGAGGGAGTTGATCAGCGCGGTTTCTTCACCGCAGATGTAACGCCCTGCCCCGGTGTGGACAAACAGTTCGAAGTCGAAACCAGTGCCCATGATGTTTTTACCAAGCAGACCGGCTTCGGTCGCTTCGGCGATCGCGCGACGCAGATGCACGGCGGCTTCGATATATTCACCGCGCAGGAAGATGTAACCACGGTACGCTTTCAGCGCAAACGCGGAAATCAGCATGCCTTCCACCAGCAGGTGCGGCAGCTGTTCCATCAGCAGACGGTCTTTATAGGTGCCCGGCTCCATTTCATCGGCGTTACACAGCAGGTAACGGATGTTCATGGATTCGTCTTTCGGCATCAGGCTCCACTTCAGACCGGTGGAAAAGCCCGCGCCGCCGCGCCCTTTCAGGCCAGCGTCTTTTACCTGATTAACGATTTCGTCCGGTGACAGCCCGGTCAGGGCCTTACGCGCACCTTCGTAGCCGTTCTTGCTACGGTATTCGTCCAGCCAGACCGGCTGTTTGTCATCACGCAGACGCCAGGTCAGCGGATGGGTTTCGGGAGTACGGATAATGTCTTTCATTTATACCGCTCCAGTAGTTCGGGAATGCCTTCCGGGGTCAGGTGAGCGTGAGTATCCTCATCGATCATCATATTTGGCCCTTTATCGCAGTTCCCCAGGCAACAGGTCGGCAGCAGCGTAAAGCGACCATCAAAGGTCGTCTGCCCCGGCTTGATGTTGAGTTTTTTCTCAAGCGCGGCCTGAATCCCCTGGTAGCCGTTGATATGGCACACCACGCTGTCGCAATAGCGGATCACGTGGCGACCTACCGGCTGGCGGAAGATCTGGCTGTAGAACGTGGCAACACCTTCTACATCGCTTGCCGGAATACCCAGCACATCAGCGATCGCGTAGATCGCCCCATCCGGCACCCAGCCACGCTGTTTCTGAACGATTTTCAGCGCTTCAATGGACGCCGCACGCGGGTCTTCGTAGTGGTGCTTTTCGTGCTCAATCGCTTCACGCTCAGCCGCACTCAGCTCAAAAGCCTCGGTTTGTGGTTGTTGATTCTCGTGCATAATTAGCGGTCCACATCTGACATAACAAAATCGATACTACCCAGATGGACGATTAAGTCGGACACCAGGCTGCCACGTACCGCTACCGGGATCTGCTGCAGGTGCGCATAGCTCGGGGTGCGGATACGGGTACGGTAACTCATGGTGCTGCCATCGCTGGTCAGGTAGTAACTGTTGATACCCTTAGTCGCTTCCACCATCTGGAAGGACTCGTTTGCCGGCATAACCGGACCCCACGAAACCTGCAGGAAGTGGGTGATAAGGGTTTCGATATGTTGCAGCGTGCGCTCTTTCGGCGGCGGCGTCGTCAGCGGGTGATCCGCTTTGAACGGGCCTTCCGGCATGTTATTGAGGCACTGCTCAAGGATGCGCAGACTCTGGCGCAGCTCTTCAACTTTCAGCATCACGCGGGTATAGCAGTCGGACACGCCGCCGCCAACCGGGACTTCAAAGTCAAAGTTTTCGTAGCCAGAGTACGGACGCGCTTTACGCACGTCGAAATCAATACCGGTCGCGCGCAGCGCAGCACCGGTACAACCCCAGTCCAGCGCTTCTTTCTTACCGTAAGCGGCAACGCCCTGCGAACGGCCTTTCAGAATGGTGTTACGCAGTGCGGCTTTCTCGTAAGAATCCAGACGTTTTGGCATCCAGTCGAGGAAGTCACGCAGCAGCTTGTCCCAACCGCGCGGCAGATCGTGTGCCACACCGCCGATACGGAACCAGGCCGGGTGCATACGGAAACCGGTGATCGCTTCCACCACGTCATAGATTTTCTGACGGTCGGTAAAGGCGAAGAATACCGGGGTCATCGCGCCGACGTCCTGAATGAACGTGGAGATGTACAGCAGGTGGCTGTTGATACGGAACAGTTCGGACAACATCACGCGAATCACGTTGACGCGATCCGGCGTGGTGATACCAGCCAGCTTCTCAACGGCCAGTACGTAAGGCATTTCGTTTACGCAGCCGCCGAGGTACTCAATACGGTCGGTGTACGGAATGTAGCTGTGCCAGGACTGACGTTCACCCATCTTTTCAGCGCCACGGTGGTGGTAGCCGATGTCAGGTACGCAGTCGACGATTTCTTCGCCATCAAGCTGCAGCACAATACGGAAAGCACCGTGAGAAGACGGGTGGTTAGGACCGAGGTTGAGGAACATGAAGTCCTCGTTTTCGGTGCTACGCTTCATACCCCAATCTTCAGGTTTGAAGGTCAGCGCTTCCATTTCCAGATCCTGTTTGGCTTTAGTCAGCTCAAACGGATCAAATTCGGTCGCACGCGCCGGGTAGTCTTTACGCAGCGGGTGACCTTCCCAGGTATGCGGCATCAGCAGACGCGTCAGGTGCGGGTGACCTTCGATATCGATGCCAAACATTTCCCAGGTTTCACGCTCGTACCAGTTGGCGTTCGGGAACAGTTTGGTGAAAGTCGGTACGCGCAGATCGTTTTCAGACAAAGCCACCTTGAGCATGATATCGCGATTGCGTTCAATGGAAATCAGGTGATAGAAAACGGAAAAATCCGCGGCAGGTAACCCTTCGCGGTGCGTACGCAGACGTTCGTCCATGCCGTGTAAGTCAAACAGCATGACGTAAGGTTTCGGCAGTCTCTTTAAGAAATCGCCAACTTCCAGTAATTGTTCACGCTTGACCCAAACAACGGGTACCCCGGTGCGAGTCGCCTGAACGGTAAAGGCATCCGGCCCAAAACGGTTGCGCAGTTCGCCAATGACCGGGTCATCAAGGTGATCCCGTGTTTGCCATACGGCGTCTTGCGCGGTTAAGTCGGTCATATTGTTCACCATTGCAAATGGTCCGTGGTGGTCGGCAGTGCTTCGCGCTATTTATGTAGTGATAAGCGAAGGAAGTGCTGCTGCCGACAGGCGCAAATTAAATCTCGTCTGGTGTACGAAGATTCGTTACAGCAATACGTTCGCCGCGTTTACGCTCGCGTTCTGACTGCATATTGGCGCGATAAACGCCCTGATCGCCAACCACCCAGGAGAGCGGACGGCGTTCTTTGCCAATGGAATCTTGCAGCAGCATCAGAGCCTGCATATACGCTTCTGGGCGCGGCGGACATCCCGGGATGTACACATCGACCGGAATAAATTTATCAACGCCCTGCACCACAGAATAGATGTCGTACATACCGCCGGAGTTGGCGCATGCGCCCATGGAAATAACCCATTTCGGTTCCAGCATCTGATCGTAGAGGCGCTGAATAACTGGCGCCATTTTGGTAAAGCAGGTTCCGGCTACGACCATCAGGTCAGCCTGACGCGGCGATGCACGCAGTACTTCCGCACCAAAACGGGCCACATCGTGCACGGCGGTAAACGAGGTCACCATCTCAACGTAGCAGCAGGAAAGGCCAAAGTTATATGGCCAAATTGAGTTTTTACGGCCCCAGTTAACCATGTCATGCAGTTTGCCCATGAACACGTTTTTGTTAACTTCTTGTTCCAGGGGGTCGGTTACGATCTCCTGTTTTTGCAGGGGGTAACGGTCGTTCTCACCGTTAGGATCTATGCGGGTGAGCGTATAATCCATCTTAATGCCTCGCGGTTAGCGTTGACGATTAGCGATACTGTTCGTTTCCGGGTTCATACGCTCGCGGCGTGAACGCGCGGGCGTCCAGTCCAGCGCGCCAATACGCACCAGATAAACCAGACCTGCCAGTAACACAAAAATAAAAATTGCAGCTTCCACAAAGCCAATCCAGCCGCTTTCACGGATAGAAGTTGACCATGCGAACAGATACAGCGCTTCAACGTCGAAGATAACGAAGAACATGGCTACCAGATAAAACTTGGCAGACAGGCGCAGGCGGGCGGTGCCGACCGAGTCGATACCTGATTCAAACGGCACGTTTTTAGATCTCGCGCGTGCGCGACCCCCTAAAAACCAGCCGCCGACGAGCATCAGGCAGCACAGGCCAATGGCAACGATAAGAAAGATAGCGAATGCCCAGTGATGAGCGATGATTTCAGTGGATGTTGACATACTCATTGCTTACTCATCAAAAGTAGCGCCAAATTCTCTGCTCTTTTCGGCAGATGAACGCCACATCGATTCATGGGGAGGAATAAAAAAAACCTTACAATCACTGTGAAAAATCATTTTATACAGCTAATTGATGGGGTTTTTTACTCCTTTCTATAACCTTTTGTCAACTTTAACAAAAGTTTCTTCACATTATTTTACACTGTTCCAACTTCATTAACATAAAGTGCTCTTTAGACCTATTTCGATTGCATCATCGGTCATTTTTAATGTTGTTGAATCGTGTCCGTAGTGAAGTAAAAAAGATAATACACGTCTATTTTGACAGGAATTCACCCAGATGCCTCCCCCTAAATGGGAGTATTTTCTTGATCTGTGACACGCTTTTGTTAATTCACCATAAAAAACAGCAACAATTTCTCTAGTTTTTTAACATGGAAACATTTAACAACTCAGCTGATTATTTTTCATCCTATTGTCAGTCAGTTTTTTTACCTGCTGATTTTGTTAAGTTTTAGTATATGAATGAACAGAAAGCAGTAATATTTGCATAAAAAAAGAGCCGCTGGATGTTTTTTCATCATCAGTGGCTCTTTTTTACACTTACATTTTAAAACGTTTTTTTGTGACGCTTTACTCAAAGTCGCCTTCAACAATCAGCGAGTCATCTCCCCCTTCAGGGGTAAACTGATTGTATTGCCAAGGATTTTGATATGTCTGCATCGACTTAAAGATAACCTGAGCTAATTCATTTTGCGTGGCCGGATCGCTGCACAGCAGATACTCGGTATCAGGCAGAGGTGGCAATCCGTCTGCCGCACCCAGTACGCGTAAATCAGGGCTCATCATTTCGACAGGACGGGCAGTAACGCCCAGCCCTGCTTTTACCGCCGCGCGGACCGCAGGCAATGTTGAAGCGACATAGGCCAGACGCCACGGGATCTGTGCTGCATTCAACGTCGCCAGCACGATATCGCGAAACGGGCTGGGATCGTCCAGCAGAACTAACGGCACTGGTTCCCCTTTTTGCAGGATATATTCGGCTGCGCAATACCAGTGCGTCGGTGAAGTCCGCAAATTCAGGCACTCAAAATCGCCAGGTCGGTTAGTGGTGACCACTAAATCCACTTCTTGCGACTTAAGCATCTCCACCATGTAGGCATTGCGTTTCACTCTTACATCCAGTGCAAGTTTCGGATAAACCGAACTTATACGGTTAAGCAGAAAAGGGAGTATGGTATCGGCGGATTCATCAGAAGCACCGATAGTTAACACCCCCTGAAGATTGTTAAACATCAATGATGAGCATGCCTCATCATTAAATCGCAGTATTTTCCTGGCGTAACCCAACAACTGGATACCATGTTCGGTCAGCAGTTTGTTGCGTCCATGGCGCGCGAACAACTCTTTCCCCACAAGTTGTTCAAGACGCTGCATTTGCTGACTTACCGCAGACTGAGTTCGACATACCGCAGCTGCCGCAGCCGCAAAGGTATTCAGGTCGGCAACAGCAACAAAGGTTCTCAGCAGATCGAGGTCGAGGTTAATTATCGGACGATTTGCATTTATCATAGTTTTTCACTTACTCGCGGGTCATACCGGGTTAATGCTGTGCATTCAGAATCAAACAACTCCATTTGTAATGTGCCTCCCTTCAGTTTCGCTTAGGGAAGGTGCGAACAAGTTCCTGATATGAGATCATCATATTCATCCGGAGCGCATCCCAGAGGGACATCATGAGCC
>NZ_JAOWGW010000033.1:0-2542 GCF_030332945.1 Citrobacter sp. Cpo037
TTGAATGGGTTCATGTGCAGCTCCATCAGCAAAAGGGGATGATAAGTTTATCACCACCGACTATTTGCAACAGTGCCGTTAAAGTTTACCGGACTGTTGCCGATAATCTTATTAACGTTGTGACAGCCCTCTACGCAACGGTAGACCCCATAGACATTGTCAGATTTCAGACCAGCCCTCACCGTCTGGTCTTTTTTGGCAGGACGCTTCGGGGTATTAAATGGTCGTGTCTGACACACTCCATTCAGGCACACTGACACCGATAACAGATCTCGTTAATCAAAATATGATTCCTCATAAATAAGTCTGGAGGCACCAGTTATTTGTCAGGGACACCGGGGTCCGAAATAACCAGCTTCATTCACGGGTAATAAAATGAAAATCAAAGACTTTAGTGTGGGTATCAGGCTGGCTGGCAGCTTCAGCCTAATTCTGGTTCTTGTCATGATCATGACAGTGACCGGAGTGGGGTACCTGAACTCTATGCTCACTTCCACCGATCGCGTGATGGATTATTATCTTCTGCAGGAGCGTATGGCGAATGAATGGCAGACCGCTATTGAATCAAACGGTGCGCTTGGACTGGTTCTGCTGACGTCGGGGGACCCGGATATCAGGACATATGCACAGCAGCGGATAAAGAAAAACTCTGCTCGCGTGGATATACTGCAGGATAAATTTAACAGGGAGCTTACTTCAGAGCAGGGTATTAAGCTGCTGAAAACCATTGGTGAAAAGCGTCAGGTGTATGCAGATACCCAGGTAAAAGCTCTTCAGATCAGTGAGCAGGGGGACCGTGAAGCCCTGAACAACTTCATTCGGTCACAGCAGTTACCGATCATAAATGACTACATTGCCAGTCTGCAGGCACTGGTGGAATACGAAAGAACAAGCATAGATAAAGCGGGTGAAGTTATCGATGATCATGGTACGGCAGCCATACTGACACTGATCATCACTGGGTGTATGGCGCTTCTTCTGGGAGGTGTGCTGGCATGGCTGATCACCAGAAGCATTACCAGTCCGTTGATTTCAGCCGTCCGGATTGCCCGGGAAGTGGCGGAAGGTAACCTGTGTGTGGAGATTAAAGTGGACTCACAGGACCAGTTGGGGCAACTGATGCAGGCACTGCGTGATATGTGCGGGAGTCTGAGTAACACCGTCCGGGAAGTACGTCAGGGAGCGGACAATATTGCGCTGACTGCAGCAGAAATCAGCAGTGGTAATACAGACCTGTCAGCCCGCACCGAAGAGCAGGCTGCCGGTGTGGAACAGACGGCGGCCACTCTGGAACAACTGACGGCCACCATAAACAATACTGCCGGCAATACAGCACAGGTTTACCAGTTTGTGACAGAAACAACGGCCATTGTGAAACAGAATGGAGTGGTCATGAGTGAGGTGTCTTCCCGGATACAGGAGATTTACGACACCTCGTCTGAAATGACAGCCATCATCCAGGTCATCGACGGGATTGCCTTCCAGACCAACATTCTCGCGCTTAATGCTGCCGTGGAAGCCGCACGCGCCGGCGAGTCCGGCCGTGGATTTGCGGTTGTGGCCGGAGAGGTTCGTAATCTGGCTCAGCGCAGTGCTTCTGCCGCGCGGGAAATAAAAGAGCTCATTGATGACTCCGTTTCCCGCATTGCATCCGGCCGTACCCTGGTTGAAAAAGCAGACAGGGGAATGGAGGATATCATCAGTAACGTCCAGAGCATGGAAGGGCTGATTGACGAAATAGCCAAGGCCAGTCGTGAGCAGGGAGATGGTATTGCCCAGATTAACAGCGCCATGGGCCAGATAGACAGCACCACCCAACAAAATGCAGCTCTGGTGGAACAGTCTGCAGCCACTGCCGCTTCGTTGCAGAATCAGTCATGGATTCTGCAGGAGAAGGTGAGCGTATTTCGTCTCCGTGATAATAAAAAACGCGATGCTGAACGAAAAAATACCATAGTACCGACAATCAGCAACACCAGCCCGCAGAGTAAGGTTAAAGCGGTAAAGTCCGTTCGTGAAACGGAACAACACGCCAGCGAGAACTGGGAAACCTTCTGACCCCCGACAACAGCGGGATCCTGTCGTTCCCGTTTTGTCAGCCATAATCTCCCGGCATGGTGTTCGCACTGTGCCGGTTATTTACAGGCGACAGTAATAATGAGTGAAATAAATCCCCGTCAGGCTAAATATGCAGACATACATGCGAAACTGACCGACCGGATGCAGTCTGTCAGGGTCATCCTTGAACAGATGGAAGGACACGAGTACGCCGCAATCAGCACCTACATGAATAACATGGAAGCGATTGCCTGCTTTTACGAGGAGGCAGGGGAAAGTCTCAGTGAGCCAGACTTCCTGAACTACCTGAAACAAAACGACCTTAACCTGTTTATTGAAATTCTCTCTGTGGGACGCGCCGTTTCACTGATGAAAAACCTGCTGGTGAATATAAGGCGGCTTGTAGTGGCACAGTAAATTTGGCCACCTGATTAAAGGTGATATTCTCACCTCAACACAAAACAGGTGACTTAATGAACAAGAA
>NZ_JAOWGW010000034.1:0-7267 GCF_030332945.1 Citrobacter sp. Cpo037
CTTTGAATGGGTTCATGTGCAGCTCCATCAGCAAAAGGGGATGATAAGTTTATCACCACCGACTATTTGCAACAGTGCCCATCGGCGTAGTAGTGGATGTGGTCGATGACAAAGCCGGTGCGGGTCAGCGTGCGCCGGAGGATCGGCAGAAAATCGACCAGGAACGAAGTAGCGCGTGTGACGACGGCCGGTACGCCGACACGCGCCACGGCCTCGGCCCAGCGCGCGGCCGGCGGTTGGAGCAGGCCGTTGTGCACCGAACCGTGGTAGGTGCCGACCGCCAATGTGAGCCAGCGCTCTAGCTCGCGCAGCGTCAGGGCGGCCTTGTTTTCGGAATCGTAGTCGCCGCGCTGGTCAGGGTTGGAGAAGGTCGTTCCCGGCAGTTCGTCGTGAATCATCTGCATCGCCGTGCCGATGATCCGTTCCACGATGCCGCCATAGTGCGGCTGTCCCAGCGGGCGATAGTCCAGCCGGATGCCATGCTGCTCGCAACCCCGGCGCAGGGCCTCGCTCTTGAACTCGGCCGCGTTGTCTAGGTAGAGCAGCAAGGGCTTGCCGCTCATCTGCCAATCCATTTCCACGTTCAGTCCTTCCAGCCAAGGGCGCTTGTCGCAGGCGACATGCACGAGGCACAGGCCAACCGAAACGGCAGACGGCGCTTCCAGCGTGACGACCATGCCGAGCACGCAGCGGGTGAACACGTCGATGGCGAGGGTCAGGTACGGGCGGCCAATAGGTTGCCGGTCGCGGTCATCGACCACGATCAGGTCGATGACCGTATGGTCTATCTGCACCTGCTCCAGCGGCGCGGTCACGGCAGGAGGCTCGCCGCCCACACCTTGTAGGTCACGAGCGGCATCCTGGCCTTCCCGCCGGCGGATGACCTTGCGCGGGTCAAGGCTAGCGATCCGTAAGGCCACGGTATTGCGCGCCGGCACTCGCAGTTTTTGAGCCTTGCACACCTGAGTGACTTCGCGGTGAAAGGCCGCTAGGCTGCGCTTCTGCTTGGTCAGGAACCGCTTTTGCAGTAGCTCGTGGATGACGCGCTCGACCGGTTCCGGCAAGCGCCCCTTACCTTTACCTCCACCGGACTGGCCGGGCACCAGATCCGTCACGAGGCCGCTGCCTTGCCGGGCACGCCGGATCAGAACGTATACCTGGCGCCGAGACAAGCCCAGCGCCTGAGCCGCCATATCGGCCGCTTCGTGCCCGACCGTCTCCGACTGCGCCAACGGACTGATGATCTCCGCACGACGGCGCGCACGCTCCCAAGCCTCATCAGGCAGAGTGGCCACGCCTTGTTCTGGAATCCGTGGGGTGTCCGTCGCCATGCTCACCTCGCTTTGGTGCACACGAGTATTGAGCATAGTCGAGATTGGTGCAGATCACTTCTGATATTGAACTGTCAGGAGCTGGCTGCACAACAGCCATTACGCCCAATCAACTGGTGCAGTCGTCTTCTGAAAATGACATCCATGCCCAGCCCGTGCGCGAGCTGGATCACCGCCCGCACGATAGTTTGGTCACGGGCATCATCCGGGAGCCTGGCGACAAAGGATTGGTCGATTTTCAATGTGGTGATGGGGCAGCATTTCAGATGTTGCAGGCAGGAATAGCCGGTGCCGAAGTCGTCGGCGGCGAAGCGCACGCCGATGGCGCGCAAGGCGTCGAAACTGGCGAACAGGGCTGGATTGCCGAATGCGACCGATTCGGTCAGTTCGATCTCCAGAAGCTCGGCGGGCAGGGCCATATCGGCCAGCACCCGCTTTACCTCGTCGTCGAACGTTGGCCCAACCTGGCTGGCGGACACATTGATGGCAAGACGGAACGGTTGCCATGCCGGTCCTTGCCACTTGTGCATCTGGCGACAGGCCTCGCCCAGCACCCACGCGCCTATTTCCGGCATCAGGCCGAACGACTCGGCCAGCGGCAGGAACTGGCCGGGCGGCAACAGGCCAAGCCTCGGATGCCGCCAGCGCATCAACGCTTCCGCGCCAGCGATCCGGTGATCGCGCAGATCGACCAGCGGCTGGTAATGCAGGTCAAGCTGTCCGCGCGCCGCCGCCTGCGCCAACTCGGCCGCCGTCCATCCGGCGGGCTGCGAACTCGTCATGATCCGCCCCGGAAGGCGCGCAGCAGCCGCGTTACGGCCAGAACGAACAAGCCGGTCAGCGCGAGCGCGGCAACACCCCAATGCTCGCCAAGGAAGGCACCGGCGGTCGTCCCGGCCAGCACGGCGGCGAGAATCGGCAGATGGCAGGGGCAGGTCAACACGGCCAGCGCACCCCACAGGTAGCCGGAAACGGGTTGGCGCGTCTCGGGCGGCAGTTTGTCAGGGGCGTTCACGGCAATGCCTCCTCGTGCGCCCGCTCGGCTGGCATGGAGGCCAGTTGCGCGTCCAGATGGGCCAACGCCGCGCGCCGCCGCTCGACCAACTGGCGCAGCACGGCAAGCTGCGCTGCGGCTTGTGCGCCGTCCGCTGCGTCGAGCGCACGGCACAGCCGCGCCAGGGCATCCAGGCCGATACCCGCCTCGAAGGCCGCGCGCACGAAGCACAGCCGTTGCAAGGCCGCATCGTCGAACACGCCGTAGCCGCCCGTGGTGCAGGCCACCGGCCGTAACAAGCCGCGCACCAGGTAGTCGCGCACGATATGTACGCTCACCCCAGCGTTATGGGCCAGTTGCGATACCGTGTAGGCGCTCATCGCACACCTCCTTGTCCTCACCCGGCGCAGCAGGAAAGCTGCTTCACATCCTTGTTGAAGGTCTGCGCCGCGAGCTTCAACCCTTCGACCATCGTCAGGTAGGGGAACAACTGGTCGGCCAGTTCCTGCACCGTCATCCGGTTGCGAATCGCCAGTGCGGCCGTCTGGATCAGTTCGCCCGCTTCCGGGGCCACTGCCTGCACGCCGATCAGTCGTCCGCTGCCTTCTTCAACCACCAGTTTGATGAAGCCGCGCGTGTCGAAGTTGGCGAGCGCGCGCGGCACGTTGTCCAGCGTTAGCGTGCGACTATCAGTTTTGATGCCGTCATGGTGCGCTTCCGCCTCGCTGTAGCCTACGGTCGCCACTTGCGGGTCGGTGAACACCACGGCCGGCATCGCGGTCAGGTTCAGGGCCGCGTCACCGCCGGTCATGTTGATCGCGGCGCGAGTGCCGGCCGCTGCCGCCACATAGACGAACTGCGGCTGGTCGGTGCAGTCGCCTGCGGCGTAGATGTGTTCCACGCTTGTACGCATGCCGGGGTCGATGACGATAGCGCCTTGCGGGGTGAGCGTGACGCCCGTCGCATCCAGTGCCAGCTTGCGTGTGTTGGGCGCGCGGCCGGTGGCGACCAGCAGCTTGTCGGCGCGCAGTTCGCCGTGCGCCGTGGTGAGCACGAATTCGCCGTCCCCTTCACCATTGATATACGCGACCTGGCTGGCCTGGGTGTGTTCCCTCACCTCGATGCCCTCCATGCGGAATGCGGCCGTGACGGCTTCGCCTATAGCTGGGTCTTCGCGGAAGAACAGCGTGCTGCGAGCCAGGATCGTCACCTTCGCTCCGAGTCGGGCGAACGCCTGCGCCAGCTCCAGCGCCACCACTGATGAGCCAATCACGGCCAGGCGCTTAGGAATCGTCTCGCTGACCAGCGCTTCAGTGGAAGTCCAGTACGGAGTGTCTTTCAGGCCGGGAATCGGCGGCACGGCCGGGCTCGCGCCGGTGGCGATCAGGCAGCGGTCGAATGCCACCACGCGCTCGCCGCCGTCGTTGAGTTGCACGATCAGGTTGCGATTGTCCTTAAAGCGGGCGGAGCCGTGCAGCACAGTGATCGCCGGATTGCCCTCCAAGATGCCTTCGTACTTGGCGTGGCGCAGTTCATCGACGCGGGCCTGCTGCTGGGCCAGCAGCGCCGTGCGCTGGATGGTCGGCGTGGTAGCGGCGATGCCGCCATCGAACGGGCTTTCCCGGCGCAGATGGGCGATATGGGCGGCGCGGATCATGATCTTGGACGGCACACAACCGACATTGACGCAGGTGCCGCCGATGGTGCCGCGCTCGATCAGCGTGACACGTGCGCCTTGCTCGACGGCCTTCAGCGCCGCTGCCATCGCGGCCCCGCCGCTGCCGATGACGGCGATATGCAATGCGCCGCTGCTACCCGTCTTGTCGTTTCTGCCCAGCAGATCGCGCATCTTGTCGAGCAATCCGCCCGGCGTCGAAACTGAGGGGGCATCGGCCAGCGTGGCCCGATAACCGAGTCCAGCTACAGCGGCCGTCAGCGCGTCGGGTGACGTGCCGACCTCAATGGCGAGCTTGGCGCTGCCCTTGGCGTAGGAGACATCCGCTGATTGCACGCCGGGCACTTTCTCCAGGGCGTCCTTGACATGCACTGCGCACGAGTCGCAAGTCATGCCGGTGATTTTGAGAGTGCTCATACCATCGTTCCTTATTCGTGTGGGCCGCCGTGTCGCACGGTCAGCCGTCTTTCACAAGCGCTTGGCGGGGAGTTCGCAGCCGTCCAGTCCGCAACGGCGATGCGCCGGCGACACGAAGTCCCAGATCGACACCCCAATCATCAAGGCCAGGCCGACGTACATCAGGTTCGCCGTCCACCAGTTGCCGAGCAGCCAGACCGTGGCCGCAAACACGATGGCCGGGCCGATCATGCCGAGCAGACTGCGCAGCCATTGCCGATGACTGAACCAACCCAGCGCGTTCGCCAGGAAGGCCAGCGCGGCAAACAGCGGCAGCAGGCGGCTGATGAACAGTCCCTCGTACTGGCTCAAGAAGCCCAGCCCGATGGCCGCGCCGAAGCTGGCGAGGGCTGGAAAGCAGGCGGCGCAGCCCATCGCGGAAACGACGCTGCCGAGCGCGCCGGTTTTATCGGCAATGCGTGTCATCAGTCCCATGAAGCGGCTCTCGCTGTTGTCGTTGGCTTGCTGGCTCACTGCTTGACGCTGGACGGATAGCCGGCGTCTGCGGTGGCCTTGGTCAGCTTCTGTACGCTGGCCTTGGTGTCGTCAAAAGTGACGACGGCCTCGCGCTTCTCGAAGCCCACATCGACCTTGCTCACGCCTTCGACCTTGGAGAGCGCTTTCTTGACTGTGATCGGGCAGGCGGCGCAAGTCATGCCGGGAACCGCTAGCGTGACGGTCTGGGTAGCGGCCCACACCGGGGCAACAGCGGCGGCGAGGGCAAGGGAGGCAAACAGTTTCTTCATGATGAACTCCTGGTTAATAGAAAAATGGAACGACATAGGGAAATCCAAGCGCGACCAGGACCAGCACGGCCACGATCCAGAAAATCAGCTTGTAGGTGGCGCGCACCTGCGGAATCGCGCAGACCTCACCTGGCTTGCATGCCTGCACGGGCCGGTAAATCCGCTTCCAGGCGAAGAACAGCGCCACTAGCGCCGCGCCGATGAACAACGGTCGATAGGGTTCCAGCACCGTCAGGTTGCCGATCCAAGCACCGGAGAAGCCCAGGGCGACCAGTACTAGCGGCCCCAGGCAGCAGGTCGATGCAAGAATGGCGGCCAGCCCGCCGGCGAAGAGCGCACCGCGCCCGTTTTGTGGTTCAGACATACGTTGGCCCTTTTGAATTTGGATTGGATAGCGTAACCTTACTTCCGTACTCATGTACGGAGTCAAGCGATATGGAAAATAATTTGGAAAACCTGACCATTGGCGTTTTTGCCAAGGCGGCCGGGGTCAACGTGGAGACAATCCGCTTCTATCAGCGCAAGGGCCTGTTGCGGGAACCGGACAAGCCTTACGGCAGCATCCGCCGCTATGGGGAGGCGGACGTGGTTCGGGTGAAATTCGTGAAATCGGCACAGCGGCTGGGGTTCAGTCTGGACGAGATTGCCGAGCTGTTGCGGCTCGACGATGGCACCCACTGCGAGGAGGCCAGCAGCCTGGCCGAACACAAGCTCAAGGACGTGCGCGAGAAGATGGCCGACTTGGCGCGCATGGAAACCGTGCTGTCTGAACTCGTGTGCGCCTGCCATGCACGAAAGGGGAATGTTTCCTGCCCGTTGATCGCGTCACTACAGGGCGAAGCAGGCCTGGCAAGGTCAGCTATGCCTTAGCGTGCTTTATTTAATGAGATGGTCACTCCCTCCTTCCCAGTACTATGCTGAGGACAGGCTTTCATTCGGAGAACCATCATGGAAAACATTGCGCTTATTGGTATCGATCTGGGTAAGAACTCTTTCCATATTCATTGTCAGGATCATCGTGGGAAGGCCGTTTACCGTAAAAAATTCACCCGACCAAAGCTAATCGAATTTCTGGCGACATGCCCGGCAACAACCATCGCGATGGAAGCCTGTGGCGGTTCTCACTTTATGGCACGCAAGCTGGAAGAGTTAGGGCATTTTCCAAAGCTGATATCACCGCAATTTGTCCGCCCATTCGTTAAAAGCAACAAAAATGACTTCGTTGATGCTGAAGCTATCTGTGAAGCAGCATCACGTCCATCTATGCGTTTCGTGCAGCCCAGAACCGAATCTCAGCAGGCAATGCGAGCTCTGCATCGTGTCCGTGAATCCCTGGTTCAGGATAAGGTGAAAACAACTAATCAGATGCATGCTTTTCTGCTGGAATTTGGTATCAGCGTTCCGCGAGGTGCTGCCGTTATTAGTCGACTGAGTACCCTTCTTGAGGACAGTAGTTTGCCTCTTTATCTCAGCCAGTTACTGCTGAAATTACAACAGCATTATCACTATCTTGTTGAGCAGATTAAAGATCTGGAATCTCAGTTGAAACGAAAGTTGGACGAAGATGAGGTTGGACAGCGCTTGCTGAGTATTCCCTGCGTTGGAACGCTGACTGCCAGTACTATTTCAACTGAGATTGGCGACGGGAAGCAGTACGCCAGCAGCCGTGACTTTGCGGCGGCAACAGGGCTGGTACCCCGACAGTACAGCACGGGAGGTCGGACGACATTGTTAGGGATTAGCAAGCGGGGCAACAAAAAGATCCGAACTTTGTTGGTTCAGTGTGCCAGGGTATTCATACAAAAACTGGAACACCAGTCTGGCAAGTTGGCCGACTGGGTCAGGGAGTTGTTGTGTCGGAAAAGCAACTTTGTCGTCACCTGTGCTCTGGCAAACAAGCTGGCCAGAATAGCCTGGGCACTGACGGCGCGACAGCAAACTTACGAAGCATAAAGGCAGAAATACACCAGTTTAAACAATCATTCATCTGGTTTTGCGAATACTGATATTGATGATACTAACGGCCCACCGGCCTGTTGAGGAACCTGTAAAACGGAAAGGCTCA
>NZ_JAOWGW010000035.1:0-19079 GCF_030332945.1 Citrobacter sp. Cpo037
GTAAGCGTCAAGTCACTGCCGCCTGTGATTCCAGTCCCGGGATCGCTAGCTTAGAGCTCCGTCTAATTTAGAAGGAGCTCTGTTTATGGAAAATGCTGCCAACTGGCGAACTGAATCGCGTACCGTCTATTCCAGTGACTTCAAACTTCGGATGGTCGAACTGGCTTCACGACCAGATGCCAACGTCGCACAACTGGCGCGGGAACATGGCGTTGATAATAATCTCATTTTTAAGTGGCTACGCCTCTGGCAGAGAGAGGGGCGAATCTCTCGTCGAATGCCTGCAACTATCGTGGGGCCGGTGGTACCTCAATCTCTTCCGGCTTCTCCGACTCTGTTGTCCGTCGACGTTATCAACGACCCGTTGCCCGCCGCAGAGAATGACACTCTGTGTACGTTCTCCTCCGCTCACGCCAGCGCCACTTCCTGTCATGTTGAGTTCCGCCACGGCAAAATGACGCTGGAGAACCCGTCGTCAGAGTTGCTGACTGTGCTGATCCGCGAACTGACCGGGAGGACACAATGATATCCCTCCCGTCAGGCACCCGCATCTGGCTGGTCGCCGGGGCCACGGATATGCGTAAATCCTTCAACGGGCTGGGCGAACAGATACACCACGTTCTGGATGAGGATCCCTTCTCCGGCCATCTGTTTATCTTCCGGGGACGCCGTGGCGATACCGTGAAAATACTTTGGGCTGATGCTGATGGTCTGTGCCTGTTTATCAAACGCCTGGAAGAGGGACAGTTCGTCTGGCCTGCTGTACGCGACGGCAAAATCGCGATCACCCGCTCACAACTTGCCATGCTCCTTGATAAGCTGGACTGGCGCCAGCCAAAAATATCCCGCCTTAACTCACTGACAATGTTGTAAAAAAATCATAACCGCATTATAAAAGCGGTTATGAATCACGACTATCTCGCCCGTATCGCTGCGCTGGAAGACGCGCTTCGCCAGAAAGACAGTCAGCTCAGTCTCGTTGCAGAGACTGAGTCGTTCCTGCGTTCTGCACTGGCCCGCGCAGAAGAGAAAATAGAGAACGAAGAGCGCGAGATAGAGCATCTGCGGGCACAGATAGAAAAACTGCGTCGAATGTTGTTCGGTACCCGCTCCGAAAAACTTCGCCGACAGGTTGAAGAAGCCGAAGCCCTGCTGAAACAGCAGGAGCAGCAAAGCGATCGCTACAACGGACGGGAAGACGATCCGCAGGTACCTCGCCAGTTACGTCAGTCCCGCCATCGTCGCCCGTTACCGGCACACCTTCCCCGCGAGATACATCGGCTGGATCCTGCGGAAACCAGCTGTCCGGAATGCGGCAGCGGTATGGCGTACCTCAGCGAAGTCAGCGTGGAGCAGCTGGAACTGGTCTCCAGCGCCCTGAAAGTGATCCGCACGGTCAGGGTGAAAAAGGCCTGCACCCGATGTGACTGTATCGTTGAAGCACCTGCGCCATCACGTCCCATCGATCGGGGTATCGCCGGGCCGGGTCTGCTGGCCCGCGTGTTAACGGCCAAATACTGCGAACACCTGCCGCTGTATCGCCAGTGCGAAATCTTTGCCCGTCAGGGCGTGGATCTGAGCCGGGCTCTGCTCTCCAACTGGGTGGATGCATGTTGCCGGTTAATGGCCCCGCTGGATGAGGCCCTTTACCACTACGTGATGGACTGCCACAAACTGCATACGGATGACACTCCGGTTCCGGTGCTTGCACCGGGCAGAAAGAAGACGAAAACCGGGCGTATCTGGACGTATGTACGTGACGACAGAAGCGCAGGTTCATCAGATCCGCCAGCGGCATGGTTCGCCTTCTCGCCAGACCGGCAGGGAAAACATCCTCAGCAACACCTTCGCCACTATCATGGTGTGCTGCAGGCGGATGCCTTCGCAGGCTACGATCGGTTGTTCAGTCCGGAACGTGAAGGAGGGCCGCTGACAGAAGCCGCATGTTGGGCCCATGCCCGCCGAAAAATCCATGATGTCTATATAAGCACTCACACAGCGACAGCGGAAGAAGCCCTGAAACGTATCGGTGAGCTGTACGCGATAGAAGAAGAAATACGCGGCCTCACGACAGAAGAGCGTCTGGCAGCCAGACAATCGCAAAGCAAACCACTGCTGGCATCGCTGCATGAATGGCTGGTAGAAAAAAATGAGACGCTGTCGAAAAAGTCCCGTCTGGGCGAAGCGTTCGCTTATGTCCTGAACCAGTGGGATGCGCTGTGCTACTACTGTGAAGATGGCCTGGCAGAGCCTGATAACAACGCTGCCGAACGAGCCCTTCGTGCCGTCTGTCTTGGGAAAAAGAATTTTATCTTCTTCGGCAGCGACCACGGTGGTGAGCGCGGAGCCCTGCTGTACGGACTGATCGGGACGTGCAGGCTGAATGGTATCGATCCGGAAGCCTACCTTCGCCATATCCTGAGCGTACTGCCGGAGTGGCCCAGCAACAAAGTGGCCGAACTGCTGCCATGGAACGTGGTTCTTACCGATAAATAACCGTCAATACGGCGCTCACTTAACGCTTACGATCAGTGGCTGTTCACTGCCACTGCAAAGCAAGTGATTGTCCAGATATTGCAGGTATCGGTGGGCACCTTCACCGCCATGGTTTAGTAGGTAACTAAGCAGGGGAGTTAGCCAGTAATGGGTGGTCAATTGCTGTGAGTGATAGAGCATGCTTTGTAACATAGCAAACCCGCTATCGGCATCACGGCTAGCGCGAATAAGGCTTTGGTAACCGTTCCGATTTTCATTCACTCGGAGGCGACGAATACCATGACTTTCTTCATTAGCATCATCGCTAATCCATTTGATGATATGTTTGTCAAACAGATAGCGGCAACGCCACAACAACTTGATAAAGCGACGTATCTGATTGGCTTGTTCTGATTTCTCACACTGGGCTAGCCCCGCCAGCCAATGAGTCTGGAAGATCTGTAACAGCTCTTTGTCTAGGATTTTGCTGATATCATCGCGTTGCTGATGTAACAGAAAAAGGCGTAAAACATGCTGTAAGAGCATGGAAAAGCCGATAATACTGCGTACATCATCGGCTTCATAAGCCTCGTTATTTTCAGAAGCATTGTTAGATGGCTCCGTCAGGAGTGTCTCATCATTGAGGATATCGTCTAATGAGTGGTGTCTGAGGTCTTGTTGTGTACCTAATTCCAGCAGTACGTCACGTATAACCAAGGGATCAGAGAGCATCTCCCGGTCTCGTTTAGCATCCTCGACATTATAAAGCGGGATCAGCTTTATTCCTTTAACGGTACGTAGGTTCTTTTCGACATAGGCCCCCATAAATGAGCAGGCATCCCACATCTGGCCATAGGCTTCGCGCTCAGCGCTATCTGGCAGTAACGCCAGCAAGCGAGCTTTCAAAATTTCATGGTGCTGCAGCTGCACACCGCGATTGTTGATGACTTCAAACAACTTGTTAAGGTCCGTGTTGGCCGGTACCAGGGTCAATACCAGTTGAACCCGATCACGGATGAACGTACCCAATTTGACAAGATCAATCCGGTGGGTGTCATCCGTTCTATGGGTGAAGTAACCCTCCATGACCTGCATCGCATAACTCAACGCAGCGGCCTTTTGCTCATCAGATGCAGCTCGGCCATCAAGTAAGGCTGCAAAAAAACGGCTTACCTCAGGGCGAATGGCAAACCGAATCCGCGGTTCACGACTATTTCCCAACTGGGCATAAAGAAAACAGGAAAGGGGGTTTTGGCTTCGCTCACTGTTTTTCGATGATGAGAGCAGGCGCTCAATTACTACGCTAAGCAACCACAAGGTGGTAAAACGTTGCTGACCATCAATCAGATCCAACAAGGGGTGCCCAGATTCTGTCCTTCCTTGCTCAATCACCAGCGTACTACCCAAGTAAAATACATCCTTGTCTGCATTACAGGCGGAGACTAGATCATCAAGTAATACTTTGATCTGGTCACTACCCCATACATAGAGGCGTTGATAGATAGGAATATTGAAAAGTCGTTTTTCATCAATGAGTTGAGCCAGTGACATTAATTTTGATTCATATTGCATCTACTTTTCCATCCCTAGCCAACGTTTAAGTACCCAACTGTCACCCTCAGGGATACCATCAAGATTGAAATAATCCAGCAACGCATTAAGGTAACGCCCCTGTACGCCCTTAGATAGGACGATGGAGACAGCCTTCCCGTATCCCTTACTACGTTCGATTTCAGAACGTAAGAATGTCATCACCTCTTGTGGGCGATAGGCCCCACATATCTCATCAAGCAGATTGTAAGGAGCGTCACGTAAGTACTTGAGTGGTGATTCTTTAAAGATATAACTTTTCTCCAAACGTAATCCCCCCAACACTAGTTCCAAACCCACTGCAAAGGCTAATAGATGTTGATAACCAAAACGGTCGACATACATCAGAAGGGCCAAGTTAAAGAGCTCCTGTAAGTAATAGGCATTAGCACGTACCACACGCCGATAAAATTCTCGGAATGCCTCTAATTCGTGGCAGGTATTCTCTTTGTACAAAAGATCATCAAGTAAAGAGGCATATTTTTGAGCGTAAAGGAAAAAACAGATGCCTTTATGAATGGGCTGGCGCAATGTAAATGGTAAATTAGCCGCGCTTCCACTAATTTGTAAGGGGTTCAATGCCAAGCGATAGTCATCGCTGCTTTGCAATTTGAGGGAATTGGCAAATTGATTGTGATAACCCGGATAGAGCGGGATCTCATCAATCTCACCACCACCAACACTCTGTTGTTGAAAGGCTTCCAGCAGACTATCGTGATCTTCACGCTCCATTTGCTTATTACCCCGCCAATTGCGGGCACGCCACAAATAGTACTGAAACAACTCGGGTGCAAAATCTTGCTGTTCACAATCCTGCCGCCTAGGGCCTGCCATTTGAACATGCTCCCAACGTCGAGCACAGATTTGCTGCAATGACTCGACATGCTGTACGTTGGGCCCGTTCACAGCCCGCAGGTGATAAGCTTTGAGCAAATCAGTCGCTTTAAGTGGTACTCCGCGAAAATTCTGAGTATCAAAAAAGGTAAAAGCGAGATCTTCGCGCTCAACTGTGATCACCGTAAAACACAATTGCTCAACGATGGATGGCTCTAGAGCTGACTCACGATGTTCGCTCATTAGCTTGCGTGCTACTCGCAAATTACGAGCTGAGATGGGAGAGCGGTAATGAAATTCTAACCCTTTGGGTAATTCATTGTGCAAGGCATGATACAGCACTGCTAGGGTACTGAGGCGCTGTTGGCCATCGATTACAAAGCGGGCTTTTTTTTCGTCATTCCGATGCAGCAATAGGGTACCTAGATAATAGACTTTCTGCCCATTGCCGTTGTGCCTGAACTCGTCCAAATCCTCCAGCAACTGATTGACCTTGTGTCTGTCCCAAACATAGGGTCGTTGGTAGTGGTCGAGCTGTAAAGTTGCTCCATTGCTGCACAAAGTGGCAAAATCCATCATGCAGACCTCGACGGGCTGCTTAATCGTCATGACTGTGGCTCCAATGGCTGCTGGGTAAGATCACTTAGCGGTTTTTCTTTACCATATCTTGATAAATAGGAAGCAATTTCCAGCAGCTCTTTTTTTGATGTCCTCATGTCCGCTCCCTATGAAACATTTTTACATCCCCATCGTTGCATGACATTATTGAATCAAGGAATGATAATGAACATATAATTTTTTGTATCAATGTGAGCTTATCCAACATCGTTTGATATGGCGCTAACATTTAGAAGTTTAGGGGGTTATTCCTTCTGTACATCCCACTGCCGACAGTAGACCTCGTCTTACACACTTGGCATTTTTTCTCACCGCGAAAATCTACGCTGCACATGACGCACTGCCAGTCACGCATCGGCAATAGCGACACCACGCCATTCAGAACCGTCTTCAGGAACTACAATAGGGCCTGAGTTTTTGTGCTTTCCTCCAGATAATCATAACGGGCGATATGTTCTGGTTTGATGTCAGCTCCGATATGTCTGAAGCAGGCTTTCTAATTGAGAGTGGCGGGATAAAAGGCGGTCGAGTGGCATAGATGGCAGGTATAACGGTCGTAAGGGAGGCTGTGCCGTTTAAGTACCGGTCAGATGAGCGTTGCCGCCGAGAGTGATAAAGAATTTAGCAAACATAAACAGGCTCCTGCAGGCAGGCGCAAGCCGCCCCTGAAGCGTAGTGACCGGATGCGTCTATGCTGAGTTGATGATCAGCCAAAGCCCATCTCGGTTAAGGTAATGGCAGAAACCTACATTCCGCCTAGATAACTGTTTTGAAGAATGGGCGAGTGGACCACCACCATTACCGCTAACATATCCTTAACTCGCACTTTTTTCCTTAGTCTGATATCCATCAGCAACACGAGGACATTTTCATGATGATACATACCAGGTTATCTCAGTATGACTCAGAACATAGTTGCCCTAGGAACAGATTGGTAAACTGATTGACAACAATATCCTTTCACCTTTAATTACATGTATTAAAGATTCGATTTTGTCGGTAGTGCGATTTAATTAATTGCTAAAGCCTGCAGTTGCTGAGCTCTGAAAAGGTCATGTATGAAAAGAATATCAGTTGAATTTGGTACCACTCTTGATGTTTGCTTGAAGCTTCTGCTTCGGATCAACGCACAGCATCGACTTTTCATCATATTAGACCAAGGCGACTGATGTTCAACACCAAATTCGGGCCATTTAACGGATCTACCTGGGAAAGTCTTTGTCAGCAGGTCTTTAAGCGGAAGTATCAAGCTGAATGCTATCAGCAGATGCCAGCATCTCCAGGAGACTACGGCATAGAGGGCTACACCTCAGACACTGGGTGGGCATTTCAGTGCTATTGTCCTGAGAAGCACTACGAACGCACTGAGTTGTATGATAAGCAGCGCGACAAAATTACTACTGACCTTAGAAAGCTGAAAGATTACGCGCAGGAACTTCAAACACGACTGGGAAGCACGAAGATTTCTCGATGGGTGTTTGTCACTCCCGAGATAGATCGTAATGCGCTCCTTGCACATGCAAAGGCCAAGGAGGCGGAAGTCCGTGCTTGGAAACTGCCCATCCTAACCGATGACTTCACAGTATTGCTCCACGATGGCGATCACTATTTGGTCGAAATTAATGAGGTACGCGCTGCCTGTGGAGAGGCTTTGGTCTTCGACGACACAGCACCAGTCCTGGCTGCCTTAACTGGTCAGCAAGAACAGTACGAGATAAACGTTCATCGTAAGTCAGGCTATCGACTCGCCGAAAAGGCTCAGGTGCCGGACTTTCAGACTCGCGTACAACTGCTTAGTCAGCGCACCATTGAGCAGTTCCTTGAGGCTGACGGATATTTCCGCCGTGTCGCATCAGCGTCACCAATCACACATGTGCGACTTATTCGCCTTATCAACGAGTACGAACAATACGTCATTGAAACTTCAGCTACTTGGTCTGGAACCGCAGAAGAGTTGACTATCCAAGTTCGTGATGGATTGGCAAAGATTATTTCCGACGAACTCGCACCTGAGTTTGATAAGGCCAACACTTTGAAAGTGGCAAGATACATGACCGCTCGGTGGTTGGCAGTCTGCGAGTTGGACTATGGTTGAGGTCAAGGAGCAAAAACGGCTTCGCTTCGAACGGCGACCGTCACCAGTATTAGCTGAACATAGGCCTATGTATAAGATTGGGCAAGTGTTGCTTATCCTGTCTCTGGCTTCTCGCGGAGGGAAGTCAAGTTTACCGCGCCTGCAACTATTCAACTGGGCTATGAAGTCGACCAAACGCCAGCAACAGTTGGTCCTAGCTGTTGAAGAGAAAATCTTGCAAGTTCCCGCATGGGGTTTCGATCCTGCATTAGCTATTGCTGTTCGACTTGCCATTGCGGAAGGCTTAATCATTGAAAACTCCACTGGCTATGAGATTTCGACGGCTGGGAAAGTCTTTACCAAAGAAATATTGAAAGACTCCAATTTGTTCGGACGCGAGCGTTCGTTTCTATCTGATATCGGAAAAGGGCTGACAGAGAAAATGATCGAAGCAACTGCTAGTGGCTGGGAGGCACAGTGATCATTCGTGGCGTAAAATTCAGGGCTACCACTAATGAAGGGGAATATGGGTTTAGTTTCAACTTTGCGCGGACTCTGACCATCATCCGGGCCAAAAATTCAAGCGGGAAAAGCACATTATTCAACAGCTTGCTCTACGGTCTAGGCATGGAAGAACTTGTTGGGGGTAAAAATGAAAAGTCCCTTCCCTACGCCCTCAAGGAGTATATCGAATACAATGATCGTCGAATCCTAATTACAGCTTCGGAGATGATGCTTGAAATAGAGAGTCGCTCTGGAGAAATAGTTACGCTTCGACGTGCAATCAGGGATGCGGTGAGGGACCCTAGGCTCATTGAGGTATTTGCGGGAGCTCATTTAACTGAAAAAAAAGCATTTGGCGAAGCCAGGCCTACCTACGTGCACGATGGCGGTGGTGCTAAACGGCCCGAGGGTTTCCATCTTTTTCTTGAGCGTTTCTTGGATTTGAGTTTGCCGAGAGTGCCAACTACGAACGGTGGTGAGGCAAAGCTGTACCTACAGGTGGTATTTGCAGCTTTAGCCGTGGAGCAGAAGCGAGGATGGACAGACTATATCGCGAACATTCCGTTTTTTGGCATTCGTGATGCGCGAACCAGAGTGGTTGAGTTCTTGCTTGGTTTGGATGTATTCGAGACGAACGCTACACGCAATCGGCTTAACGTCGAATCGGTTAAGATTGATGCTGACTGGCGCAAGCTTTATTCGGAGTTGCTACAAGAAACGAGTCCGCTTGGAACTGCAATCTATGGCGTTTCCTCAATCCCTTCGGCTCTCTTCAAAGAGGATGAGGCAAGCATCAGAAAACTGGCTGGCAATTCATCTGTTCCATTGAACGAGTACATCAGCCAACTACGATCCGAGTACGCTACCTTGCAGAAACAGGCTGAGCAGTATCATAAGACCTCTGGGGGCGAGGCGATTCATAGCGTTACAGTTGCTATGGACGAACTGCAGGAACTTGTTATGTTGCATGAGCGTGCTACAACCTTCTACGCGGAGCAGCGAAGATCCCTGAAGGATTACGAGAATCTGCTCGTCGAGGCTAACGAGGACCTGGAACGGAACAAGACAGCAGCGAAGCTCCGTGACTTGGGTGCGAAGTACGATGTGGCGACCGCTATTGGTAAGTGTCCTACATGCAATCAGCCGGTTGACGACACACTTTTGGCCGGGGCAGTGACTGGTCCCCAAATGGACTTAGCGGCCAATATCACCTATTTGGAGAGCCAACGTCGTATGCTTATACGTCAGATTGCTGGCTTGAAGAGTGGTTTGCAGGCGACTGACCTTCGAGTAATTGAGTTGGCTGCTCGTATAGCTAGCAAGCGTGACCTACTCGTCGCAATGCGCGGTGATATAACATCTGGAGCATCGGAGTCGAAGGCAATCGTGCGTCGGCAGGTTCAGATTGAAGTTGAGGTAGAAGCGCTTGAGAAGCTCCAGATCACATCTATGGAGCTGTTAGCAAAATTCAGGCTGATTGCAGAGCGCATGAGCGTCAATCAGGCGACAAGAAGAGGCATGCCAAAAGAAAACTATAGCGAGGCAGACATCGAGCGAATCCGCCGCTTCCAATTAAATTTCAGAGCAAATGCTGGATCGTTTGGCTACGAAAGTGCTCCGATTAGAGAGATCGAAATCAGTAAGGACACGCTCATTCCATGCCTAGCCCAGATGGCATTAAGGGAGATACGGACTGACATTAAATCGGACTCTAGCGCCAGTGACTTTGTTCGCCTCATCTGGAGTTACTTGCTTGCCTTGTATCAGACCTCGACCATACCCTCATCCCTCGGAAATCATCCTGGCCTGTTGATGTTTGACGAGCCAGGACAACATTCAATGGCGGTTGGCAGTCAGCATGCTCTTCTCAAGCAACTAGCAAACGAAGCAAGCTTGCAGAGCATCGTCGCCGCCTCTTTCGATGAGTCGGAAGAAGTGTTCCGTCAAGCAACACAAGGCGTCCAATACACTCTCATCGAATGGGATGGCAAACTTTTGCAGCCCCAGTAAATGTGATTATCCTTTTTTCATCAGTGCCCATCATTCAGCCTTAACACCACATAGAAAACCCAATCTTTTGATTAGATTGGGTTATTCTTATCATTTTTTCAGTATGCCGTTTGCTGTTGATTAGAGTGTTACCTAACTGAATCATATTGGGTGGGTTAAATGTATTTTTCGTTGCTGACTCTGTTCCACTCGATCACTCGCTTACGCCAATGAATGTCGATTGCTTGGGTGAAATCGGGTCGAACCCGCTTAGCGCGAGCTTCGCACCACTCTGCTGATTCTCGGCGGACCACTATAGCCTAAGTCGGGCTAGGCTGAATTTCGGGATTCGTCAATACGGTAATACAACCATTCTTCCAATTCGCTTTTTAACCAACGGGAAGATCTTCCCAGCTTAATAGGTTTAGGGAATGCCCCATCCTGTATCAGCTTATAAAACCATTTATCGCTCAGGCCAGTAAGCTGGGTAATGAATTTCATATCAATGAATTGATCTTCAAGTAGTGCAGGTTTTGTATACATGATGATGTGTTCCGGTTAAGGATGAATAACCGGAGCCGTTAGTAAACTAATGGTTACTGCCAGCCCCTCCACATCAATGGCTTCTGTTGTAAAAAAACTTCGGCTCAATGTTTACCTGTTGCTATTCCTTCCTGGGCCTGCCTCTACGGCTGCGTGGTGGTATAGCATTCATACCTGCAATAACACCCCGGGACTTCTGTTCAGACTTGGCCAAGTAACTGATTACGTAACGTAGTTCATCTACTGCTTGCCTATTGCGGTGATCCACTATCGTTCCGGAATTCGCAACGAAATGTTTTTTCCGTACACACAGATGAAAGAGACCTTCATCGTCAGTCAATCTGCGCCATTCTTCCCCTATCGCACGCGAAGTTGGATAACATTTCCGATGCTTCTGCCCATCAAGATAAATCATGGCATGCACATGCAATCCCTTACGCTGCCTGTATTCAATTACCCAGTAGTACCCAATAACCATCTTTCGGCCAATTACCAGGTCCATCAGGTGCTGTATCTCGCCCTCCATCTCATCCATGAGATTACGCTGCGAGCGTTCACTTCCTTGTTTCCAGCCAAAATCCATACGAAAAGCCAGTAAGCGGGAATAACGCTCAAACATTTCATCCAGGTGGTGGTTTATATCTTCGAGAAGAAAACGATGCATAGGGTAATTGGGGTTGGCATTGTAGGGTTCTTTCATGATCTATCCTCAAACTAAATGGGGTTCAATAGATAGATGTGTGATGTATTTTTTATACAGGGATGAGTATCGATTACAGGAGGGGGATGGTTAACTCCGGGTGATAATACTAATTAACCTTAATTCAGTAAGAACAGATGGTTTCAGGGATTCTATCGCAGGTTCGCAGGGTGGTCTTACACGGGAAGAAATGTGTGCGCGAAATCTGAAGTATTGCAGTGCGATCTGGCGCTTTACTGGCCTCCGTGATAGGTTGTTATGCATAATCAACAAAATGCATAACAATTATGATAAAGAGAATAACATTTAACATCGATGATAATTTAACGATTGATTCAATCGACAGGTATGCCGAATCCAATGGCACGTCACGTTCGAAAGTAATATGTGAGTTATTACGATCCACTGCACCTATTCTTGATTTTGTGACATATCAAAATAGAATTACTCAGGAGGTTGAAAGCAGGCTTTTTAGCATGTTTTATCATGAGGTCCGTCACTTCGAAACGCAGCAGCATAAAGATGATTCCACGCTGAAGTATCTTCATTTGCTGTCTGAGAAACTTGTTTTTCGTATTCGATCTGAACCAATAATGTCCTTTTCTCTTCCAATGTTTGATGAATGGGATTCTTACAAAAAAGAATTTAAGGCAAAGATAGAAGAAAATATTGAAGTTCATATGCCAGAAGATGACGGTATATCTAAATATATTTACTTATGCATAAAAAAGCATCCTGTTGAAAAGTTCGAATTCGATTTAATCCAGATAACAATTCCATTTTTCATTGTTGACAAGTATTTGTTTGATATCCAATCAATCTGCTTTGTTCGCGCTATTGATTTTTGCAATATTGGAATTAAAGAATACATGCAGAGAAATAAGAGGTATCTGCATACAGCGTATCTTTCATGGGTTCCTGTTGCGGCCTTTCGGGATGGGTTTATTTTTGTTGCAGCTTTGCACATCGATAAAGCGTTGCCTAATCAACTGTATCCTCCTAAAGCCACCATTAACCTTCCTTACGAGTACTGGAAGTATTTAGGATGATTCAATAGAAAATCATCATTCAAACCATATTCAGATATATATTATTTTCATGAACATACCAGCATAACGGCAGAACTTCACGGTCCTGCCGTTTTTAGTTTTATTTATTGCAGGAGTAATCATGAATAACCCACGAGGTTTAGAGTCACTAAACCATACTCTTTCCGACCTACCGCAATGGGTGTCTGAGCGTATATTGCAGCAGATAAATCAGTTAACCCGCTACGAGCCAGTGATCGGCATTATGGGTAAAACCGGGGTGGGGAAGAGTAGTCTGTGCAATGCCCTGTTTGCTGGAGATATATCACCGGTCAGCGATGTGGCTGCCTGCACCCGTGAACCTTTGCGATTTCGCCTGCAGGTTGGCGAGCGCTATATGACCGTCGTGGATTTACCCGGTGTAGGCGAAAGTGGCGTTCGCGATACCGAGTATGCTGCGCTGTACCGAGAACAGCTTTCTCGCCTCGACCTGGTGCTGTGGCTGATTAAGGCCGATGACCGGGCGCTGGCAGTGGATGAACACTTTTATCATCAGGTGATTGGTGAGGTATACCGGCATAAAGTGCTGTTTGTTATCAGCCAGTCGGACAAGGCCGAACCCACCAGCGGTGGGGGACCATTGTCTACGGCGCAGAAGCAGAATATCAGCCGCAAAATCTTTCTGCTGCATGAGCTGTTCCAGCCTGTGCATCCAGTATGTGCGGTGTCTGTCCGTCTGCAGTGGGGACTGCGGGTGATGGCCGAGCGGATGATTAAGTGTCTGCCACGCGAAGCTACCAGCCCGGTGGTGTCGCAACTACAGTCTTCCTTTCGCACGACGGTAGTCCGGGAGCAGGCTCGTAGCGATTTTGGTGAAACCATCGGTGCTGTACTCGATAGCATCAGTGCCTTTCCCCTGATACCCGCCCCGGTGCGGGCCGTCATTCAGGCCATGCGCACCACCGTGGTGTCAGTGGCCCGTGCCGTCTGGGATTTCTTCTTCTGAGTATTTAACCCATCCCTGTTATTTCCCTATCCCTGTCGCCGATGCGACGGGGATTTCTTTATTTGTTTTCCCGTTATGAGGAGTCTGCTTATGACCCGTCTGGCTTCGCGCTTTAGCGCCGCAAATCTTATCCGTCGTGACCGTCCGTTAACCCGTGAGGAGCTGTTTCGCGTGGTGCCCAGCGTATTCAGCGAGGACAAACACGAGTCCCGTAGTGAACGCTACACATACATACCCACCATCTCCCTGCTCGACAGCCTGCAGCGGGAAGGCTTCCAGCCGTTCTTTGCCTGTCAAACCCGTGTGCGTGACCCGGCGCGTCGTGAGCACACAAAGCACATGTTGCGTCTGCGTCGGGAGGGACAGATCACCGGTAAACAGGTCCCGGAAATCATTCTGCTTAACTCCCATGATGGCACCAGCTCTTACCAGATGTTGCCTGGCCTGTTCAGGGCTGTGTGCCAAAACGGTCTTGTCTGCGGTGAGTCGTTTGGGGAGGTGCGGGTGCCGCACAAGGGGGACGTAGTAAGTCAGGTAATAGAAGGGGCGTATGAGGTACTGGGGATTTTTGACCGGGTGGAGGAGAAACGGGATGCCATGCAGTCGTTGCTGTTGCCATCACCGGCGCAGCAGGCACTGGCAAAGGCTGCCCTTACATATCGCTTTGGTGAGGACCACCAGCCGGTGACTGAGTCGCAAATACTCTCCCCGCGCCGCTGGCAGGATGAGAGTAACGACCTGTGGACCACATACCAGCGTATTCAGGAGAACCTGATTAAGGGCGGGCTCAGTGGTCGTAATGCCAAAGGGGGACGGTCACATACCCGTGCTGTGCGTGGCATTGACGGGGACGTGAAGCTCAACCGTGCACTGTGGGTGATGGCGGAAGCGATGCTCACGCAACTGCAGTAACCGCTTTATGTTGCCGCATTGTTAATGTCGGACACCACCTGTCCGCATTGCACCGTGCTGGCGGTCCTCACTCACCGAGGGATGGCCTGTAACCCCCGCCGTCTCTGGCTTTTGCAGAAATGAAAAATAGTTTCTGCGGTGTCCATACCCTGTCCGCCCCCTTATTTAAAGTAATCACATCATTTTCAGTCAGTTAACTTTCACGGAGAACGTCTCATGACACAGGCAGAACGCCGCCATGACCGGCTGGCTGTCAGACTGTCACTGATAATCAGCCGTCTGGTGGCGGGGGAAACGCTGAGTGTGCGTAAGCTGGCCGCTGAGTTTGGTGTGTCGGTGCGCACGCTGCGGCGTGATTTTCGTGAGCGGCTGATGTATCTGGACCTGGAGTATCAGTCCGGATATTGCCGCTTACGCACAGCGGGCAGTGAGACGCAGATGGTGCCCGACGTGCTTATCTTTGCCCATCGCAGCGGGATGGCCGGTCTTTTTCCTGGCTTTGACCGCCGCCTGGTGAACGCACTGCTGATGTGCGATGAGTCTCCCTGCGTTATAACACCCGCCAGTCCTGTTCCTTCGCCATCAGGCGCATTGTCTTTCTGGCGACTGATTCAGGCCATTACGGGGCGCAGGCGGGTAACGCTGATTGCCGAGGAGCAGCGCTGTGAGCGGCTGGCTCCCTGTCGGTTACTCATCCACCAGCAGGCCTGGTATCTGGTGGCAGAGCACGACGGACATATCGCCGTATTCTCCCTGGATGAAATCCATCTGGTTCTGCCCCTGCAGGAGACTTTCCGGCGTAACGACAGTCTGTGTCGTCTTGTTGAAGACCCGGGCTTTATTCAGTCCTTACCCCATTTTCGCTTTATCCAGCAGTCACTGCTTACGTTTGTTCCGGCCAACAGCTCACCAGAATAGCGCAAGCGTTGTTATCAACCCGGCAACAGGGAGGAGCCCTATGCCCGTTATTGCCATTATCGCCATTGTTGTCATCGTCATCATTCTGAATAAAACCGGGGTGTCCGACAGTCTCGCGGCCCTGACCCTTGCCACTGTTGCCGCACTGCTGACGGGAGGTGGCGCAGCCGGTGCTGCCAGTGTCGCGCTGACACCGTTCGTCGGCGTGCCGGTGGGTATTTTCGTCGGCATTTATGTATTTGCCAAAGTGGTACGTCTGATTTCAGGGAAAAAATAATGAAATGTAAAACACTACCTCTGCTGGCGATGGTTGCCACCACTCTGTTTCTGAGCGCCTGCGATGACAGGAGTGATGACCTGAAAGCTATCAGTAAATTTAAGGACCTCACGCCTCCGCGCTTCAGCGATGTGGTCAGTCGGCAGGATGATGTCAGCGAAGAATGGTCACAGGTTGGCTTTTCATCAGGTCTCACCCTGCAGGTCTTACGTACCCGTGAGTCGCCCGATGGCTGCGAGGGCGGTAGTTACTACTACCTCGTGGATATGCAGGAAAAAACCGTCCAGCCGCTGATGAATGCGCTTTGTATTGCCGACAATATCAAACTGGAATACCACGAGGTTACGGACCCGTATACCAAAGAAAGATACTTTGAGTACGCCCATGACGGCAAACTGATGGGTCGACTGCTGATACCCTCGAACCCTGACAATCAGGAATAAAAACAATGATAAAGGAGAGAGAAATGACAATACGTTCACTAAGCCGATTTATGCTGGCGGGTGTACTGCTCGCGAGCTTTAATGCCTCTGCGATCCCGGGGCTCTGGCAGCAGGGTTACGGTCAGGGCAATACGGAATACAGCGTCACGGATGCTAACGGGCAGACCTTTACCATCAACTGCACAGGAAACCCGGACCAGAATGGTTTCTATCAGCATTCAGTCTTTCTTACCCTTGCTGGGGACAAAACGGTCAGCTCACATGATGACAATACTGACATCACCGTGGTGATGGACCATAAGCAATATGCCGTTCCCTCAACACTTGGATGGCGTAACGGCGATAACGCCTGGTTTGACTTCATCATGGATATCCGTAAGACCGGGCAGTTTGACGTTTACGTCAATGACCGTAAAGCGGGGACTTTCACTGTGGACCTGAAGAACGCAGAGAAAGTTCTACCCATTCCCGGAGACTGCAGTAACGACTGACAGCCGCATCTTCCCCCGCAAACTAACCCCGACAGCCACTAGGCTGCCGGGGTTTTCCTTTATCAGGAGCCTGCAAATGTCCCCATCAGTGTTGCTGCCACCGGGACCGTTCACCCGGATACAAGCGGAAGTTGTCATGGTAACGTATCGCAATATCACCATTGAAGACGACCAGGGTAGTCACTTCCGACTAGTGGTTCGTGACCCCGAAGGCCTGATGGTCTGGCGGGCATGGAACTTTGAACCTGACGGCGGAGCTGGGCTTAACCTTTATATCCGGCAGTACAGCATTATAAAGCAGCCCTCAGCACTCTAATTGAACGCGCACTTAACGTGGCATCACGCTTCACACCACATCATTTATTCCCCATCACGCCAGCCTGAGTTGCTGGCGATTTTATTCCCGGAGAACACCATGACACAACACACCCTCATCCTGGCTAACGAGCCACAGTTGATTATCACCGCTACAGCTGTACCCGATGAACAACGTATCGGCTTCTGGCCACAACACTTTGGTTCTATTGCGCAGTGGATAACGCTGGAACCACGTATTTTCGCCTGGATGGACCGCTTCTGTGATGAGTACAGCGGTGGTATCTGGTCCTTTTACACGCTCAGCAATGGCGGCGCGTTTATGGCCCCTGATGCTGACGTTGACGATAAATTGCATCTGTTCAACGGCATGAACGGCAATGGTGCGCAAATGAGCGTGGAAGCTGCAGGTATCGCAGTCTGCCTGATTGAATACAGCCATCACGCCTGTCGCACCGAATGTGATGCCATGACTGAACACTATTACCGACTGCGGGATTACGCTCTGCAGCACCCTGAATCCCATGCCATTCTTGCCATCATTGATTAAGGGGTTTTGTCATGGAGAAACAACTGACTCTCTTTACACCGGAGCTGCCATTGACCTCACTGCGCACCATCAAACGAGCCCTGAGTCTGCTTGACCAGCACCTGCGCGAACCCGGTGTGGCGTTTACTTCCACGCAGGCTGCTCGCGACTGGCTCAGGCTGAAGATGGGAACCCTTGAGCGCGAAGAATTTATCGTGCTGTACCTCAATAACCAGAACCAATTGCTTGCCCACGAAACGCTTTTTACCGGCACCCTCAGCCACACTGAAGTTCATCCCCGCGAGGTGGTGAAACGCGCCCTGTACTTTAACGCTGCAGCAGTGATATTTGCCCATAACCACCCCTCAGGAGAGGTTGCTCCGAGCCAGGCAGACAAAGCCATCACCCAACGGCTGGTACAGGCGTTGATGCTGGTGGAGATCCGGGTCCCCGACCACCTGATAGTCGGCGGCAGGCAAATATTCTCATTCGCCGAACATGGTCTTCTTTAACAGGAATAAAATTATGTATAAAGACGCTACACCAACCTGGGGGCTTAGACGAGATATCACTCCGTGTTTCGGAGCCCGACTGGTGCAGGAAGGTCATCGCCTGCATTTTCTGGCTAACCGGGCAGGATTCACCGGCTCATTCAGTGAGGTGCAGACCTTACAACTGAATGAAGCCTTCCCGCATTTTGTCGCATATCTGGAGCTGATGCTGCTCTCCTGCGAGCTGAATCCCCGGTACGCGCACTGTGTCACACTGTACCGTAACGGGTTGACTTGTGAAGCAGATACGCTGGGCAGTCATGGGCACGTGTATATGGCAATTTATCCCTCAAATCAGGTTAAAGACTGATCTTCAGCAGCATCTCAGCTTTGTAAGCCTTCAAATCTTCCGTTCCTTTATTTAAGAGACTCAACATATGCAAATCTCAACTGTACCGGCCACGATGCCGGTTTCGTCACGCCTGTCGCCCGTGCAGGTCTGGCAGCAATTGTTAACGTATCTGCTGGAGCACCATTACGGCCTGACGCTCAACGACACACCATTCCATGATGATGCGGCCATCAAGGAACATATCGAGGCGGGTATCACGCTTGCTGATGCGGTGAATTTCCTGGTGGAACGTTATGAACTGGTACGCACTGATCGCAAGGGGTTTACGTGGCAGGAGCAGACACCATTTGTAACCGCTACAGATATTCTCAGAGCCAGAAGAGCTACCGGGCTGATGAATAAGTAAATTCTGCGAGCTTCATTCCTGATTTTTACCTACGCGCTTTCTACTCTTCTTATTCATCGCATAACACGCCTGCCACTTACGGCAGGCGTGTTTGCTTTTATGGATAATTGACGATGCAAACAGAACCCGAGGTATTAAGCGAATTCAACGAACGGATGAATGATATTTTGGAGAAGCATTAATCGGGGATGCTGTCATCATGTTAGAATCTGGTTGGATCAACTCCTTGGTTTTGCCCCGATTCGAGTCCCAAAATCAATGATTTAATGTGTTGGTATCGATGTTGGTACATTATCCGGATGTTATTTTTTATTGCTTTTAAATCAAAGGATTAATAATTATGTGCGAGTCCGGCCTTCGCACCATTAGTACTTCCAAGACCATCCGAGAAAGTCCAGTAAACCCTTTAAAATCAATGCTTGCAGCGATTTTTACGTCCTGAGTCGTCCGAGATAGTCCGTTGAAATCCGGATGTCATTGGGGGCATAATTGGGGGCATCTTAAATGCTACGCATGGATAATGGTCCGGAATTTATCTCACTTGCACTGGCTGAATGGGCAGAGCAACATGCAGTAAAACTGGA
>NZ_JAOWGW010000036.1:0-89469 GCF_030332945.1 Citrobacter sp. Cpo037
GTCAGTGGAGGCGCATTATAGGGAGTTATTTCAGGCTGACAAGGGGAAATTTAAAATAATCTTCCGAGTGCGTATTTTTTATTCTTTACGCTTATTTTAACGACGCTTTGTTGGTTAATTGGGCTATTTCCCGCGCGAATCTCGCAACCTGTTCCCAATCGGTATACACCACTTCTTTATTCGTATCCGTTTCACCACCTGACATCTTCATTATCAGTTGGATCATAACGCGGTCATACCAGCGATAGCGTGGATACAGCAAAGCACCCGCAATAACTGCACTGTGGTCTGGTCGCCACGGCGAACTCATCAGGAACTTACGCGCATAGCTGTTGGTTTGCGGCGTACGTTTCTCCGGTTTACGGGCAACCAGGTTTACGGAGTAGAACGCGCTCGGCATCGAATTCAGCCGTGTGGCATGCTTTTTCACAAACTCCTGAAAAGCAGCATGGTAATGACCGTAACGAATCGAGGCGCCAATTACCACGCAGTCATAATTTTGCCAGTCCGGCTCCGCAGTACGATGCAAATTAACAACATCTGCCCAAACGCCCAGCTCTTTGAGTTCAGAAGCCAGATATTCAGCGATTTCACGCGTTTGTCCGTCCCGGGAAGAAAAAAGAATCAGTGTTTTCACGTGTTACTCCATTATTCACGCCAGAAGGTAGGGGTAAAGAGCACCAGCAGAGTAAAGACCTCCAGACGACCAAACAGCATATTGGCAATCAGGATCCACTTCGCCACAGGGTTCATACTGGCAAAGTTGTCAGCGACAACCCCCAGTCCAGGCCCCAGGTTATTCAACGTTGCCACTACGGAGGCAAACGCGGAGAAGTCATCAACACCGGTCGCAATAATCGCCAGCATACTGATAATAAAGACCAGCGCATAGGCAGAGAAGAATCCCCATACGGCTTCAAGAATTCGCTCCGGCAACGCACGGTTACCCAGTTTGATACTGTAAACCGCATTCGGATGGACCAGTCGTTTCAATTCGCGGTTACCCTGCTTAAACAGCAGCAGGATACGAATCACCTTCAAGCCACCGCCCGTCGACCCGGCACAGCCGCCGATAAAAGCAGAACACAGCAACAGCACTGGCAGGAACAAGGGCCAGCGGGCAATACTGTCCGTGGTAAATCCGGCGGTCGTCGCCATCGATACCACCTGGAAAAAGGCCTGGTTGATCGTCGTGAGCGCCGAGCCATAGGTATTGTGTATCCATAGCACCAACGTACAGACTGCCACCAGCGTCAGCTGCACGCCGATAAACATGCGGAATTCCGGATCCCGCCAGTAGACCTTCAGACTACGCCCACTTAATAAAGAGAAGTGCAGACCATAGTTACAACCGGAGATCAGCAAGAAGATAGCAATGATGGTGTTAATCGTGGGACTGTCGAAATACCCCACGCTGGCATCGTGTGTGGAAAAACCACCGATGGCGATTGTGGCAAAACTGTGCCCAATGGCGTCAAACGCGGGCATCCCGGCAAACCATAGCGCCAGCGCGCACGCCACCGTCAGCAATACATAGATTAGCCACAGCGTTTTCGCCGTTTCGGCAATACGCGGGCGCATTTTATTATCTTTCAGCGGCCCCGGCATTTCTGCACGATAGAGCTGCATCCCACCAACGCCAAGAATAGGCAGGATAGCCACCGCCAGCACGATGATCCCCATCCCGCCGAACCATTGCAGCATCTGGCGATAAAAGAGAATCGCGTGTGGCAATGAATCCAGCCCCACCAGCGTCGTCGCACCTGTAGTGGTTAATCCGGAAAAGGATTCAAAAAAAGCGTCGGTTATCGTCAGGTTAGGGCTTTCCGCAAAGATGAACGGTAGCGCACCCACACTGCCCAGAACGGTCCAGAACAAAACGACAATCAGAAATCCTTCGCGCGATTTCAGTTCACCCTTCTCTTTACGGTTTGGCCACCACAGCATGGAGCCGATCGCCAGAGCAACGAAGAAAGTTTGGGTGAATGCACGCCCTGCCCCATCGCGGTAGATGAGCGCTACCAGTCCGGGGATAATCATTGTCCCCGAGAATAAGATGACCAGTAGTCCAACGATTCGGGTGATGGCGCGAAAATGCATCTCTGCCGCTTCCTTAGTTCTTTAAAATGAGGTGGGGATTATTCTTCAATCGCTAACAATTGCAATGAACCACGACTAAAATCCGCCAGTTTTGCCGAAAACTCATCCACTCTGGCAAAAGGAAGCGCCACCCTGAGCCGAACAAAAGCCTGGTAATCACTGGCAACGACTTTACCGTCAAACTGCCCCAGCAAGGCTTCAATGCCTGCCAGCTGACCGTACTCACACTGCAAAGTATATTCGGTTAATGGCGTCTTGCGCTGTGCCGTTAACTGGCGCAACGCCTGATTCACACCGCCACCGTAGGCTTTTACCAACCCTCCAGTACCGAGAAGGATACCGCCGTAGTAGCGCACGACTACAGCGGTAATCTCGCCGACACCGCTCCCCATCAGCTGCGCGAGCATCGGTTTACCTGCCGTACCCGCCGGTTCGCCATCGTCTGAAAATCCTAGCTGCTGCGAGTCATTGGGCGCACCCGCCACCCACGCCACACAATGGTGGCGGGCGTCAGGGTGTTCCGCTTTGACTGACTCAACAAACGCCTTTGCCGCTTCTACGCCGTCCGTATGGGCGAGCAGCGTAATGAAGCGGCTTTTTTTGATCTCTTCAACGACGCTGACCGGCGCCGCAGGGATTAACCAACTGTCCATTACGCCAGTTTCAAATCCCGCGTCATGTTTTCGATATTGTTCTCGTGGACCACCACGTTGTCTTCAATACGAATACCGCCGAACGGTTTCAGGGCTTCAATTTTCTGCCAGTTGAAGTGCTTGCTGAACTGTCCTTCACGCCACGGCGCCAGCAGAGATTCAATGAAGTAGATGCCCGGTTCGATGGTCAGAACCATGCCTGGTTGCAGTACGCGGGTGCAACGCAGGTAAGGATACTTCGACGGCGCGGCCAGATGAGTACCGCTGTCATCCTGCATAAAGCCTGCGACATCATGCACCTGCAGACCCAGCGGGTGGCCAATACCGTGCGGCATAAACGGCCCGGTAAGATCGTTTTCCACCATCGCCTCTTCACTCATATCAGTGATGATTTGATGCTTACGCAGCAGCTTCGCGATGCGCTGATGGAACTGAATGTGATAATCCACGTAGCTGGTGCCTGCTTTCATGGTGGCAATCAGCGCCAGCTCTTCGTCGTTAACGTCTTTCACCAGATGCGCATAGTCATTGTCGCTTTTCGCCGACCAGGTACGCGTCAGATCTGCCGCATAACCGTTGTATTCCGCACCAGCGTCGAGCAGGAAGCTGCGGATTTCAGACGGTGCCTGATGATCCAGCTTGGTGTAATGAAGCACCGAAGCATGCTCGTTAAGCGCCACGATGTTGCTGTATGGCACGTCGGTGTCGCGGTGACCGGTGGCAGTCAGGTAAGCGAGGTTGATGTCAAACTCGCTCATTCCGGAACGGAACGCTTCTTCTGCGGCACGGTGTCCATTTACCGCCATTTTCTGCGCTTCGCGCATACAGGCCAGTTCGTAATCAGTTTTATAAGCACGGTAATAATGCAGGTAGTCGATCACCCCTTTCGGGTTGATGTTGCTGGCCGCGATGTCCAGTTGCAGTGCACGTTCAGGAACCGGGCCGATGTAACCGATATTGCCGCGAGCAGCAGGCAGTTGGCTACCGATACCATCTGCTTTCGGCAGCGCGATGATCTCAATTTCTTCCGTCCAGAAGGAAGTAGGCAGCGGCTCAACGTTGTGCCAGTAATCAACCGGCAAGTAGAACCATAGTTTCGGCTTGTTTACGCCATCCACCAGCAGCCAGCAGTTAGGAACCTGCGTGACAGGCACCCAGGCTTTGAATTGCGGATTGACCTTAAACGGGTACGGATGATCGTCGAGAAAGACGTTAACAAGTTCGCCTGAGTGAATAAGTAACGCATCCAGCTTGAAGCGCTCCAGCGCGTCGCGCGTCCGTTCCTGTAAGGTAACGATATGATTTTTATAGAGTGCGGCCAGCGATTCCATTTTCTATCCTTCTGTTTTTTGACCTCAAGTCTCCGCATCTTAGCACATCGCTTTGTGAGTGCGTGATTTCTGCCGAGCGTGATCGAATCGTCATTTCTTTAATCATTCATTTGCATTTTATTAACATAAAACACACACTTCGATTCATCTGGTATGACCAGATCACCTTGCGGATTCAGGAGACTGACATGCTTTACAAAGGCGACACCCTGTACCTCGACTGGCTGGAAGATGGCATCGCCGAACTGGTGTTCGATGCCCCTGGTTCGGTCAATAAACTCGACACGGCCACCGTTGCCAGCCTGGGCCATGCGCTTGATGTGCTGGAAAAACAACCGAATTTAAAAGGGCTGCTGCTGCGTTCTAACAAAGCAGCCTTTATTGTTGGTGCCGATATCACCGAATTCCTTTCACTGTTCCTCGTGCCTGAAGAACAACTGAGCCAGTGGCTGCATTTTGCCAACAGCGTCTTTAATCGCCTCGAAGATCTGCCTGTTCCGACCCTGTCAGCGGTAAACGGCTACGCGCTGGGTGGCGGCTGCGAGTGTGTTCTGGCAACCGATTATCGTCTGGCAACGCCGGACCTGCGCATTGGCCTGCCGGAAACCAAGCTGGGCATTATGCCGGGCTTTGGCGGCTCCGTGCGTATGCCACGTATGCTGGGTGCGGACAGCGCGCTGGAAATTATTGTGGCAGGTAAAGATGTTGGTGCTGAGCAGGCGCTAAAAATCGGCCTGGTCGATGGCGTAGTGAAGCAAGACAAACTGCTTGATGGCGCGATCGCGGTATTACGTCAGGCGATTAACGGCGACCTCGACTGGAAAGCCAAACGTCAGCCGAAACTGGAGCCGTTGAAACTCAGCAAAATTGAAGCGGCGATGAGCTTTACCATCGCTAAAGGCATGGTAGCGCAGACGGCTGGTAAACATTACCCCGCACCGATTACCGCGGTAAAAACCATTGAAGCAGCAGCCCGTTTTGGTCGTGAAGAAGCGCTGAATCTGGAAAATAAAAGCTTTGTTCCACTGGCGCACACCAGTGAAGCCCGCGCGCTGGTAGGGATCTTCCTTAACGATCAGTTCGTGAAAGCCAAAGCCAAAAAGCTCACCAAAAATATTGAAGCACCGAAGCAAGCCGCGGTGCTGGGCGCGGGCATTATGGGCGGCGGCATCGCTTACCAGTCAGCCTGGAAAGGCGTGCCGGTTGTCATGAAAGATATCAACGACAAATCATTAACGCTGGGCATGACCGAAGCGGCCAAGCTGCTGAACAAACAGCTTGAGCGCGGCAAAATTGACGGTCTGAAAATGGCGGGCGTGATTTCCACTATTCATCCAACCCTCGACTATAGCGGTTTTGAGCGTGTGGACGTGGTGGTTGAAGCGGTCGTGGAAAACCCGAAAGTGAAAAAAGCGGTACTGGCGGAAACCGAAGATCAGGTACGCCCGGGCACCGTACTGGCGTCGAATACCTCTACCATCCCAATCAACGAGCTGGCCAGCGCGCTCAAGCGCCCGGAAAACTTCTGTGGAATGCACTTCTTTAACCCAGTACACCGCATGCCACTGGTTGAGATCATTCGCGGCGAGAAAAGCTCGGATGAAACCATCGCCAAAGTTGTCGCGTGGGCAAGCCAGATGGGCAAAACACCAATTGTGGTCAACGACTGCCCTGGTTTCTTCGTGAACCGCGTGCTGTTCCCGTATTTTGCCGGTTTCAGCCAGCTGCTGCGCGATGGGGCGGATTTCCGCAAAATCGACAAAGTCATGGAAAAACAGTTTGGCTGGCCGATGGGCCCGGCTTATCTGCTGGACGTGGTGGGAATTGATACCGCACATCACGCGCAGGCAGTGATGTCCGCAGGCTTCCCTCAGCGTATGCAGAAAGATTATCGCGACGCGATAGACGCCCTGTTTGATGCGAACCGTTTCGGACAGAAAAACGGTCTTGGATTCTGGCGTTATAAAGAAGACAACAAGGGCAAGCCGAAGAAAGAAGAGGATGCCACCGTTGACGATCTGCTGGCAGAAGTCAGCCAGCCGAAACGCGACTTCAGCGATGAAGAGATTATCGCCCGCATGATGATCCCAATGGTCAACGAAGTGGTGCGTTGTCTGGAAGAAGGCATTATCGCCAGCCCGGCAGAAGCCGATATGGCGCTGGTTTATGGCCTGGGCTTCCCTCCGTTCCATGGTGGCGCGTTCCGCTGGTTGGATACGCTCGGCAGCGCGAAGTATCTCGATATGGCCCAGCAGTATCAGCACCTCGGAGCACTGTATGAAGTTCCGGCTGGTCTGCGTGATAAGGCGCGCCATAACGAACCGTATTATCCCCAGGTTGAGCCTGCCCGCCCGGTTGGCAACCTGAAAACGGCTTAAGGAGTCACAATGGAACAGGTTGTAATTGTTGATGCGATCCGTACCCCGATGGGCCGTTCGAAAGGGGGCGCGTTTCGTAACGTGCGGGCAGAAGATCTCTCCGCACACTTAATGCGTAGCCTGCTGGCGCGAAATCCTGCGCTGGAGCCATCCGCGCTTGATGATATTTACTGGGGCTGCGTGCAGCAAACGCTGGAGCAGGGTTTCAACATCGCCCGTAACGCCGCGCTGCTGGCGGAAGTTCCGCACTCCGTTCCGGCCGTCACGGTCAACCGCCTGTGCGGTTCATCAATGCAGGCGCTGCACGACGCGGCACGTATGATCATGACCGGCGATGCTCAGGCGTGCCTGATTGGCGGCGTGGAACATATGGGCCATGTGCCAATGAGTCACGGCGTTGATTTCCATCCGGGCATGAGCCGCAACGTGGCAAAAGCCGCGGGAATGATGGGTCTGACTGCGGAAATGCTCTCTCGCATGCACGGCATCAGCCGTGAAATGCAGGACGCTTTCGCCGCACGTTCACATGCTCGTGCCTGGGCTGCAACACAGTCTGGCGCATTTAAAAACGAAATCATCCCGACCGGTGGCCATGATGCCGACGGCGTGCTGAAGCAGTTTAACTACGATGAGGTTATCCGCCCAGAGACAACCGTTGAAGCGCTCTCCACCCTGCGCCCGGCGTTCGATCCGGTTAGCGGAACGGTCACTGCCGGTACCTCCTCCGCACTCTCCGACGGCGCTGCGGCGATGCTGGTCATGAGCGAAAGCCGCGCCCGTGAGCTGGGTCTGACGCCGCGTGCCCGTATTCGTTCGATGGCTGTTGTTGGCTGTGACCCGTCAATTATGGGTTATGGTCCGGTTCCGGCCTCAAAACTGGCGCTGAAAAAAGCGGGACTCTCCACCAGCGATATCGGTTTGTTTGAGATGAACGAAGCCTTTGCCGCTCAGATCCTGCCGTGCATTAAAGATCTGGGGCTGATGGAGCAGATCGATGAGAAGATCAACCTCAACGGCGGGGCGATCGCTTTGGGTCATCCGCTGGGTTGCTCCGGGGCGCGTATCAGCACCACCTTGCTCAATCTGATGGAACGCAAAGACGTACAGTTTGGCCTGGCGACGATGTGTATCGGGTTAGGCCAGGGCATCGCGACGGTATTTGAGCGAGTTTAATCAAAGCATGTGACTTATTGTAGGCCGGGCAAGCGAAGCGCCCCCGGCGACTATGCCGGATGGCGACGCTGATGCGTCTTATCCGGCCTACAACACAAATGCCATTGTATAACAATTTAGTTGCCGTTCTTCCCGCCTGTCAGGGGCGGGTTTTTTATTTCTCTGAACTACCTCGCACCACTAACTGCACCGGCAACAGCAGATTCTCTTCCTGATTTTCTTCCAGCAATAAACGCAGCGCTTCACGCCCCAATTGTTGTTTATCAACCGCAATAGTAGTGAGTGGTGGATGTGACCAGGCCGCAGCATCGATATCATCAAACCCCACCAGCGCGAGATCTTCCGGGATGCGTATCCCCTGCTGTGCGCACACCCGTTGAACAACCAGCGCTGCCGCATCGTTATAGGCAAAAATAGCGTCGGGCGGCTCCGGCAATCTGAGTAGCTCATTTACCGCCTCAACAAGAGATTGATCGGTATCCAACAGCGGCGGCGCAACGGCTTCATACTCTGGCGGCATGAGCAAACGGGCCTCATACAATGCCTGACGGTAGCCCTTCTCGCGCTGACGGATGCTGTAGTGCGCAAGCGTGCTGGCAAGAAAAGCAATACGGCTGCGACCTTGTGCAATCAAATGTTGCGTGGCCAGATACCCACCCTGAGTGTTATCCGGGTTCACGCAAGGCAGGCCCGGCGCCCAGAGATCCACCAGCACCAACGGCAGCTTCATCTGTTGCAGCAAGCCAAGTAATTCAGGCTCAAAAAATCCGGCACAGATCAGTGCATCAGGCTGGTGCAGCAGCACCTGCTCACTCACTGCATCGCCTGGACCAATGGAGAGAAAGCTCAGCGCAATACCATGGTCACGACAGTTATCTTCTATCCCCAGCAGTAGTTGAGAATAAAACGGCAATGCCCGGCTGATATTGTGCTGGCGGTGAAGCAAAAACAGGACGCGTTTGATCTTGTCAGTACGCAGACGGGAAAAATCATAACCCTGCTGCTGCGCCACAGAAATAATGCGCAGCCGGGTGTCTTCACGTAGCCCCGGCTGCCCTTTTAGGGCGCGGGAAACTGCGCCAACTGAAACACCACAAGCTTCGGCAATATCTCTGATACGTACAGGTTTCGTCATTTCACTCTCATTGATTCTACTATGGCTTGTTGCGCCCCCAGCCAGGCCGCACCGCGTACACCGCTGCTGTCGCCGTGACGGGCCCGAACGATCGGTGTGCGGCACTGCTTACCAAATACGTACTGCGCCACTCGCGCCTGCAAACCCGAATACAGTAAATCGATATTGGATACCCCACCCCCTAGCACGATAACATCGGGATCGAGCGTATTCACCACGCCCGCCAACGCACGCGCCAGTTGATCGCAATAGCGTTCCCATAACAAACAGGCATCTGCATCCCCCAATTCTACCCGTTGCATAATTTGCGGCACACCTGCATGTTGCGCGGTGTGATTCATGTACTGGCGTTCCAGACCGCTGCCGGAAATAAAGCTCTCAATACAGTTCAACTGCCCGCAATAGCATGTCACTCCAGCCCCGTCCTGAGATTCGTGGTAGCGCGGCAATGCATTATGCCCCCACTCTCCTGCGCAGGCGTTAGGTCCAGAGATCAAGCGGTTATCGATGCATAGTCCACCGCCGCAACCGGTACCGAGGATCACGCCAAATACCACGCTATGCCCGTGTCCGCTACCGTCCATCGCTTCCGACAAGGTAAAGCAGTTGGCATCATTAGTAACAGGCACGGGCATTCCTAACGCTCGCTCAAGGTCTTGCGCAAAGGCCTGTTGATTGAGCACCAGGATGTTGGAGTTCTTAATTAACCCCTCGCTATCCACCGCGCCAGGCACCCCAATGCCAACCGATAAAGGCTGATTAACGGCCAGTCTGGCCTTAGCAATCATCTCCGTCACGGCCTGGAAAAAATCACCGTAACTCTGCTTTGGTGTCGCGCATCGCTCGCGGTAAACAATTTCACCCGCGTTATCAATCACCACCGCTTCGATTTTAGTCCCGCCAATATCCAGTCCGAGCCTCATGGTTTTCCTCGTTTGCGCCTCGCAATTTGATTGCGTCTAGTTTGCCAATTTTGTTTACTAAACAAAAAGAGGCCTGTCACAAAAGCTAAGTTTTGTGATTAATAGATAGGAAAAATATGTTTACTAAAAAACGTGGTAAAAAAGAGAAACAACGAGATCGGGCTTGCACCCTGTTAGAAGAAGTAAGGTTGGTGATGAATGCGCCGGAAGGACTCCGGCGCACAGCGCTTAAATGAACGCGAAAGCGTCGCCAAACAGGCGATCTTCACGCGCACTGCGTTCATTACAGAACAGATCGCGCGCGATTTTGGCCATTTCGAAACGACCAGCGATGTAGATATCATGCTCCGCCAGGGTACCGTAATCCTGTAATACTGCCGTTAACACGGTTCCCGTACGACCACGCCAGCCGTCTTCAGGCTGTTCCACCACTGGCTCAACGCGCAAATTCGGGTGATTCACTGACAGCGCTTCCAGCTCGGAGAGATCGTAGAGATGCTTCTCTTCGCGCCCGCCCCAGTAAATGGTGATATCGCGATTTGGATTGCGCGCCAGCGCGGTAAGCAGAATGGAACGCACGTAAGAGAACCCTGTACCACCGGCAATCAGGATCAGCGGGCGCTCGTCTTCATCACGCAGCCAGGCTTCGCCATGCGGAATGTCGACCTTGATCTCCCGGTCTTTCAGAATACGGTCCATCACGGCCATGGCATAAAGATTTAGCTCAGAGGCGCCAACGTGCAGCTCAATGAATCCTTGCTCGTCCGGCGTTGATGCCATAGAGAACGGACGCTTATCCCTTTCGTCCATCACGACCATTAAATACTGGCCAGCACGAAAGGAAAACGCCGCGTCTGGCACTAAACGAACGCGATATACGGTGTCAGTGATAGCTTCTACCGAGGTCACTTTACAGCTTAAGGTTGTCATGCGCTCTCTCTGTCGGATCAATAGGCAAAACGATCGCGCCTCAGGCGCTTTTGCCGTCATTAAAGATGGCCAGTTCATCCCAAATTGCGTCAATGCGCGCAGTCACTTCAGGATCTTTTTTAATCGGACGTCCCCATTCACGTTGGGTTTCGCCCGGCCATTTATTTGTGGCATCCAGCCCCATTTTTGAACCAAGGCCGGAAACCGGCGAGGCAAAGTCCAGGTAATCAATTGGCGTATTCTCTACCAGTACCGTATCCCGGGCCGGGTCCATACGGGTAGTAATTGCCCAAATCACATCATTCCAGTCACGTGCGTTGACGTCATCATCGCAAACAATAACAAATTTGGTGTACATAAACTGACGCAAAAACGACCAAACACCCATCATGACGCGTTTGGCATGGCCAGCGTACTGTTTTTTCATCGTCACGACGGCCAGGCGATATGAACAGCCTTCCGGAGGTAGATAAAAATCGACAATCTCCGGGAACTGCTTTTGCAGAATAGGAACGAAAACTTCGTTCAGCGCCACGCCGAGTACCGCGGGCTCATCTGGCGGACGTCCGGTATAGGTAGAGTGATAAATCGCATCTTCGCGCTGGGTAATGTGCGTGACGGTAAAGACCGGGAAGCTATCTACTTCGTTGTAGTAGCCGGTATGATCGCCATACGGCCCTTCCGGGGCCAACTCGCCCGGTTCGATATACCCTTCCAGCACGATTTCAGCGCTGGCAGGCACTTCCAGGTCGTTGGAAATACATTTGACCACTTCGGTTTTGGTGCCGCGCAACAGTCCGGCAAATGCGTACTCGGATAACGTATCAGGAACAGGCGTCACGGCCCCCAGAATGGTCGCAGGATCGGCTCCTAACGCCACAGAAACCGGGAAGCGTTCACCCGGATGCGCTGCGCACCATTCCTGGTAATCAAGCGCGCCGCCGCGATGGGACAGCCAGCGCATAATGAGCTTGTTTTTGCCAATCAGCTGCTGACGATAGATGCCCAGATTCTGCCGCTCTTTATGCGGGCCACGCGTTACGGTTAGCCCCCAGGTAATCAGTGGCGCGGCATCTTCCGGCCAGCAGGTCATAATCGGAATTCGGTTTAAATCGACGTCATCGCCCGAGTAGATTTTTTGCTGACAAGGTGCACCGCGCAACCGCTTAGTCGGCATGTTCAACACCTGCTTAAACTGCGGCAGCTTATCAAACAGATCGCGGAATCCTTTCGGTGGCTCTGGCTCTTTCAAAAACGCCAACAGTTTACCGACTTCTCGTAGCGCCGAGACATCTTCTTGTCCCATCCCCATCGCAACACGCTTTGGTGTGCCAAACAGGTTACACAGCACCGGCATTGAATAGCCTTTCGGATTCTCAAACAGCAACGCAGGCCCACCGGCACGCAGGGTGCGATCGGCAATTTCAGTAATTTCCAGGTGGGGATCCACCTCAAGCGAAATGCGTTTGAGCTCGCCCTGCTGTTCAAGCAGCGTCAGGAAGTCGCGTAAATCGTGATATTTCATGGCGTCCATTGTGGCCTCTTCGTAAGCGCTTCATTATACGGCGTTCATCATTGTGATGCTGTATTTTTGTTAAATTAGCGTGAACTCTGGCGATACATATAAGCCCTGGGAGTATATACCCATTGGGTTTCAGCCTGCGTTGAGGCGGGTATAATTAACTTAACGCATGGCTTTTGCTATGCTGGCGCTCAGAACAAGCGGATAAGAGTTATTATGCAATCCTGGTATTTACTGTACTGCAAACGTGGGCAACTTCAGCGAGCCCAGGAACACCTGGAAAGACAGGCGGTGAACTGTCTGACGCCTATGATCACCCTGGAAAAAATAGTGCGCGGTAAACGTACCACAGTCAGTGAACCACTATTCCCTAATTACATGTTTGTCGAGTTCGACCCGGAAGTGATCCACACCACCACTATCAATGCCACGCGTGGTGTCAGCCATTTCGTCCGTTTTGGCGCGACGCCTGCGACCGTCCCTTCTCCCGTTATTCACCAGCTTTCTATCTACAAGCCTGAAGGAATTGTTGACCCGCAAACTCCTCAGCCAGGGGACAGCGTGATTATTACTGAAGGGGCGTTTGAGGGGCTAAAAGCGATCTTCACCGAACCGGATGGCGAAGCGCGTTCCATGCTACTGCTTAACCTGTTGAATAAAGAGGTTAAGCAGAGCGTGAAAAATACCGGCTTTCGAAAAATTTAAGGCGGTTAGAAGGTCACTTCGAACAGCGTTCTGACGTTGGCATCAATGGTGGCTGACAGCCATTGAGGATCTTCCCCGCGCCAGTGGGCAATACGCTCAAGAATATGCGGCAGGTGCGCCGGTTCATTGCGCCGTGACGTCGGCTTAGGCGTTAAGTCGCGAGGAAGTAGGTAAGGCGCATCGGTTTCTACCAGCAGTCGTTCTACCGGAATAAACGGCAGCAGCTCACGCAGTTCCATTCCCCGGCGCTCATCACAGACCCAGCCGGTAATACCAATATAAAGCCCTCGGTCCACGCAGTCCTGCATCTCCTGCCGCGTTCCGGTGAAACAGTGCAGCACCGCGCCGGGCAGGCTGTCCAGCCACGGCTCCAGCAACGTCAGAAAACGCTCATGGGCATCCCGACAATGCATGAAAATCGGCATCTGCAGTTCAGCGGCAATGCGCAGTTGTGCCTCAAAAGCACGTTCCTGCTCCTGTGGCGTGGAGAAATTGCGATTGAAATCCAGACCGCACTCGCCAATAGCGACCACCTCAGACTGGTTTGCCAGCGCGATAATCTCGTCTTCCGTTGAGGATTGCCATTGGCTACTGTCATGCGGGTGCACGCCAGCCGTGGACCAGCAACGTGGATAATGTTGCGCCAACTTCAGCGCCTGCTGGCTTTCGTGCAGGTTTGTTCCGGTCAGAAGCATACCGTTTACGCCCGCAGCAAAGGCGCGCGCCACAACATCATCCCTGTCTTTCGCAAATTGTGAACTGGTTAAATTAACGCCAATATCAAACATGCTACCTCCCATATGACAACCGCCCTGACGGGCGGTTGAATTTACTCTTCTGTTTTCTCGGTGGCTTCGGCTTCTTTTGCTTCTTCAGCCTCGTTGTCCTCATCTCGCGTACGTCGCTTACCGACATAGAAACGAGAGAAGAAAACGCCCACTTCAAACAGGCAGTACATCGGTATCGCCAACAACGTTTGCGAGAAGACATCTGGCGGAGTCAGTAACATCCCGACGACGAATGCTCCCACCACAACGTAAGGTCGTTTCTTACGTAAATCTTCAGGTGTCGTAATGCCCATCCAGCATAGCAGCACAATGGCGACAGGGACCTCAAAAGAGACACCGAAAGCCATAAATAGCGCCATTACAAAGCTGAGATAGCTGGCAATATCTGTCGATACCTGCACGCCTTGCGGAGCCGTGTTAGCCAGAAAACCAAACGCCAACGGGAAGACGACAAAATAGGCGAATGCCATGCCGATGTAGAACAACAACGAGCTGGAGACCAGCAGCGGCACAACCAGTCGACGTTCATGTTTATACAAAGCAGGCGCAATAAATGCCCACACCTGGTAGAGGATCACTGGCGCTGACAGGATCAGCGACACCATGAAGGTCAACTTTATTGGGGTAAAGAACGGCGAGGCCACATCGGTGGCGATCATCGTTGCACCCTGCGGCATCTGTTTAATCAGCGGCGCCGCAACCATATGGTAAATGTCGTTGGCAAAGTAAACCAACGCCAGAAAGATCACGATAACCGCAATAATGCAGTTCAGGAGTCGCTTACGCAGCTCGATAAGATGCGTAATGAGCGGTTGGGTATCTTCTACAGCCATGTTTACGGTTTATCACTCGACGAGGGGGAGGATTCGACAACAGGTGCGGCAGCTTTCTTTTCTGCATCCATCAACGTGGCGGAAGTGTTTTCCGTCTGCTCTGGCGTTTTAGCACCCACGGATTCCGGTTTTTGCTCCGGCGAACTGGCCTGGTTTTCAGCGGCGGCAGGGGTGACCCCTTCTCGCTGCGCTTCACCGTCTTTCACCACCGGATTATGGATAGTGTGCGCTTCATCGCTCGCTTTCTCAGGATCGTGCACGCTGTAAGAACGCTTCATCGATTCCGCCGCTTCACGCAGCTCATCCATTGACGCTTTCAGCTCCGGGGTCAGATTTGTCAGGCTCGCTTTCTCTACTTTCTTCAGGCTGTCCTGAAACTCCTGAAGCTTAAGCTCCTGGGTCAGTTCATTCTGAACAGTAGTTGCAAGGGAACGCAAAGCGCGAACCCAGCCAGCAACCGTTTTTACCGCTACAGGTAATCGTTGCGGCCCCAGAACAATGAGGCCGATCACGAACACCAATAACAGTTCGCTAAAACCGATATCAAACACGGATTATACCTGCTCTTTATCTTGGCTTTTGGCGTCTTCCTTTTTCACTTCACCCTGCTTATCGGTGATGGATTTAGCAGTAAAATCAGCGTCCTGGCTGGTTTTATCTTGCTTAGGCTCATCATCACCCATCGCTTTTTTGAAGCCTTTGATCGACGCGCCAAGATCGGAACCGATGGAGCCGAGTTTCTTGGTGCCAAATAGCAGTACAACGATGACGGCAATGATCAACAACTGCCAAATACTGATACCACCCATACATGTTCCTCTGTCATAGATGATGAATTAATAAGGCCGTAGTATACGTTACACGACCTGCCTTGGGCGATGAAAAATTCAGCGCATTTTGCGCCAGCCGATCAACCAGGCTATGACGCCTCCCGCCATTAACCAGCCCGGCATAAGCCCCCACTCAGGGCGGCTTACCAGCAGGAATGTTCCACTTAGCAACAATGTTGCGCCAATGCCCAATAAATAACGGGATTGTCCCTGGCGTACATGATTCGCGTGAAGCTCGCGGGCAATCTTATCAACACTGTGCTGTAAATATTTGCCCTGGCGCAAACTGTCATACACCAGTTCAGGTATTTCTGGCATTTTTTCGACCCAGAACGGTGCTTTTTCTTTAAATGCCCTAACGAGCGCCGGAATACCGACCTGATCTTTAATCCAGGATTCGAGGAATGGCTTAGCCGTTTTCCACAAATCTAACTGCGGGTAGAGTTGTCGTCCGACACCTTCTACGTACAGCAGCGTCTTCTGGAGCAATACCAGTTGAGGCTGAACTTCCATATTGAAGCGGCGCGCAGTGTTGAACAGATTCAGCAGCACGTGACCAAAGGAAATCTCCGCCAGCGGTTTTTCAAAAATCGGCTCGCACACGGTACGAATGGCAAATTCAAACTCTTCTACGTTGGTATCCGGCGGAACCCAACCAGAATCCACGTGCAGTTCAGCAACTTTGCGGTAATCGCGGTTAAAGAACGCAATGAAGTTTTCAGCCAGGTAACGCTTATCTTCTTTGTTTAAAGAGCCCACAATCCCACAATCAATACCAATGTATTTCGGGTTTTCAGGGTGCTCATAACTGACAAAAATGTTCCCGGGGTGCATATCCGCATGGAAAAAGCTGTCGCGGAATACCTGAGTAAAGAAGACCTGAACACCACGCTCGGCCAACAATTTCATATTGGTGCCGTTCTTCTCAAGCGTGGTGACATCTGAAACCGGGATGCCGTAAATGCGCTCCATCACCATCATGTTCTGACTACAATAGTCGGAATACACTTCCGGGATGTACAGCATCGGACTATCTTCAAAATTACGTCGTAGCTGAATGGCGTTCGCCGATTCGCGCAGCAGATTCAGTTCATCGATCAACGTTTTTTCATATTCACGGACGACTTCTGTTGGTCGCAGGCGACGCCCATCTGGCAGCAGACGAGGAACCCAACGAGCCAGGCGGTAGATCAGTTTTAAATCCGCTTTGATGACCGGAAGTATGTCCGGGCGAATAACTTTGATCACCACCTCTTTGCCATTCGATTTCAACCGCGCAGTGTGGACCTGAGCAACAGACGCAGATGCCAGCGGCGTGATCTCAAAATCATCAAACCATTCCTCGACGGGCAGCCCGCCCATAGCCTCTTCGATTTGTTTTTTCGCTCTAAGCCCATCGAACGGGGCAACCCGATCCTGCAATAGCGCAAGCTGATCGGCGATGTGCGGAGGGAAAAGGTCACGACGGGTAGAGAGCATTTGCCCAAACTTGATCCACACCGGGCCGAGTTCCTGTAAAGCCAGTCTCAGCCTTTCTCCCAGCGGTTTGTCTTTATGTCGGTTGGGCATCCAGAACAACGAGTAACGCCACAACCGAAGCGGCAGCGTGATTCGCATTTTGGGGATGAGTTCATCAAGACCGTAGCTTAAAAAAGTGCGAATGATGAAATAAAGGCGCCGTACTTCACCTGGCGTCATTTGGCCTCCAGTTTTTCCAGCCGTTTGGCCAGAGATTCAACCGCGCGCTCAACGGCTGCCGTTTCTTCAGCAAACCATGCAACCTCTAGTGGACCAGGAGCCATGCGCCACTCTTCGGTGATCGCTTCGGCGACATAGCGCTGCTGGCGCTGAAAGTTATGGCACAGGAACTTCGCTCCACCACGCAAGACTTTGCTGACCCCTTCTGCGACGATATCGCCGGTATAGGGTGCTAACAGTTCTGCAGGATCCAACTCCGCCAGATCGGCCAGCGCAACAAAGTTCTGTACTACCTGGATATCGCCCTGGACTTCCAGCTCACCACTGCGGATAAGCGTGGTGAGTTGCTGTCGGTCACGCAATTTCGGTAACACACTGGCATATGTGATTACGGTGCAATCGGCTTCGCCTTCCCATGCCCCCAGCACATCGACCTGGCGCTCGCTAAACACCAGGACTAACGGTGTTGAAAATCCTTTGAGATCAACACGCAGCACCTTCCCTTGTAAACGCGTTCTGGCTGACTTCAGCGCAGGAGAACGGTACAGAAAGGTGTTGAGCAGATTTTCAACGCCTGCGGTTACTAAGGGTTTTAAAGGCATCCCCACTCTCCTGTCAGAACTTGTAACCACGATGCAGCGCAACGACACCTGCTGTCAGGTTGTAGTAATCAACGCTTTCGAACCCGGCATCTTGCATCATTGCTTTTAAGGTGTCCTGATCGGGATGCATACGGATGGACTCCGCCAAATAACGGTAGCTGTCCGCATCGCTTGCTACCATTGAACCTATGCGCGGCAGAACATGGAAAGAGTATGCGTCGTAGGCTTTGCTCAACGGTTCGATGATGGGTTTGGAGAATTCCAGCACCAGTAGACGTCCGCCCGGCTTCAATACGCGGTACATGGAGCGCAATGCTTTGTCTTTATCCGTTACGTTGCGCAGACCGAAAGAGATGGTGATGCAGTCAAACGTGTTGTCAGGGAAAGGTAATGCTTCCGCATTCGCCTGAACGTACTCAACGTTACCTACCACGCCAATATTACGCAGCTTTTCGCGACCCATTTTGAGCATTGAGTCATTGATATCCGCCAGCACAACTTTGCCGGTTTCACCAACCATGCGAGAGAATTTCGCCGTCAGATCGCCGGTACCGCCTGCTAAATCGAGAACGGTTTGCCCGCGACGCACGCCACTGCAATCAATGGTGAAGCGCTTCCACAAACGATGAATGCCAAATGACATTAAGTCATTCATAACGTCATATTTAGACGCCACAGAATGAAAAACGTGGGCCACCATGTCAGCTTTCTGCTCTTTAGCGACGGTCTGAAAGCCAAAGTGCGTCGTTTCTTGTGAATTATCCACCATCTCAGTGCCTGCTCATCCAAAAAATGTTCGAGAAGTGTAACAGATTGGGCCAATTTGCCCTACCCTTCTACCGGGTTCAACTACCCCAAATGGACTAGTTTGATTGCTGATTTACCGCTTCATCCTCGGGGTAAGACGCATCTTGTTGCGTCTCAGGGACCGAGCGCAAGCGGTATTCTTCATCCTGTGTAGTAGCTTGTTCAGCCAGCTCAGGATTAATCTCACGCTTAATTTCCACGCCTAAACTACGAAACGCTTCTGCCTGCGACAGGACGTTTCCACGACCGGAAGAGAGTTTTTTCATCGCCTGTCGGTAGTTGTCCTGGGCTTTGTCCAGGCTTTGGCCTATTGCCGACATATCATCCACAAACAACCGCATCTTGTCATAAAGTTTGCTGGCCCGATCGGCAATTTGTTGCGCATTACGACTCTGATGCTCGTAGCGCCACAGGTTGGCGATCGTGCGCAATGCCACCAACAGCGTGGTAGGACTCACCAGCATAATGTTATTTCTAAGCGCTTCGGTAATCAGTTCGGGCTGTCTGTCGAGCGCCAGCAAAAAAGCGGGCTCAACGGGGATAAACATCAACACATAGTCAAGCGTACGCAGCCCAGGAAGCTGCTGATAATCTTTGCGACCCAGTAGTCGAATATGGTTGCGCACCGAGGCGATGTGCTCCTGCAATGCACTTTCGCGGGTGTATTCATCTTCTGCGTTAAAATAGCGCTCATAGGCGACCAGCGTCATTTTCGCATCGATCACCACATCTTTACCCTGCGGTAGCCGAACGATGACATCAGGCTGCATTCGCGAACGGGCGTCGTTTTCGATGCTAACCTGGGTTTCATATTCATAACCTTCACGCAGACCAGAGGCTTCGAGTACCCGCGTGAGTACGACCTCTCCCCAGTTACCCTGCGTTTTGTTATCGCCTTTTAATGCCCGCGTCAGGTTTACCGCTTCCTGCGCCATCTGCGCATTCAGTTGCTGGAGATTACGAATTTCGTGTGCCAGAGTATGGCGTTCTTGCGCCTCTTTACCAAAGCTATCCTGAACCTGGCGACGAAAACCGTCCAGTTGTTCACGAAGCGGCGCAAGCAGGCTGTTCAGACTTTGGCGATTTTGCTCATCAACACGGCGGTTGCTGTGCTCAAAAATACGATTCGCCAGATTTTCAAACTGTTCGCTCAGACGCTGTTCGCTGTTGATCATCTGGCGGATTTTATCTTCCGCATGCTGTTGGGTTGCTTCCAGCCGGGTAGTGACTTCACGGAGATCGGCTTCCAGAGAGGTGTTGATACTGTGCAGACTGCGTAATTCGTTATTGAGTAGTTCGCACTCATCACGCCAGTGAGCTTCCTGCGAGAGCTGCTGGCGAGCGGCGCTTAGCGCAATATCCAGTTCACGTCGCTCTTCGATGAGGTCGGCACGGATTTGATCGGCGCGTGCTTTTGTCGCCAGCCACCCTACCAGTAGCCCTGCGGCTAACGCCAACACGGCACTCATCATAATTGAAATATCCACAACGCCCCCTTACAGCAACGACTTACCCGCACAAAATAGAATTGTGCTGTATAAACGTCCAGTTTAAAAGGAATTTCCTGCGAGGCACTACGCAAAATAAAAAGGCCGAACGCGTCGGCCTTTTTGAATAGAAGGGGGAATTACAGTAAACGACGCGCGGCTTCAACCACGATTTTCACCGCGTGACTTTCCGTTTGTTTCATCGTTTCCGCATTAGGGATCTCTTGCTGAGTACGGTTCACGATAACACCTGCGACCATACCGGCACGCAGCCCCTGGCTTGCGCACATGGTCAGCAGCGTAGCAGATTCCATTTCGTAGTTCATGACGCCCATAGACTGCCACTCTTCCATTGAGCCTTTGAAACGGCTCACGACGCGACCAGAGAAGGTGTCATAACGCTCCTGGCCCGGGTAGAAGGTGTCAGAAGACGCGGTGACCCCCACGTGAGTGGTGGCGCCGATAGATTTCGCCGCTTCCACCAGCGCGGTGGTGCACTCGAAGTCCGCAACGGCCGGGAATTCCATTGGTGCGAAGTGCAGGCTTGCGCCGTCCAGACGAACAGATGCAGTGGTAACCAGTACATCACCTACGTTGATATGCGGCTGGATAGCGCCAGTCGTACCGATACGCAGGAAGGTACGAATGCCCAGCTGTGCCAGTTCTTCTACGGCAATAGAGGTGGACGGGCCGCCGATACCGGTAGAACAAACGATCACGGCTTTACCATCCAGCTCAGCACGCCAGGTAGTGAACTCGCGATGAGATGCCAGCTTAACCGGCTTATCCATCAGCGCGGCGATCTTTTCCACACGCTCCGGGTCGCCAGGGACGATAGCAAGCGTAGCCCCTTGTAAATCGTTCTTAGTGAGGCCGAGATGAAAAACATCAGACTTAGACATAAAAACTCCTCTGTGAATCGGTTTTGTCAGAAGAAGCAAAAACACACTTTACCGAAGGCATAAACATATTTTCGTGACAGTCATCACTATGATGTAAATCAATTGCATTCAATTACCATCAAAAAGTGATTAATGTCACATAAATGATGTGATGTAAGGAAGCCCTGCACAAAAGATAGCCCGTTTAAGGCAATGTGGTTCGTTGCATGTGTCTATAGTTAACAATGCGCTTTTTTGCTGAATATTTAAGGGTACGGAGAATACCATGACAACACGACAATCTGGCTTTGCACCTGCTGTATCTCCACCGACGTCTACCACGGTTCACACCCCGGATAATGCAATTATCGCCGGTGTAACGTCCATACCTTCACAAGGCGATGATATGCCAGCGTATCACGCACGACCAAAACAGACTGATGGCCTGCTGCCCGTAGTCATTGTCGTGCAGGAGATTTTTGGTATTCATGAGCACATTCGTGACGTTTGCCGTCGTTTGGCTCTGGAAGGGTATCTGGCTATCGCACCAGAACTCTATTTTCGCGAAGGCGATCCCAATGACTTTGCCGATATCCCTACGCTGCTTAGTGGCCTTGTCGCCAAAGTGCCCGACTCTCAGGTACTGGCCGATCTGGACCACGTCGCTAGCTGGGCCTCCCGCAACGGAGGAGATGCACACCAGTTGATGATCACCGGATTTTGCTGGGGTGGGCGCATCACCTGGCTGTATGCCGCACATAATCCGCAGTTAAAAGCGGCCGTGGCGTGGTATGGCAAACTGGTGGGTGATAAAACCCTTAACTCGCCAAAACATCCCGTTGATATCGCAACCGATCTTAACGCCCCCGTTTTGGGGCTTTATGGCGGCCAGGACACCAGCATTCCGCAAGATACCGTTGAAACAATGCGCCAGGCACTGCGCGCCGCCAATGCTAAAGCGGAAATCGTGGTCTATCCCGATGCCGGACATGCGTTCAACGCCGATTATCGCCCGAGCTATCACGAAGAGTCCGCGAAAGACGGTTGGCAGAGAATGCTGGAGTGGTTCGTGCAATACGGTGGGAAGAAATAAACGTTAATTGCCCGGTGGCAGCGACGCCTGACCGGGCCTACAACTATTGCGATTTCCTGTAACCCGGGTAAGCCCCAGCGCTTCCCGGGCACCGAATTACGCCTGACGCAAATTCTGCGCCGCTTTGACCATGTTCGCCAGCGCGGCACGGGTTTCCGGCCAGCCGCGGGTTTTCAGGCCGCAGTCTGGGTTCACCCACAGACGTTCTGCTGGAATGCGCAGCTCGGCTTTCTTCAACAGGGCTTCAATCCACTCCACGCTCGGGACGTTCGGCGAGTGAATATCGTATACGCCCGGCCCGATTTCGTTCGGATAATCGAACTCTTCAAACGATTCCAGCAACTCCATATCAGAGCGCGAGGTTTCAATGGTAATCACGTCCGCATCCAGCGCCGCAATGGAGTCCATGATGTCGTTGAACTCGCAATAACACATGTGGGTGTGGATCTGGGTTTCATCCTTCGCTACCGCCGCGTTAATGCGGAAGGCTTCCACGCCCCACTCCAGATACGCCGCCCAGTCGCTGCGACGCAGCGGCAGACCTTCGCGCAGTGCCGGTTCATCAATCTGGATGATGCCGATACCCGCCGCTTCCAGATCCGCCACTTCATCACGCAGCGCCAGCGCAATCTGCTTCGCGATGGTTTCACGCGTCACGTCTTCACGCGGGAATGACCAGCAGAGAATGGTCACCGGACCGGTCAGCATGCCTTTTACCGGTTTATCGGTCAGCGACTGGGCATATTTCGCCCACTCCACGGTGATCGCTTCCGGGCGGCTGACGTCGCCAATGACCACCGGCGGCTTCACGCAGCGAGAGCCGTAGCTCTGCACCCAACCGTTCTGGGTGAAGACGAAGCCGTCCAGGTGCTCACCAAAGTATTCGACCATGTCATTACGCTCGGCTTCACCGTGTACCAGCACGTCGAGACCCAGACGTTCCTGTTCAACAATCGCCTGTTTGATATGTTCTGCAATTCCGGTGCGATAGTTACCAGCATCCAGGTTGCCCTTTTTGAAGTCCAGGCGTAATCCGCGAATTTCCGTGGTTTGCGGGAATGAACCGATAGTCGTAGTCGGCCATGCCGGCAGATTAAAGCGGGCACGTTGCGCCTCGGCACGAACCGGGTAAGCATTAGCGCGCTGGCTGTCCTGGGCGGTGATTGCCGCCAGACGTTTTTCCACTGCGGCGTTGTGTACGCGGGTAGAGTGACGACGAGCCTGAATCGGTGCGCTCCACTCGACAATTGCCGCCGTATCACCGCTATTCAACGCATCGCGCAGCAGCGCCAGCTCGCCGCATTTTTGCAGGGCGAAGGCAAACCAGCTCTTCACTTCTGTATCAAGGCGGGTTTCAACACTGAGATCGATTGGGCTGTGCAGCAGGGAGCAGGAAGAAGCCACCCACAGGTTACGTTTCCCGACGATATCTTTGATTTGTGCGTATTTTTCGCTGAGATCGGCACGCCAGACGTTGCGGCCGTTCACCAGCCCCGCTGACAGCAGCCAGTCGGCAGGCAGACGTTTATGCAACTCGGCTGCATCATCTTTGCCGTGCACGAAGTCAACGTGCAGTCCCTGCACCGGCAGGGCGGTAATGGTATCCAGGTTTGGCGTTACGCCTTCGAAGTAGGTGGTCAGCAGCAGCTTCACCTGACCCGTCAGCGCGTCATAAGCTGGTTTGAAGGCCTCCAGCCACGCTTGCGGCAATTCCAGCACCAGAGCGGGTTCGTCAATCTGCACCCACTCAATACCGCGTTTCGCCAGCTCAGCCAGCACCTGCTGGTAAACCGGCAGAATGTCGTTCAACAGGCTCAGGCGGTCAAACTGTTCGCCTTTCACTTTCCCCAGCCACAGGTAAGTTACCGGCCCTAACAGCACAGGTTTCACCTTGTGGCCGAGCGCCAGCGCTTCATCGACTTCATCCAGCAATTGGGTCCAGGTCAGTTTGAACTGCTGACCTTTAGTGAACTCTGGCACCATGTAGTGATAGTTGGTGTTAAACCATTTGGTCATTTCTGCCGCCGCCGCGGGTTCACCCGTTGGTGCGCGGCCACGGCCAATGCGGAATAAGGTATCGATATCGACCGAGCCGTCTTTATTTTGATGGCGAGCCGGAACGTTGCCGAGCAGCAGGCTGGTGGTCAGCACGTGATCGTACCAGGCAAAATCACCCACCGGCAGCAGGTCAACGCCCGCCTGCTTCTGCTGATCCCAGTGGCGGGCACGCAGCTCGCGGCCAACGGTCAGCAAATCTTCACGGGAAGAATTTCCCGCCCAGTAGCTTTCTTGCGCTTTCTTCAACTCGCGACGCAGGCCAACGCGAGGGAAACCGAGGGTGTGATTCAATATTGTCATTTTTCTTCCTCTCTTATTTTATTGAATCTGAAGCAAAAACTCTAAATAGTTCGGTTTGCAGGAAGGCGGCGACACAGCGCATCCCCAGGAGCTTACTGAAGTAAGTGACTGGGGTAAGCGAGGAAGCCAACGCATCTGCAAGCCGAAATATGACGAGTTTTGGACGTCCAGATGTTTACACATCCATAATTGGCGGTTACTGTATATTCCTCAAGCGCAATTTGTTCATGCCGAAGTGAAGGACTTTCATGATCGAGATTAAACACCTGAAAACGCTCCAGGCGTTGCGGAATAGTGGTTCTCTGGCAGCCGCAGCGGCGACGTTGCATCAGACCCAATCCGCCCTTTCTCACCAGTTCAGCGATCTGGAGCAGCGCCTTGGCTTTCGACTTTTTATCCGTAAAAGCCAGCCTCTGCGCTTTACGCCGCAGGGAGAAATCCTGCTGCAGTTAGCCAATCAGGTGTTGCCGCAAATTGGTCGTGCGCTGCAGGCCTGCAACGAACCGCAGCAAACCCGGTTGCGAATCGCGATTGAATGTCACAGTTGTATTCAATGGCTGACGCCCGCGCTGGAGAATTTTCGTGCCAACTGGCCGCAGGTGGAGATGGACTTTAAATCCGGCGTGACGTTCGATCCGCAACCAGCGCTACAGCAGGATGAGCTGGATCTGGTGTTAACCTCCGACATCTTGCCGCGCAGCGGATTGCACTACTCGCCGATGTTCGATTTTGAAGTCCGCCTGGTACTGGCGCCTGACCATCCGTTGGCCAGCAAAACACAAATCACACCGGAAGATTTGGCCAGCGAAACGCTGCTGATTTACCCGGTACAGCGGAGTCGACTGGATGTATGGCGGCATTTCCTGCAACCTGCAGGCGTTAGTCCGTCGCTGAAAAGCGTGGATAACACCTTGCTGCTGATTCAGATGGTTGCAGCCAGAATGGGTATCGCGGCGTTACCTCACTGGGTGGTGGAGAGTTTTGAACGCCAGGGCCTGGTAGTGACCAAAACCCTGGGTGATGGATTGTGGAGCCGACTGTACGCCGCCGTGCGTGATGGCGAGCAGCGACAGCCGGTCACAGAAGCGTTTATTCGCTCAGCGCGGAATCACGCCTGCGATCACCTGCCGTTTGTACGGAGTGCGGAACGACCCACTTTCGATGTACCCACAGTGAAGCCACTATCACAGCCGCACCAATGATGAAGCTTGGCCAGTGAGGTTGTTGATGCCAGATAGCCAGGTTAACCAACAGTCCGGCAGGGACATGCATATTGTTCATGATGCCCAGCGTGCCCGCATCCACCTGGGTCGCACCGTAGTTCCACATAAAGTAACCAATGCCGGACGCCGCCACGCCAAGAAAGACCAGAATTCCCCACTGTAGCGTGGTTGCAGGCATTTTCTGCGCATTGCCCAGCATGAACCAGGCCACGACAGCCACCATAAAGGCGCCCATATAAAACCAGGCAAAGGCGTTGTGCTGCGGCATTGGCCGCGTCTCCATCAGACGTTTATAGCCCACCATACCAATGGCAAAGCTGATATTGGACAACTGCACCAGCAGCAGACCGGTCCAGAAGTGGCTGGTCACCTGATCGTAACGAATGATCCCCGCACCAATCACCGCCAGTAACGCACTAAAGGCGTAACTCCAGCGCAGACGACGTCCGCTCATCAGATCATAAATCAGCGTAATGTAGAGCGGCGTCAGCACGGTAAAGAGCAGCAGTTCTGAAACCGTCAGGTACAGATAGGCGTGAAAACTCAGCATGTACATAATGCCAAGCTGCATGGCACCCACCAGCATATACAGCCCGATCGTTTTTACGCTGTGCCCACGAGTACGTAGAAACGGCAGGAACACCAGCGCAGCCAGCCCAACGCGCACCAGCACCGCAAAATAGCTATCGACATGACCGGCAAGGTACTCGCCAAACAGGCTAAAGGAAAAGGCCCACAGAATTGTGGTAATGATGAGTAACGCCACAATGGATGTCTCTTAACAAAAGGTACACCCATTGTAGCGAAGTTTTTAGTTGACAACTGGTCAACTAACGAACAGTAGGTTACTACAAAAACAGTTCACGCAGATAGTGTGGCACGGCATCGTCGGCATTAAGACCAATGACTTCCAGTTCCGGGTGCAGATCCTTCAGGCGCTGGTGGGCGTTGCCCATGATGCAGCCTTTACCTGCCATGGAGAGCATTTCCGCATCGTTCATCCCGTCGCCAAAGGCGATGCAGTCTTTCAGGCTGTAGCCCATCGCTTTTGCTACCGCTTCCAGCGCATGACCTTTCGATACGCCGCCAGCCATGACTTCCAGACAGGTAAGCGTAGAGAAGCTGACGTTAACGCGATCGCCCCAGCGGGCGTTAATCGCCTGCTCCAGCGGCAGTAGCCTTTCGTGAGAGTCGGTGGTGAAGAACACTTTGCTGACGCCCTCAGGCTCCAGTAATGCAGGTTCAAACAGTGAATAGTTAAACACCGCTTCTTTGAAGAAACGCATTTCGTCCGGACGATGGCGATTCATAAACCACTCATCATCGCGATAAACGTTGGTCACGATGTCCGGGTTTGCATTCACTACGCCAAACAGGTCGCTGGCAATATCGCGATCCAGGTTATGGGAAAACACCAGATCCCCGTCAGAATCATGCACGCGCGCGCCGTTGGACGTGATCATGTAGGTTTTAATGCCGAGGTTATCGCGAATTTGCCCCACATCAACATGATGACGGCCAGTCGCAAACACGAAGTTAACGCCGCGAGCGGTCAATAACTTCAGCGTCTCTTTGGCATAAGGGGACAGAGTATGGTCGGGAGAAAGCAGCGTACCGTCTAAATCAGACGCAACAACCTGATACATAAGAAAATTCAACCTCTAGGCAAAGCGGGTTCCGCTGGATGAGTTATGCTTGTCGAAAAATTCGACAATAGCGTTAAGCGCGACTGAGCGCATGGCGTCCTTTTCAAAAAGGATCTCATGGTACGCGCCTTTGATGACAAGCGGCTGACCCCCTTCTACAGGATGGCCCGCTGCGGCGCAGAGTTCACAAAAACGATCGTGCATGCGGTTATCTACCACCCGCTCTTCTTCAGCCTGAATCAGCAGCGTCGGCGTCGCGTCGTCTCCTGCTCCGGCCAGAACCTGTTCGCCTGCCAGAATACCTTCACGAACCCAGTGGTAGGTGGGGCCGCCAACGCGCAGTCGCGGCTCATCCGCATAGAAGCGCAGATTGCGCCGATAGCGCTGTCGACTATGCGTTAACGCATTCATACCGAATGGCAGCGCCCGCCAGCGCCCGGTTCCCATCGCATAGCCTTCGCGGATCCGCGGATGCCCTTCAGCCCAGTCCAGAATATGGCGCACCATCCAGTCGGGAAAGCGCATCACAATACCAAACATCGGTGCACAAAGCGCGATAGCATCACACTGATTCGGGTGGCGCTGCAGGAACAATGTGGCAATCGCACCGCCCATAGAATGCGCCAGTATATAGCGTTTTCTCCACGGACCGGGTAGCACTTCCTGCTGCCAGAAGGCGGTTAGATCGTCGACATAATCATTAAAGTTATCGACATGACCGCGGTGCGGATCCGAAAGCATACGCCCGGAACGCCCCTGGCCACGGTGATCGATAATGAGAACGTCAAAACCAGAATGAAACAGGTCATACGCCAGTTCAGCGTATTTCACGTAACTTTCAATGCGTCCAGGACAGACGACGATGACGCGATCGTTTTTTTCTGCATGAAAACGAACAAAATGTACGGGAATATCATCCACGCCCGTAAATTCTGCTTCTTCCCGCTGACGCCAGAAATCTGTCAGTGGCCCCATGGAAAAAGCAGCAAACGCGTTTTCTCTTGTTTCCCAGTCTTTTTGCTGCTGAAACATCGGGTATCCAGCCTCGCTGACCAAGTAAAATCGTTTTTTTCGCCGTCACTGACACAACCTAACGGCAGTAGCGTATTGTGGCATAAAAATAGACAATCCGGGAGTTTCTCATGACCTTTGAATGGTGGTTCGCCTACCTGCTGACCTCTATTATTTTGAGCTTGTCCCCAGGCTCTGGCGCAATCAATACCATGACCACCGCCATCAGCCACGGATATCACGGTGCCAGCGCGTCGATTGCGGGTTTGCAGACCGGGTTGGGTATTCATATCGTTCTGGTTGGCGTAGGACTGGGAACGCTATTTTCACGTTCGGTAATCGCATTTGAGGTGCTGAAGTGGGCGGGAGCGGCCTATCTGATTTGGCTGGGTATTCAGCAATGGCGCGCGGCGGGTGCTATCGATCTGAACACTATGGCAAATACGCAATCGCGCAGTCGGCTGTTCAAACGCGCGGTCTTTGTTAATCTGACCAATCCCAAGAGCATAGTTTTTCTTGCCGCCCTGTTCCCGCAGTTTATCCTGCCGCGGGAACCGCAGGTGATGCAGTATGTGGTGCTTGGCGTCACGACCATTGTGGTCGATATTATTGTGATGATCGGTTACGCGACGCTGGCTACGCGCATTGCTGGCTGGATTAAGGGACCAAAGCAAATGAAAGCGCTGAACAAAGTGTTTGGTTCACTGTTTATGCTGATAGGTGCCCTGCTGGCATCGGCAAGGCATGCCTGATAACGGTGCCGGATGGCGTTAGCGCTTATCCGGCATGAAGGGAGCTTAGCGCGAAATGATCAGATGGATACCGAAACCCGCGAACAGCGCGCCGGCAAAGCCATCGATCCACTTCGCCAGACGCTGATAGCCACGACGCATTTTTGGCAGAGCAAACAGGCTGGCGACCACGGTAAACCACGCCAGCGTTTCCACGATAATCAGAGCAAAGATCCCCCAACGCGCGCCCGTTCCCACGTTGTCGCCAACGAACAATGAGAAGACGGAGCCAAAATAGATAATGGCTTTAGGGTTCGCCAGGTTGGTCAGCAGACCTTTCAAAAAGCTGCGTCCGCTCTGCGCCAGCTCCACCTGCGGAGTGGGCGCTGCAACATCCTGTTTTTTAAACGCGCCGCGCAGCATCTGATAACCCATCCAGCACAGATACAGCCCCCCGCCAACCATAATAATGGTATGCAGCCAGGCCATTTTTTCGATAATCAGATGCAGGCCGAGCAGTGCCACGCCAGCCCAGACCATGACGCCGCAGGTAATGCCCAGCACGCCCATCATAGCTTCTTTGCGCGAACGGCTAACCGCAGTTTGAGAAACAAAAAAGAAATCGGGACCGGGGCTCATCAGCGCAACGATATGCACCAACGCAACGGTGAAAAATAGCGTTAACATAAAAATGACTCGCGGGGGAATAGTTCAGTGAGTCACCATCCTGGCACTTTTTTGCCCGGCTGACTACTCTTCGTCGTCACCATCAACGTGTGCGCGAATAAGCGCCATAAACTCTTTACCGAAACGCTCAAGTTTCCGCATCCCCACACCGTTGACGCTTAGCATTTCACTCGGTGAAACCGGCATCTGCTCCGCCATTTCAATCAGCGTGGCGTCGTTGAACACCACGTACGGCGGAATGTTCTCTTCGTCGGCAATGGCTTTACGCAGCTTACGCAATTTGGCGAACAGTTTGCGGTCGTAGTTACCACCGAAGGATTTCTGCATCGCACGCGGTTTCAGCGCCACAATACGCGGTACAGCAAGCTGTAACGCAACGTCACCGCGCAACACCGGACGCGCGGCTTCGGTTAGCTGTAACGCGGAGTGATGAGCAATATTCTGCGTCACCAGGCCCAGGTGAATAAGCTGGCGAATAACGCTCACCCAGTGTTCGTGGCTTTGCTCGCGACCAATGCCATAGACCGGCAGTTTGTCATGAGCCAGTTCGCGAATACGCTGGTTATTCGCTCCGCGCAGCACTTCCACGACGTACCCCATGCCGAAGCGTTGGTTAACACGGTAAATCGTCGACAGCGCTTTGCGCGCATCCATGAGTCCGTCGTACTGTTTTGGCGGGTCGAGGCAGATGTCGCAGTTACCACACGGTTCCTGACGCCCTTCGCCAAAATAGTTCAGCAGCACCAGACGACGACAGGTCTGCGCCTCGGCAAACGCCCCCATCGCATTGAGCTTATGACGTTCGATATCCAGCAGTTGCCCAGCGGGTTTCTCTTCGAGGCAGCGGCGTAGCCATGCCATATCAGCCGGATCGTAAAACAGCATCGCTTCCGCAGGCAGGCCATCACGCCCGGCGCGGCCGGTTTCCTGGTAATAGGATTCGATGTTGCGCGGAATATCGAAATGCACCACGAAGCGTACGTTAGGTTTGTTGATCCCCATACCGAACGCCACGGTCGCCACTACGATTTGTAGGTCATCACGCTGGAATTTCTCCTGCACCTCGGCGCGTACGGCATTTTCCAGCCCGGCATGATAAGCCCCGGCGCTGATGCCACGGCTTTGCAGACGCGCGGCGGTGTCTTCGACTTTGGCGCGACTGTTACAATAAATAATGCCAGACTTACCGCGCTGCTCTTGCACGTAGCGCATCAGCTGATCGAGCGGCTTAAACTTCTCCATCAGCATGTAGCGAATGTTCGGGCGGTCAAAGCTGCTGATCTGAATTAACGGATCGTTCAGTCCCAGCAGACGCACAATGTCCAGCCGGGTTGTCTCATCCGCGGTCGCGGTCAGCGCCACAAACGGCAGGGTTGGGAAACGCTGACGTAACTGGCCCAGCGCAGCGTACTCGGGGCGGAAATCATGCCCCCACTGCGAAATACAGTGCGCTTCATCAACCGCTAGCAGCACCGGATTCCAGTGCGCCAGATGCTCAAGGAAGTTATCCAGCATCAGGCGTTCGGGCGCAATATACAGTAAGCGAATCTGCCCGCTGCGACAGCCCGCCATCACCTCAAGCTGCTGTTCACGACTTTGAGTAGAATTCAGGCACGCCGCCGCCACGCCGTTGGCCAGCAGTTGATCGACCTGATCTTTCATCAGGGAAATCAGCGGGGAAACAACAACGGTGAGTCCGTTTAGCAATAATGCGGGAATTTGATAGCACAGGGATTTACCGCCGCCGGTCGGCATAACGACCAGGCAGTCGCGACCAGAGAGCACGGTATCAATGATTTCTTCCTGACCGGGGCGAAACTGTTGGTAGCCAAAGGTTTCCTGCAAAACCTGTTTAGCGCCCATTTCCAGATTCAACACTTCCGCCTGCGCCACATTAACCCCATTCGCCCGAAATAAAAACAGGCGCTATTTTCAGCGCCTGAGAGAGAAACTGCAATGATTAAAATACTCTCAATACTTATCAGAAGATATCGTTGAGCATCACGCCCACACCAACACGCGTCTGATTGAAGTTGTAGTCAATCAGCGATTCGCCGTAACCACTGTAGACCTGAGTGTATAGACGCACATGCTTCGTGATGGGGTAACTGGCCCCCAGCTCTGCGCCGCCGTAGCCGGTATTCCAGTTGTACTGGCCTTTCACGCTGATAACCGCGTCACCCAGGTGATACCCCATTTTCAGCTGATAGTAGCCCATGTATTTAGTGATATCAGGGTTATCGTCGGTGCTACCAATCACGTACCACGGCTTAACTTCCACCAGCCAGTTACCATTTTCAGCCATCAGACGGGTATAAAGACGGTTCCAGCTACGTGAAGTGGGATCGGATCGGCCGTTGGAGTCATGGTTATAACCCATTTCGACATCACGAAGCGTCCAACCGGCAAAGCGATAGTCTGTGGCGAAACCGAGGAACAATTGCGGTTCGTAGTTGGTTTCGCGAAACGGTGAAGACTCTTCACTGTTCGAAAGCTGCCACCAGGACTTCTGGGTATAGGAACCGCCAAGTACCGAGTTGGGGCCTAATATCCCGCGCCAGAGCGGAAACGCCAGGCTTAGCTGAAACTTAACCTCATCTTTGCGCGCATTTTCGGACCAGCTATAACTGCTGATCGCCTCTTTGTTCATGTCGCTGGTATTGGTGTAAATAAGATAGTTGGTGTCATACGGATAAAGCGTGAAAGGGTTGTCATGTTCCTGCAGCATATTGGCGATAATACTGCCACGAACCGCCGGTGCATCATGAATCTCTTTCACTGTCGCTTCCTGCGCATACGCGGTCAACGGCAGCATAATTGCTGGTAGTAACCATCCCAGAATCGCCCGCATCGGTAATGTTCTCCTGAACCAAAATATTGATGAATTGTATAATTATCTGGCAAGTATTCTACATACTTAGCTAGTTCCTCGTTAGTTATCCCGTCCTAAAGTAGAAAACAACAAATAATAAGCATAATATCAACATTTCATTAACCATTGAGATGTAGGGATCGTATGTCTGCCGTACTTACTGCTGAGGAAGCGCTGAAGTTAGTGGGTGAAATGTTTGTCTATCATATGCCGTTTAACCGGGCGCTGGGACTGGAGCTCGAACGCTATGAGAAAGAATTTGCTCAATTAGCCTTTAATAACCAACCGATGATGGTCGGCAACTGGGCGCAAAGCATTCTGCATGGCGGCGTGATCGCCTCGGCGCTGGACGTCGCCGCGGGGCTGGTATGCGTTGGGAGTACGCTGACCCGCCATGAAACGATCAGCGAGGACGAACTGCGTCAGCGAATGTCACGCATGGGCACAATCGATTTGCGTGTTGATTATCTGCGCCCCGGAAGAGGGAGCCGCTTTACCGCCACCAGTAGCCTGCTGCGGGCGGGCAATAAAGTCGCTGTGGCGCGCGTGGAACTGCATAACGAAGAACAGCTTTATATTGCCAGCGCAACCGCCACTTATATGGTGGGGTAAGTGCCTAAAAAAAGGTAAACTGCTGTTACATTTCTGCAATGAGTTTTCCCGATGGATGCTAAACAAACGCGGCAGGGCGTGCTACTCGCTCTTGCTGCTTATTTTATTTGGGGTATCGCTCCCGCCTACTTCAAGCTGATTTACTATGTTCCGGCGGATGAGATCCTGACGCACCGCGTCATCTGGTCCTTTTTCTTTATGGTGGTACTGATGAGCATCAGCCGCCAGTGGTCAGGTGTCAAAACGCTGCTACAAACGCCAAAGAAGATCTTCCTGCTGGCGCTCTCTGCAGTGCTCATCGGCGGAAACTGGCTGCTGTTCATTTGGGCGGTCAATAATCACCATATGCTGGAAGCCAGCCTCGGCTATTTTATTAACCCACTGGTGAATATTGTGCTGGGAATGCTATTCCTCGGTGAGCGCTTTCGTCGCATGCAGTGGCTGGCGGTACTGTTAGCCGCCTGCGGCGTGCTGGTACAGCTGTGGACCTTCGGATCGCTGCCAATAATCGCGCTGGGACTGGCGTTCAGCTTTGCGTTCTATGGGCTGGTGCGCAAGAAGATTGCCGTCGAAGCACAAACCGGCATGCTGATCGAAACCCTGTGGCTTTTACCTGTCGCCGCCATCTATCTGTTTGGCATTGCGGACAGCTCAACCAGCCATATGGGGCAAAACCCCATGTCGCTCAACCTGCTGTTGATTGCCGCGGGTGTCGTGACCACCATTCCGCTGTTGTGCTTTACCGGCGCGGCAACCCGCCTGCGTCTGTCAACGCTGGGATTCTTCCAGTATATCGGGCCTACGCTGATGTTCCTGCTGGCCGTCACCTTCTATGGTGAAGTTCCGGGAACGGATAAAATGGTCACGTTTGCGTTTATCTGGGTGGCGCTGGCGATTTTCGTGATGGATGCGATTTATACGCAACGACGGGTTCGTCGGAGCTAGGGGAGTGCCGGATGGCGCTTCGCTTATCCGGCCTACAAAAGCACATCGCCGTAGGCCGGATAAAGTACAGTGATTACAGCCAGTTCTTGCGCTTAAAGTACAGATACGGCGCCAGACCCGCGAGCATCATAAAGACAATCGCGCCCGGGTAACCGAAGCTCCAGTGCAATTCCGGCATAAACTCAAAGTTCATCCCGTAGCTGGAAGCCACCAGCGTCGGCGGCAGGAATACCACAGAAACCACCGAGAAGATCTTGATGATGCGGTTCTGCTCGATGTTGATAAAGCCCATCGCCGCCTGCATCAGGAAGTTAACCTTCTGGAACAGCGATTCATTATGCGGCAGCAGGGACTCGATATCGCGCAGGATCTCACGCGCCTGCTCCAGCTGACTGCCCGGCAAACGCGCTTTACGTACCAGGAAGTTCAACGCGCGCTGGGTATCCATCAGACACAGACGTACCTTCCAGCCGATATCTTCCAGTTCCGCCAATGTCGACAGCGCTTCATCATACTCATCGCCCTGACGCCCTTCCATGATCACACGGCTGAGTTTTTCCAGGTCGCTGTAGATGTTTTCGATCTCATCCGCCAGCTGTTCAATTTTGGTTTCGAACAGGTCGAGCAACAGCTCGTAGGCGTTGCCATCCACCATCGCCTGGTTACGCGCACGCATGCGGTACAGGCGGAAGGCCGGCAGTTCGCGCTCGCGCAGAGTAAACAGGCGGCCTTCGCGAATGGTAAATGCGACGGTTGAGTTACCTGCGTGATCGTCGGCGTCTTCGTAAAAGAAGAAGGAGTGGATGTGCAGACCGTCTTCGTCTTCAAAAAAACGTGCGGATGCTTCGATGTCTTCCAGTTCAGGGCGCGTAGCCAGATTCTGGCCCAAGTCCTTTTGCACACGGTTTCGTTCTTCGTCATCCGGCTCGACTAAATCGACCCAGACCGAACTGGCCAGGTGCTCGATCTCGTCTGCCTCAAGGCGAGTTAAACGATTGTTTTCCAGTTGAAATGCGCTCAGCATGACCGGGACTCCCAATGCAAAAAATTATCGGACAGTTCGGAGGGCACACAGAAACAAATTGGGTTTCAGACCATTAAACAGCCTGACTCAGCGCGACGGGAAAAAAACAGAAGGTCGCTGACAACCGCGAAGGCTATCAGCAAAAAGGGATAGCCTTAGGAGTTGATCCTGGATGACAGGATAATGAGCCAGTATCTACTGGGTGTGTCCAAGGCGAATGTCCTCTTAGCGTAATCGTGCGCGCATGTTACGCCAGCAAAATTTTGACGTCAACACGCAACGGATGGCGAAAAAGTAATAATTTCCCCTTATACAGAAAGGTTAGCAGAGGGGAATTATTTATCTATGATTTCAGAATATTAACCGACAGGTTGCCGGATGTCGGCTTCGCCTTATCCGGCCTGGAAATCAAAATATTACGTTCTGCGTAGGCCTGATAAGCGCAGCGACATCAGGCGATCATACCGTTTCCAGTCTGGCGTAGGCGGCAACCAGCCATTTGATCCCCTGCCCCTGGAATGCGACCTGCAAACGACTGTGTTCGCCGCTTCCTTCCAGATTAACGATGGTGCCCTCGCCAAACTTAGCGTGGCGCACGCGCTGGCCGAGCTTGTAGCCGGTATCATTTTCCGCCATTGGCGTGCCCATCCGCTGATGACTCACCGGGCGGCTAACCGTGGCACGCAGGCGAACCTCTTCAACGCACGCTTCCGGCAGTTCGCCGATAAAGCGCGACGGACGATGGTAAACCTCTTTGCCGTACAGACGACGCGTCTCGGCATAGGTCAGCGTCAGCTTCTGCATCGCGCGGGTTACACCGACGTAAGCCAGGCGGCGCTCTTCTTCGAGGCGACCACCTTCGTCCAGCGACATCTGGCTGGGGAACATGCCTTCTTCCATTCCCACGATAAACACCTGCGGGAACTCCAGACCTTTCGCCGAGTGCAGCGTCATCAGCTGTACCGCGTCCTGCCAGGTATCCGCCTGCCCTTCGCCCGCTTCCAGCGCGGCGTGAGACAGGAACGCCTGCAGCGGCATTAAGTCTTCGTCTTCTTCGTTGTAGCTGAACTGGCGCGTTGCCGTCACCAGTTCGTCTAAGTTTTCGATACGCGTCTGGCCTTTCTCACCTTTTTCCTGCTCGTACATCATGCGCAGGCCGGAGTCTTTAATCACCCGGTCAGTCTGCACGTGCAGCGGCATATCGGCGGTCTCCTGGGCCAGTGCGTCAATCAGCTCCATAAAGCGCTGTAAGGCGCTGGCGGCGCGACCCGCGAGGGCTTTTTCCTGCAACAGCTCACGACAGGCCTGCCACAGTGTTAGCTGGCGGTCACGGGAGGTCTGACGCACCACATCTAAAGTACGATCGCCAATCCCGCGGGTTGGCGTATTCACCACGCGCTCAAACGCGGCGTCGTCATTGCGGTTGGCGATCAGGCGCAGGTAGGAAAGTGCATCTTTGATTTCCTGGCGTTCGAAGAAGCGCATCCCGCCATAGATCCGATACGGCATGCTAGCCTGTAACAACGCCTCTTCCAGTACGCGCGACTGGGCGTTACTGCGATAAAGAATGGCGCACTGTTCCAGCGCTCCGCCGTTGTCCTGCCAGGTCTTGATGCGATTGACCACAAAGCGCGCTTCATCAAGCTCGTTGAACGCGCAGTACAGCGAGATCGGTTCGCCGTCGACGCCGTCGGTCCACAGTTTTTTACCCAGACGCCCGTTGTTGTTTTCAATCAGGGCGTTGGCCGCGCTGAGGATATTGTTAGTTGAGCGGTAGTTTTGCTCCAGGCGAATAGTTTCTGCGCCGGGGAAGTCAGTAAGGAAGCGCTGGATGTTCTCCACCTGCGCTCCGCGCCAGCCGTAGATTGACTGATCGTCATCGCCGACGATCATTACCTTGCCGGTATCGCCCGCCAGCAGGCGGATCCACGCGTACTGAATGTTGTTGGTATCCTGAAATTCGTCCACCAGGATATTGGTAAAGCGTTCGCGGTAGTGCTGCAGGATATGCGGCTTGTTGAGCCACAGCTCGTGAGCGCGCAGCAGCAGCTCGGCGAAATCCACCAGCCCCGCGCGGTCACACGCTTCCTGGTAAGCCTGATACACTTTCTGCCAGGTTTGCTCAACCGGGTTGCCGTAGCTTTGCAGGTGGTGCGGACGCAGCCCTTCGTCTTTCTGGCTGTTGATGAACCACATCGCCTGACGCGGCGGCCACTGCTTCTCATCAAGGTTCATCGCCTTGATCAGACGCTTGAGCAAACGCAGTTGGTCTTCGCTGTCGAGGATCTGAAAATCCTGCGGCAGGTTCGCATCCATATGGTGCGCGCGCAGCAGACGGTGGGCCAGACCGTGGAATGTACCTACCCACATACCGCCCTGGCTGGTTCCCATGATCTGGCCGATACGGTGGCGCATTTCCGCCGCCGCTTTGTTGGTAAAGGTCACCGCCATAATGGAGTACGGCGAGTTGTTCTCAACCGTCAGTAACCAGGCGATACGGTGCACCAGCACGCGCGTTTTACCACTCCCCGCGCCTGCCAGAACCAGCATGTTGCTGCGTGGCGCGGCCACCGCTTCACGCTGTTTATCATTAAGGCTGTCGAGCAGGTAAGAAACGTCCATTGGCACCGCCGCGTAAAAGTAGGTAAGGCGGATAAGCGTAGCGCCATCCGCCAAAAAGCTGGGTATATATACAGAGTTCTGCTGGTGATTATATCAGCGAGGTCAGAGATGCCAACTGTGAAATTTCGATATGCGGAAGCAAACGACTGTCTGCGGTTTGCATCAGGTCGGCATTTTCCGGTTTGATCCAGCAGGCCTGCATACCACAACGGATGGCGCCCACGACGTCCGTTGTCAGGTCATCACCCACGTGCAGAATCTCACCCACAGGCATTTTCAGTTTTTCCGCCGCCAACGTGTACATGTCGCTAAAGGGCTTTGATCGCCCGTCGGGACCGGCGCGCAGCACAAACTCAAAGTAATCACCCAGGCCAAACAGTTCCGGCTGCGCGTTACCGTTGGTGATCGCCACCAGCGGCCATTTGCGGGCCAGCGCCTTCAGCGTGTCATGCGTCGTCTGCGGGACTTCAATGCGGCTACGCCATTTGGCAAAATTCATCATTGCCGCATTCGCCCCCATTCTGGCTTCTGCCGCTGACAACCCCGCCTCCAGCATAGCGCGCTCTACGGCACGGTGACGCCATTGGGTAACATCGTGGTAGATTTCCGGCTCGGCGTCGCGAACGGCCTGACGTAAGCGCTGTAGGTCGCTATTTTGCAGCGAATTCAACGCCGGATGGTAATTCTGTACAAACGCGAGCGCTTCCTGCTCGGTGCGAGTGATAACGGGACGGTTATCGTAAAGGGTGTCATCAAGGTCAAAGGTGAGCGCAGAAATGCGCCCCAAAGGCCGGTAAAAACGCATTATTTCCCCCGTTTGGCGCGCGGATGCGCCGCATCGTACACTGAAGCCAGGTGTTGAAAATCAAGATGGGTATAGATTTGAGTCGTGGAGAGATTGGCATGACCCAATAACTCCTGCACTCCGCGCAGATCGCCGCTCGACTCCAGCATATGCGTCGCAAAGGAGTGACGCAATTTGTGGGGATGTACGTGGCTGTTCAGCCCCTGCTTGATACCCCATTCAGCAAAGCGTTTCTGCACGTTACGCGCCGAGATACGTTTGCCCAGTTTGGACAGAAATAGCGCATCGTCATCGCTGCCAAATAGCCCGCGTAGATCCAGCCAGTGCTCAATCCACGCCACCGCGTTGCGGCCAATCGGCAGGCGACGCTCTTTACTGCCCTTACCCATCACCCACACTTCGCCGGTGTCGAGGTCGAGATGTTTAATATCCAGCCCAACCAACTCAGATAAACGCAGACCCGCGCCGTACATCACTTCCAGCATTGCTCTATCGCGCACGGCAAGGGGATCGTTGAGATCGATATTCAGCAGACGATTAACATCGTCGACATCGATATTTTTAGGGAGATGACGCGGTGCTTTCGGCGCGGAAACGCTTTTTGCCGGATTGGCTTTCAGCTCGCCCTGATTAACCAGCCAGTCGAAGAAACTGCGTAACGCAGAGAGACGCAGCGCCAGACTCGCCGGCCCCAGTCCCTTACGACGGCTGCGAACAGCAAAACTGCGTACCATCGCAGCATCACATTGTTGCCAGCTTTGCAGACCGGTCTCTCCGGCTAACGCAATGATGGCATCAAGCTGACGCTGATAATTAAGCAATGTGACCGGGCTAAGCTGACGCTCAACGCCCAGATAGCGCAAAAAGCGCGCCACATCCTGAGAAAGGGGTGAATCGGTCATACGCGTTCAATCCAGCGCTCCAGCAGCTCCGGCAACATCAGCGAGATTTCCTGCAGCAATTGCGTGCCTTGCCCCTGCTGGTAATGATTAACGTCACGGCTGCTAAACAGCATCACGCCCAGAGAGCCATCTTGCCCGAGCATCGACATCGCCACCGAGCCTATGGCTTTCGCCTCCGGCATCATGACCAGCAATTCCGGACCATTAAGCGGCCCAAGATAGTGCTGTGACTGACCCAGACGCTGGATACGCAGCGGTTCAAAAGCCTGACGGCTTAATGCCAGATGGGTGAATTTTGATGGCGCGCCAAGTCGCCAGCGATCCGGGAACAGACGAACCGTCGCTCCGGCCAGCCCTAACTCACGCGCCCAGCGATGAAATCGCATCAGCATGTCGTCAAGACTGCTGGCCGACACCAGCCGCCCTTGCAGATTTAACAGACGATAGAACAGGCTTTCATTGGCGTTGGCTTGTTCCATCAACAACGCCATGTTCTCTTCCAGCACGTTAATATGATTACGTGCCCGCGCCATATGCCATTCCACTAAAGAGACCGTGCCCCGCACTGGGTGCGGAACTCGCATCGCTTCAACGGCCTGGGCATTACGGATAAAAAACTCAGGATTACGTTGCAGGTAATCGACGACCGCCCGGTCGTCCAGCTCCATGAGCGTTTCCTGTAGTTCTTCCCCTGGTTGCTTCATAAGTGAATAAATCCGTCGTAGACATGTGCCGCCGGGCCAGTCATATACAGCGGATGACCCGGACCTTTCCAGGCGATATCAAGTCGACCGCCCGGTAATTCCACCCTCACTTCTTCTGCCAGCAGACCCTGCTGGATACCGACCGCAACGGCAGCGCACGCACCGCTGCCGCAGGCCTGCGTTTCACCCGCGCCGCGCTCATAGACGCGCAGTCGGATATGCTCGCGTTTTACCACCTGCATAAATCCGATATTGGCGCGTTCAGGAAAGCGTTCGTGGCTTTCCAGAACCGGTCCCAGTGTTTCTACCGTGGCCGTATCAACATCATCAACCTGAATCACGCAGTGCGGGTTCCCCATTGAAACCACGCCGCACAATACTGTCTGTTCGGCCGCGCGCATAATATAGGTCTTCTCTGCTTTGTTAGCGCGAAAAGGAACCTGCGAGGGTTCAAAATTGGGTTCGCCCATATTCACCCGCACCAGCTCGTCGTCGGTTACGGTTAATACCATACGACCATTCGCGGTACTGACGCGAATATCACGTTTATTAGTCAGCCCTTTCAGGCGAACAAAACGGGCAAAACAGCGGGCGCCATTGCCACACTGTGACACTTCACTGCCGTCGGCATTAAAAATACGGTAGTGGAAATCCAGCTCCGGATCATACGGAGGCTCAACCACCAGCAGTTGATCAAATCCAACGCCGAGATGTCTGTCGGCCAGGCGGCGGATCAGCTCTGGTGAGAAAAAGACATTCTGCGTTACCGCGTCGACGACCATAAAATCGTTGCCAAGGCCATGCATTTTAGAGAATTGCATCATTCACTCCGTTCACGCGGGTACAGAAATGTAAAATCTATTTCTGCCGTTAGTAATTCACCTGAGAAGGCCCATCACTAATCCCACGATCGTTTTTCTCAGGCGTGGTGGATTGCGATTGCGGCTGAACGCTCTTGGTCGGAGGCGGCGCGGTTTTATCAGCTGGCGGGAAATAGAGCGGGCCTTTTAGCCCACAGCCCGTCAGGCTGAACAGAGTAAAAATGACAGCGAGTGGCTTTAACACGTTTTTCATTATGGATTGCCTGTAAAGTTCATGCTTTCTGTTTTCTATCATCGCAGGAGAAGGCGTAAAAGCAAGAGTTTGGCTAAAAACTGCATCGCGATTTATTCCACGTTATACTGCGAGCATCACGAAAAATAGGATAAGAAAATGAACGACAGTGAATTTCATCGCCTTGCTGACACCCTGTGGATGACCATTGAAGAACGTCTGGATGACTGGGATGGCGGCAGCGATATCGATTGTGAGATCAACGGCGGCGTGCTGACCATCAGCTTCGAAAACGGCAGCAAAATTATCATTAACCGTCAGGAGCCGCTGCACCAGGTGTGGCTGGCGACCAAACAGGGCGGCTACCACTTTGACCTGAAAGGCGACGAGTGGATCTGCGACCGAAGCGGCGAAACGTTCTGGGATCTGTTGGAGCAGGCGGCAACACAGCAGGCGGGTGAAGAGGTGAGCTTCCGCTAAGCTTTAGTGCCGGATGCGCTTCGCTTATCCGGCCTACTTTGGCCCGGTAAGCGTCGCGCCACCGGGCAAGTTAATTCACGAGAAATACTGCTGTAACAGCGGCGTGTCGTTGTCCTGACTGGCTGGCGGAACAGCGCTAATCGGCTGGGTGCGGAAAGGAATCACCTGCGCGCGCCCGTCGGTTTTCACAATCTGATAGAACTGCGGCAGGTTAAAGTTGATGAAGCTGGAGCCGTAGGTAAAGCGATCGTGCGACGATGAGTAGAAGCGGCTTACGTCGCGTACCAACTCCTCTTTGCTACCTTCGCAGTGGTGATACACCTCGGCCCGATTGCTTTCGTCCAGAATGTAGATATTAAAGCCCTGCTCATCACCCGTTTCTTCAAAAAAGAACTGAATAATCCCTTCGCTGGCAAAACCGTCGACCACCGACGGCAGTTTCACATGGTTGGTCTCAACCTGGACGGAAAGGCCGTGCAGTTTGTTATGTGAAATCGCACCATAGAATTCAATTGCGTTTTCCAGCTTCTGTACCGAAACGTTCAGGCGCTCGAAGAACAATCCCCACGTCTGGCCGGAAACACGCAGCGCTTTGAAACGTCCGGTTTCCTGACGGGTACTGGAGAGGCGTAGCTCGATGCACTCAGACACCAGTTGCTGCACGCGGGTGCGAATTAAACCGCGCAGATGCTGGCTATAGCAGAACACTTCGACGCTATCCGGCGGCGCGGCATCCTGGTGCATTTTGCCCAGAATCGTTTTTAACGCTTCAATCATCGCCTGCTCGCCGTTGAAGTGCAGCGTACGCACTTCATTCCACGAGTTGCGGTACAGCAGGTCGACGCTTCCTACCAGGCAATTTTGCTCTTCGCCAAAGCTGAAGACGTCCAGCTTACGGAAATCAAAATGTACCACCTGATTACGGAATGCGGCCGTTGGGTCATATTCGAGGTTAACGATAATCGCCAGATGGCGAATTTCGCATGGGCTATACAGCGCTTTCGGTGTTGGTGCAGGCAGTCGCAGCGGGAAGTGGTGCGACACGTCGGCGACCATTTCCTGCAGCTTCGGCAAATCAACAATGCCGTTGCCCTTAATAAACAAATGCGTACGCGAGGTCAGCAGGCCGTTGAACCAGGCCCACGCCACCAGCTTGTTGAGATAGCGGTTATATTCCAGCGGCTGATGGCTGATGATCGAGTCCATGTTAGGCGCGCGGTTGTAGAGATACCAACCTGAACGGTTAGCACGACCCGGCGGTACATGGATAAAGGTCAGATTCGGTTCCGAGAGATCCGGAGATATCTGTGGGTTCACCAGCGTGACTTTACCCGGCAACGCTTCAAACGCGGCATACAGCTTACGGGTCAGCACGCCGATATCCTGCGGGCTGGCGCTGACGCTGAGGTTATTGCGCCGCGCAAAGCGGATCAGGTTACGATAGCTCTGCATCATCGCATCGAGCAGTTCGTTATGCGCTTCGCGTACCTGGTCAATCTTCCAGTTAGCGCGGTTATCCAGCATGGTCAGACGGGCGTCATCCCAGCCCCACTCTTTCACTAACTGACTTAATACTTCACGACGCCAGCCCACGCAGGCGCGCTCACGGCTCAGTTTCTCACACACTTTTAAGTAGAAACATCGACGCACTAAATCCAGGCGCGTCGGATCTTCGATCGCCGTGAGGTACTCGGTAACGCGCTCCAGCATCATACAGTAAGGATCGAGACCAAAAGAGACGATCTCGCCGTCATGCAGGCGCTGTTTAATATCTTTCGCCAACAGGCGTGGATTTGGGTATTCCCAGGAATAGGCTTCCAGCAGCAGCGTTTTCAGCACCGCTTTGTACGGGGAGTCGATACTCTTGTACAACTGCCAGAGGCTGGCGCCAAAGTACTCTTCGGCGGAAAGCGAACTGAGCCCGCCGAGATCCAGCCATTCGTTTGGCGTTAGCACCCCCTGTGCGTAGAGCGTCATGACGTAATCGTCGTAATGCTCTTCTTCGTCGCCCGGCACCATATTCCACAGAATACGTTTACCCGCGAGGCGCACAGCGGTGCGATAGAATTCATCAAGCAACAGGATATGCTGCGTCGAGCCACAGTCTTCACCACCCAGACTGCCGCTTTCATTGTGACGGAAACGGTTTTCATCAATCAGGAAGAAACTGACTTCCACGCCCAACGAGGCGGCCCAGCTTTCCAGCAGACTACATTTTCGCTGCAGCAGCTGGCGCTCTTCGCTATCCAGCCAGGATTGATGGCAGACCCAGATATCAAGGTCAGAGGAACAGCTTTGCCCTACCGAAGAGGTGCTGCCCATTGAGTAAACGCCAGTGATCGGCAGTTCGCCCTTGGGAGGATCCTGCGGCGACATACCGCGGTACAGTTCCAGTTCGTTCAGGTAGTGGCGTTGGGTTTCATCAGGCGTGTAAAAGCATATGCCTTTGGGAACGTTACCATCGAGGTAACCCGGCATCAGCGGATGGTGGTAGTGCAATAATGTCGGCAGCAGACTGTATACCTGCTGGAAGGCAGGTCCCATGGCAGCAAGCGCGCGATCCACACGCAGTTGATTTATGGCATCCAGTCTCTGTTTCAGAGTCTCAATATAGAGGTACAAGACGTATCGCCTGATGTTGCTATCCGTCATGTTGTCGATTGCCGCGGCGCAAGCGCTCACAATAATCGCCATCAATTCGGATAAACCGTATGTCAAAAATAACCGTTACCTGTTTTTCGCCCATATTTTTTTATGCTGTTCAGCCGAAAAAATGGTCTAAAACGTGATCAATTTAACACCTTGCTCATTGACCGTAAAGAAAGATGCGCTACATACAAGTGTAGCACCGTTCGTTACGTGTAAATTCCTTCATACGGTCGGGAGGTTTCTCGTCATTATTCACTGCCAGTGATGATGCAGCGCCTTTTCCTCTCACTTACGTTTGAGCGTAACGCTGACATCCCTTTGATAAGGATGTTAGGATGGTCAATGATTGATAATGACGGTAACAAGCATGTTAGACAATGTTTTGAGAATTGCCACACGCCAAAGCCCCCTTGCGCTCTGGCAGGCACATTATGTCAAAGACGCCTTAATGGCAAACCACCCCGGTCTGATCGTGGAACTGGTTCCTATGGTAACCCGTGGCGATGTGATCCTTGATACCCCGCTGGCGAAGGTCGGGGGGAAAGGGTTGTTTGTTAAAGAGCTGGAAGTCGCGCTGCTGGAAAAACGCGCCGATATCGCTGTGCATTCCATGAAGGATGTGCCGGTTGAATTCCCTGATGGTCTTGGGCTGGTCACCATTTGTGAGCGAGAGGATCCGCGTGATGCTTTCGTCTCAAATAAGTACAACTCGCTGGATGAACTCCCCGCAGGCAGCATCGTCGGGACATCCAGTTTGCGCCGCCAGTGCCAGTTGGCAAAACGTCGCCCGGATCTCGTCATCCGTTCGCTGCGCGGCAACGTAGGCACGCGCCTCAGCAAACTGGATAACGGCGATTATGACGCCATTATTCTGGCGGTCGCCGGATTAAAACGTTTAGGTCTTGAGTCGCGAGTCCGCACCGCTCTGCCGCCGGAAGTCTCCCTGCCCGCAGTCGGGCAAGGCGCAGTAGGCATAGAATGTCGACTGGATGATATGCGCACTCAGGCGCTGCTAGCGCCGCTCAACCATGAAGAGACTGCGCTACGCGTCAAAGCAGAACGCGCCATGAACACCCGCCTGGAAGGGGGATGTCAGGTACCTATTGGAAGCTATGCCGAAATCATCGACGGTGAGATTTGGCTACGTGCGCTGGTCGGCGCGCCAGACGGTTCACAGATGGTATGCGGAGAACGTCGCGGTGCCACACAGGATGCCGAACAGATGGGCATCTCTCTGGCAGAAGAACTGCTGGAGAACGGTGCGCGCGCCATTCTGGCGGAAGTTTATAACGGAGAAGCCCCCGCATGAGTATTCTGGTCACCCGCCCGTCTCCCGCAGGGGAAGAGTTAGTGAGCCGACTGCGCACACTGGGGCAGGTGGCCTGGAGTTTTCCACTCATCGAGTTTTCACCAGGTCGGGAGCTGGCAACGCTTGCTTCCCGACTGTCGGCGCTGACGGAGAACGATCTGGTCTTCGCCCTCTCGCAGCACGCGGTCACCTTTGCCGATGCCGAGCTTCAGCAGCAAGAGAAAAGCTGGCCATCCCTTCCGCGTTATTTTGCCATTGGCCGTACAACGGCGCTGGCGCTGCATACTGTTAGCGGCTTCAATATTCACTACCCTCTGGATCGGGAAATTAGCGAAGTCTTGCTACAATTACCTGAATTACAAAATATTGCGGGAAAACGCGCGCTTATATTACGCGGCAACGGTGGCCGGGAGCTGATAGGTGAAACCCTGACGGCACGCGGAGCCGATGTCGATTTTTGTGAATGTTATCAACGCAGTGCAAAATATTACGATGGTGCAGAAGAAGCGATGCGCTGGCAATCCCGTGGCGTAACCACGGTAGTTGTCACCAGCGGAGAGATGCTACAGCAGCTCTGGTCGCTCATTCCGCAATGGTATCGTGAGCACTGGTTACTACGCTGTCGGCTACTGGTCGTCAGTGAGCGTCTGGCGCACCTCGCCCGGGAACTGGGCTGGCAAGATATTAAGGTCGCTGATAACGCCGACAACGATGCGCTACTACGCGCATTACAATAACTCTCATAATGGGATGCCATAATGACGGAACAAGAAAAATCCTCCGCCGTGGTTGAAGAGACCAGGGAGGCCGTGGAAACCACGTCACAGCCAGTTAATACTGAAAAAAAGAGTAAGAACAGCACGGCGCTGATTCTGAGCGCTGTGGCGATTGCTATTGCGCTGGCTGCAGGCGTTGGGTTATACGGCTGGGGGAAACAACAGGCAACAACACAAACGGCAACCAGCGATGCGCTGGCGAACCAGCTGACGGCACTGCAAAAAGCGCAGGAAAGCCAAAAAGCTGAGCTGGAAGGTATTATTAAACAGCAGGCAACGCAGCTGGATGAAGCCACTCGCCAGCAGGCCGCGCTGGTCAAACAGCTTGATGAAGTCCAGCAAAAAGTCGCCACCATCTCCGGCAGCGATGCTGGCACATGGCTGCTGGCGCAGGCTGATTTTCTGGTGAAACTGGCCGGTCGCAAATTATGGAGCGATCAGGACGTCACCACCGCCGCGGCGCTGTTGAAAAGCGCCGACGCCAGTCTGGCAGATATGAACGACCCGAGCTTAATTACCGCCCGTCGCGCGATTACTGACGACATTGCGAGCCTCTCCGCGGTGACTCAGGTCGACTATGACGGCATTATCCTGAAAGTGAATCAGCTCTCTAATCAGATTGATAACCTGCGTCTGGCCGACAACGACACCGACGATTCTCCAATGGACTCAGACAGCAGCGAGCTTTCCAGCTCAATTAGCGAATGGCGCGTCAATCTGCAAAAAAGCTGGCAGAACTTTATGGACAGCTTTATCACTATTCGCCATCGTGATGAAACCGCCGTCCCGCTGCTGGCGCCGAACCAGGACGTTTACTTACGTGAAAATATCCGTTCCCGCCTGTTAGTGGCTGCCCAGGCCGTGCCGCGTCATCAGGAAGAGACATACCGCCAGGCGCTGGAAAATGTCTCCACATGGGTGCGTGCTTACTACGACACCGACGATGCAGCGACCAAAGCGTTCCTTGAAGAAGTAGACCAACTGAGCCAGCAAAGCATCAGTATGGATGTTCCAGAAACGCTGCAGAGCCAGGCTATTCTCGACAAGTTAATGCAGACCCGCGTACGTAATTTACTGGCGCAGCCTGCCACAGCACCGGTAGCAGCAGCGCCAGCGCCTTCGACAGACGCTCCGGCAACCGCGCCGCAAGGAGAATAATGATGCTAAAAGTATTGTTGCTCTTTGTGCTGTTGATCGCCGGGATCGTCGTCGGTCCGATGATAGCCGGTCATCAGGGTTACGTGCTGATCCAGACGGATAACTACAATATCGAAACCAGCGTGACGGGCCTGGTGATCATCCTGATCGTCGCCATGGTCGTCCTGTTTGCGATTGAATGGCTGTTGCGCCGAATTTTCCGCACCGGCGCACATACCCGTGGGTGGTTTGTGGGTCGTAAGCGTCGTCGCGCCCGTAAGCAGACCGAACAGGCGCTGCTCAAACTGGCAGAAGGTGACTATCAGCAGGTTGAGAAGCTGATGTCGAAAAATGCCGATCATGCAGAACAGCCGGTAGTGAATTACCTGCTGGCGGCAGAAGCGGCTCAGCAGCGCGGTGACGAAGCGCGCGCCAACCAACACCTTGAGCGTGCTGCCGAACTGGCCGGAAATGATACGATCCCGGTAGAAATCGCTCGCGTTCGCCTGCAACTGGCGCGCAATGAAAATCACGCCGCACGCCACAGCGTAGACAAACTGCTGGAAGTGACGCCACGTCATCCGGAAGTACTGCGTCTGGCTGAGCAGGCTTACATTCGCACCGGCGCATGGAGCTCCTTGCTGGATATCATCTCATCCATGGCAAAAGCGCATGTGGGTGATGACGAGCACCGCGCCATGCTGGAACAACAGGCATGGGTTGGTTTGATGGATCAGGTCCGCGCCGATCAGGGCAGCGAGGGGCTGCGTGCATGGTGGAAAAACCAGAGCCGTAAAACCCGTCATCAGGTTGCTTTGCAGGTAGCGATGGCTGAACATCTGATTGAGTGTGACGATCACGATACGGCGCAGCAGGTCATCATTGATGGTTTGAAACGTCAGTACGATGACCGCCTGGTGCTGCCGATCCCGCGTCTGAAAACCAATAATCCGGAACAGATAGAAAAAGTGCTGCGCCAGCAGATTAAAGCCGTGGGCGATCGCCCGTTGCTGTGGAGTACGCTGGGTCAGTCGTTAATGAAGCATGGGGAATGGCAGGAAGCTACGCTCGCCTTCCGTGCCGCTCTCAAACAGCGCCCGGATGCCTATGACTACGCCTGGCTTGCTGACGCGCTGGACAGACTGCACCAGCCGGAAGAAGCCGCCACCATGCGCCGCGATGGCCTGATGTTGACGCTGCAGAACAACAATCCCCCGCAGTAACTCCTGAATGCCCGGTGGCGCTTTCGCTTACCGGGCCTACATATTTTTCAATCGTATAAACAAAATCCTTCGAGAAGTCGCTCGAAGGATTTTGTTTATGCATAAAAAAACGCCCGCTCGGTAAGGAGCAGGCGTTAAACAGGTCTGTATGACAACATAAATGGGTGCTTCACTCAACGTTATGTCCATGGTGTTTGATGAGGCTTGAGCGACATCTGTCTGTGGACGATAAGCACCGTAAACGGCTCTGCATCATTCCTGAGTTTATGAGGCCAGATGGCGAACATAAGAGATGGAATGAGCATCTACCCGCATATTATTGCACAACGCATGCCACGATTGCACTGCAAAAACCAGGTATTCGGACTTTTTAAGACTTCAGGAAATTCGCAGGTGCGAAGGCTAAGAAGGGAAAATCTGAAAACAAAAAACCCCGCCGAAGCGGGGTTCAAAATTGGTCGGCGAGAGAGGATTCGAACCTCCGACCCACTGGTCCCAAACCAGTTGCGCTACCAAGCTGCGCTACTCGCCGTTTTACTGCTTTTTGAATTTTTAGTTCAATTCTTTAAGTCGTGGTGCGAGGGGGGGGACTCGAACCCCCACATCCTAAGGACACTAACACCTGAAGCTAGCGCGTCTACCAATTCCGCCACCTTCGCATTTCACAACTTTAAATTAATGGGGTGGCTAATGGGATTCGAACCCACGACAACTGGAATCACAATCCAGGGCTCTACCAACTGAGCTATAGCCACCACTGCAAATCTTTTACGCGGTATTAAAACCACCGCAGCTCTGGCACCCTACTAAATGGTGCGCCCGACAGGATTCGAACCTGAGACCTCTGCCTCCGGAGGGCAGCGCTCTATCCAGCTGAGCTACGGGCGCTTAGCGCCGTTGCGGGGCTGGATATTACGGAGGTCTCGGTCTTCTGTCTAGTGCTTTTTTAAAATAAATTATCGTTTGGTCATGGTTTGTGCGTTTTGTCGCTTATTCCCGCAATTTATGGGCTGTGCCATGACGATTCAGACCAAAAACCTTATAAATGAGCGTCACGGCCAGTAAGAAACCCATGCCAACAAAAAGCGACATTCGGGTATCTTCATTAAAGTACATGCCAATTAATACGCAAATCAGGAACGCCATCGTCAAATAATTCGCCCACGGGAACAGAATGGAGCGGAATGGATGACTGGCAATCGCCGCTTTATGCGCCTGACGGAAACGCAACTGGCTTATCAGGATCACAAACCACGGCACCATCCCCGGCAACACGCTGGCACTATAGACATAAACAAACACGCGCTGCGGGTTAGGAATGATGTAGTTCAGGCATGAGCCAATCAGCAGGATCGCGATAGAAATAGCCACTCCGGCAACCGGCACGCCATGGCGTGATACTTTTCCAACAACGGCAGGAAGCTGGCGATTCTTTGCCAGCGCGTAGAGCATACGCCCACAGCTGTACATGCCGCTGTTACAGCCAGACAGCGCCGCCGTCAGCACCACAAAGTTAATAATCCCTGCCGCAGCAGTAATACCAATCTTGGCAAAGGTGAGCACAAACGGGCTACCGTTGCTGCCAATCTCATTCCACGGGAAAATAGTGACGATGACAAAAATCGCACCAACGTAGAAAATCAGAATGCGCCACAACACTTTACCCACCGCGCTACGCAGCGTGACCTGTGGATTCTTCGCTTCCCCTGCAGTGATGCCGATCAGCTCCACGCCCTGGTAAGACGCCACAACAATACACAATGCCGTCAGGAAGCCCTTCCAGCCCCCAGCAAAGAAGCCACCGTGCTCGGTCAGGTTGCCAAAACCAATCGCCTGGCCGCCATTGCCGAAGCCGAAGAAAATCACCCCAACCCCAATGACGATCATCACAATGATGGTGGTCACTTTGATCATGGCAAACCAGAACTCAATTTCACCATACAGGCGAACCGCAGCGAGGTTTGCCAACGCAACCAGTCCGACTGCGATCAGTGCGGGTATCCATTGTGCCATTTCCGGGAACCAGAACTGTACGTACACCCCGATGGCGGTAATCTCTGAGATCCCCACCGCCATCCACATAAACCAGTATGACCAGGCGGTAAGATAGCCAAAGAAGGGGCTCATATAACGGTGGGCGTAAACAGCGAATGAACCGGCAACCGGCTCGAGGAATAACATCTCCCCCATAGAACGCATGATGAAAAAGACGAACAGCCCGGCGACGATATACGCCAGCAGAACCGAAGGTCCCGCCCATTTAAGGGTACTGGCGGCCCCCATAAATAGCCCAACGCCAATAGTGCCCCCAAGGGCAATTAATTCGATGTGACGAGCCTCCAGCCCACGCTGTAGCTCAGGTTTGTTCTCGGCCATAAATCCTCTTGTTGTGTTTGCATGCTGTCCGGTATTACCGGTTCTCGTTATGGGTACATCTTGTTATGCCATAACAGGCCATACGGCACCGACCGCTTAACGGTTGGCGCCAAACACACCATGGCACTGCAATGATTGTTGCGAATGGTTTCCTAAAATCGCTTAAATGGCAATTAAAGCATTCAAAAAATAAATAGATTGTACGAGAAAGCAGCGATAATGTTGTGAATAAGTAGCGTAATTAGCAGATCACGCTACTTACCAGAGGAGAAAGGGCGTCAGAGGTTGCCGGTATAGTGCCAACGGAGATAGCGTAATAAGCGAAGTTGTCGAGTAATACGGCTCGGCTGCGACAATAAGCGATACAGCCACTCCAGCCCCAGATTTTGCCAGATTTTAGGCGCACGCTTAACGTGACCGGTAAAGACGTCGTAGGTGCCCCCTACGCCCATATACAGCGCGTCAGGGTGAGTCTTGCGGCAATCACGCATAAAGATCTCTTGTTTTGGCGAACCCATCGCCACCGTCACAATTTGCGCACCGCTGGCGTGAATACGCTCAAACAACGCCTGACGCTGCTCTGGGGCAAAATAACCGTCCTGACTACCCACAATGTTCACGCGCCACTGCGCACGTAGTTTTGCTTCTGTTTGCGCCAGAACTTCAGGCTTGCCACCAACCAGGAAAACAGGCGTTCCGTTTTGCCCGGCTCGCGCCATCAGCGCTTCCCAAAGGTCAGCTCCGGCCACGCGTGAAACCTGTGCCTGCGGGAATTTTTTGCGCACCGAACGCACCACGCTAATTCCATCCGCATATTTGAACTCCGCGGCGTTGATCAGCTCCCTCACTTCAGGGTTATCTTCTGCTGTCAGCATCTTCTCAGCGTTGATAGCCACCAGCGTTCCTGACCTGAGGTGTCCTTCGGCAAACAGGTAATTCAGCGCATGTTGCATATCGCGCCAGCCAATCAGTTGTAATCCGCGCAACGAATACAGCGGCGCAGTTGTGTTATCTGTCATTACGATCCTTCAATCTGTGTACGGGGCAGCGATTTAATTCGTTTATGGATGAGTCCCGCGCTATCGAATAGCCAGAACAGCAGTTTTGCCACCAGTAGGCAAACGCCGAAAATCACGAGGAAAAAGACCACTCGTGAGACAAACGAATCCAGCCCTTCACGTGCCAACACAATCATATTGAAAATGGCGCCAAAACAGAAACTGTGCAAAATCGCCGCCTTATATCGATTGGTTTCTCGGTTACCTAGCTCATACAGCCAGTCGAACCACTTGATGATGAGCCCAACAACAATCGCGCCTAATGGTATAAACAGCGCCCCGCCCATCACCACCAGTGAACCAATTAACGTCGGCGAAATCGCCAGTCCTGAGTGGTTGTTCAACACTTCCCAGGTAAAGTAGTTCGCTGAGTTGAGTACAATACTCGGCCGCCCAGGCCACAGCCAGGAGGGGATAAAGACGTAGAAGTCACGGACGATCGGCGTCAGCCCCTGGAACTCAATATTGTGGTAATTCTGCAACAACAGCGCCAGGTTCTCCCACGGCGAGAAGGTGTCGCGCGTAAGGTACAGGAACGTATAGAACGCCTCATCGCCGCTAACGCTCATTCCGTAGCGCTTCAACGCCAGCCAGAACATCCCGACAATGCCCAACACGCCTGCAGCGGCCAACATCCACAGCGAAATCCAGCCGCGAATAATGCCGATAAACAAGAAGATGGCAAACGCGATAATGATATTGGCCCGCGTCCCACCCACAATCATATAGGTCAGCAAACCAAACGTGACGGTACTCACCAGGAAGAACACCCACGCTTTGCTGTCCTGACGTAAGAAATAAACCACCAGCATTGCCGGAATGAAGAAGTAGAAGAAACGCTTCAGAGCGACGCCAGAGACTTCACTGGAAAAAATCTGGCTATAGGATTGCAGTCTGAACAGCAGGAATCCGTTGTGCATAAAGAAGATGCCCACGCTCACCAGCGCAATCGCCATCAGGATAACCCAGGTCAAATGGGCTTCAACGCGATTGATGGTAAACAGCGGCCTGCGCGGCTTATCATCTACTCGTTTGCGCAAGCGCGTTTTATACGTCACGTAGTAGACGGCATAGAAACAGGCGGCTGACAGCAAGGCCTGTAGAAGGATCTCCGGCGGAGCCACTGCCACATCAAAGCGGAACACCAGGATGCTGGTTAACGGGAATCCGAAGAAGAACGTCAGCAAGAACAACAATGAGAAGAAAACATTGAAGTTAAAACGCACGCGGCGGAACTCAAACCAGGTCAGCGTGGCGATAAACAAGGTGGAGAGCAGCCAGACCACCAGAAGACCGCTGAATTGCATCAGGCTCATACGGTTTCTCCTGAAGCAATGCGCAGCGCGTTGTGCCACGGCTGCAGATAATTCGGGCTAAAGAAGGTAATAGTATTTTTATCTACCGATGCCAACTGGCGCTGCGCTTCACGTACGACGCCTTCATTGAGATCATCAGTGGTAAATAACACCGGAAGATTTTGTTCCACCATATCCTGCCAGAAGGGATTTTCACGGTTGAGCACGCATGGGATACCCGCCTGGATCAGCAAACACAGGGTACCGATTCCCTGTTGACGGGCAAAAATAAAGTAACCCAAATCACACTGCCGCAATAATGTTAGATAGGCATCAAATTCCAGCTTTTCACTCAAAATTTGCAGATTGTCAGCGCTAAATAACGCCAGACCGGCCTGACGAACCTCATCGATATAGGCCGTATTATTGGCGGGATAACCCATCGGCACAATCACATTCACCGTGTCGCCAAACTGCTGATGGACGGCGCGAAGCGCGGCAACATGCTCATTGCTGCGACCGCCAGAGTTGCCAACCAGCACCGTCATCTTGCCGCTGCGCTGGCAATCATTGCTCATGTTATTGAGTGAAGGGTCCATTCGCGTTGGGAAATAGAGCAACTCACCCCGCACACGGGGATGTTGCTCGGCGAAATAACGTAAATCGCCCCGTGTGGCAAACACGCAGCCCACACGATTCTGTGCCATGCGGCGAATCGGGTAAAACAGGCGGAATTTCAGCCCACTGGAGACTTCGTATAAATCAGCGCCCCAGATATGCCAGTAAAACTGCGCCGGTTTAATCCCGCCACTCAGCAGCGCCAGCCACAGGCTGGTGTTGAACTGACCGTGGAAGAAGAATCGCTGCTGGCGATCCGCTTTTGCTTTCGCGATCACAGCGTCAGCAAGCGCCTTTTTCCCGCTGTAGAAGCTTAGCGATAACGCCGGGCAGCTCTCACTGAGTCCCGCATCCTGACCGGCAACCATAAACGTGCGCGCATGCTCGCTCGTCGCAGCCAGCGAGTCGTTGAAAAACCGCAGCACGGTTTGGTTATGGTGAGGGATATCCGATCCCAGAACGTGAATCAGTACAGTCATGCCCGCCTACGCCAGAGTAAAAACACGCCACAACAAAGAGAAAAATAGACGATGTACGTTGCCATATAAGCCTGTGCCGCTCCCAGCGCACCGTGTGCAGGGATCAGCCAGTGAGCAAACACCGTCAATAACATGAACTGGCTAATTTCAGCCAAAATATAAAACCGCAGCGATGCTTTCGCGATCACCAGATACCCAAAGACATACGCCCCTACTTTCAGTACATCGCCGACCAGTTGCCAGGCAAACAGATCGCGCATGGCGGTGAATTTTGCGGAGAAAAGCAGCCAGATCGCAAAATCACGCAGCAACCAAACAGTAAAGCTCGCAGCGGCAACCGCCGGTAACACGAACTTCAGCGACTTAACCACCTCGCGCGTAATGTCGCGTTTTTCGGTCAGTCGAGACAACGTCGGAAGCAAGTAAACGCTGAATGAGGCGGTAATGAATTGCAGATAAGCATCAGAGATACTGCTTACTCCCTGCCAAATCCCCACATCATCCCAACTGTACTGCGCCGCCAGCAGGTTTCGCATCATCACGTATGCCACAGGCAGCGTTACGGAGGTAATCAGCGCCATCAGGGTAAACTTGCTTAGCTGTCCAGCCAGACCGTTATCCCACGAGGGTTTCAGGTAATGCAGGGGAATTGCCCCACGCTTAATCAGCATAATAGCGGCGGGGATAACGACCAACGCGGGCACTAACGCCAGACCCAGCAAAGCGCCTTCATACCCTCCCTGGCGATAACAGCCATAATAAGCCACTACGCCCACCAGGCTACCCACAATCAGCGACAGCGCGTTACCCGCCGCATCGCGAAAGCCCTTCATCAACGCCAGCAGCAGGTTCGCCCAGGCAATACCCATCTGCACCAGCGCAACCAGTCTTACCAGCCCCTGATAATGAGTATGGCCAAACAATCCCTGACTGATTGGCGCGGCCGCCAGCAGAAAAATCACCGCCATCAGCGTAGAGAATCCGAGCACCATCGCGGAAGATGTACCGACTACCTTACGGAGCTGGGTCGGATCGTCATGGTGCTGCGCAACATATTTCGTGACGCCGTTGAAAATGCCGGCCCCCGCCAGGACACCAAGCACGGTGACCATCTGGCGGAAGTTACCCGCCTGCCCCACACCTGCCGGGCCAAACGACACCGCCAGCAGCTTCACGACCAGCAATCCTGCACCAATTTTTACCAGCGTACTGGCTGCCGTCCATAAGGACGCTTTAGCAAGCGACATATCAGGCGAAGTAGTTGAGTAAGGTCGAAATGACCGTTCGCTGGTTTACTGGCGACAGGTTGTAAAACAGCGGCAAGCGCAGCAGACGCTCGCTCTCTTTAGTGGTGAAACGATCAACACCGGCAAATACGCCGAATTTATCGCCAGCCGGACAATCATGTAGCGGGATATAGTGGAACACCGCCATAATTTCAGCTTCTTTCAAGAAGTTAATCAACGCCGTGCGATCGTCGATATCGCGCAGCTTGATATAAAACATATGGGCGTTTTGCACGCAGCCGTCCGGGACAGAAGGTAGCTCGATACGTCCGGCACGCGCCAGCGGTTCGAGAGCATCATAGTAGTTCTGCCACAGCGCCAGACGCTGCTGGTTAATACGGTCAGCCGCTTCCAGTTGCGCCCACAGATAGGCAGCCTGCAGATCGGACATCAGATAGCTGGAGCCAATATCACGCCAGGCATACTTATCCACCTGACCGCGGAAAAACTGGCTGCGGTTAGTTCCTTTTTCACGGATGATCTCTGCACGTTCGACTAATTTTTTATCATTAATCAGCGTCGCACCACCTTCACCGCCTGCGGTATAGTTTTTGGTCTCATGGAAGCTAAAGCAACCGATGTGACCAATCGTCCCCAGCGCCCGACCTTTGTAAGTCGACATGACGCCCTGGGCCGCATCTTCCACGACAAACAGGTTATGTTTGGTCGCCAGCGCCATGATGGTATCCATTTCACAGGCTACGCCCGCGTAATGCACCGGAACGATAGCGCGGGTCTTGTCGGTGATCGCCGCTTCAATCAGCGTTTCGTCAATGTTCATGGTATCCGGGCGGATATCAACAAAGACAATTTTCGCACCGCGCAGCACGAAAGCATTGGCCGTGGAGACAAACGTATAGCTCGGCATAATGACTTCATCGTCAGGCTGGATATCCAGCAGCAATGCCGCCATCTCAAGCGATGCTGTGCAGGAAGGCGTCAGCAATACTTTCTCGCTGCCAAAATGCTGTTCCAGCCACTGTTGGCAGCGACGGGTAAAACCACCGTCGCCACACAGCTTGCCGCTGTTCATCGCAGACTGCATGTAATCGAGTTCAGTGCCCACCACCGGCGGTGCGTTAAATGGAATCATCGTGTCACCTGTATAACCAATACGCGGTGCTTTCCACATTCGCACCACTGTGTATATAGCGTTTAAGCGCGGCGGTATTGCCCATTTGGGTCGCCACGCGCAATGTTGTTTTACCGCGAGCCTGCGCCCAGCAAAGGGCAGCCTGCATCAGTTCTGCTCCCGCCCCACGCCCGGCCATCAGGCCAATTCGCGCCTCGGTCGCATTCAGTTCACGCAACGAGACATAGCCACGAATATCACCAACCGGTGTACGAAAAACGAGGCATTGATGATCGAACGTCCCCAGCACCGCGTTTTCAATCCACTGCGCGTAAAAACGCGCGCTGGCATCTGCGGCATACCACGGGGCGCGAAAACGACTTTGCGCGAACGCCTGTCCTGCCAGTTGGCGTAATGCAGGGATATCCGTAGTTTGTGCGACCTGCGCACCGGGGTCGCCATGCGCACACGTCACCGGCAGCACAAAATCCACTTCACCTTCAACCAGTGAGAAGCCCAACTGTTGCAGGGCATCTAATTCATGGATATTGGCGGCAGGAATTTTTGCCTGTACCCGCGACCAGGGCTGCAACACATCCGCAGTCAGAACCGGCGCGTGTTGGTCAAAACGCACAATGGCGCTATTCACGCCAAAGAACGTATTTTCCCAGCTAAGCGGCTCAATACTGGCGCGGATTTTCACCGCCAGACCCCTTTGGTATCAACGATATATTGCTGGTGAACCGCATCGCCTTTAATGGCTTTAAATTCATTATGGTCGACCAGCAAGACCAGCACATCGGCGCTTGCCAGGGCATCGTCCAGCGCTGCCAGTTGGCACAGACCGTCCAGTTTTTTCGGCAGTTGATGGATGTTCGGTTCCACCACCAATGTTTCGCCTTTGTGCCAATGCGCGATGCTTTGCGCAATTCCCATCGCCGGGCTTTCACGTAAGTCATCAATATTCGGTTTAAATGCCAGACCAAAACAGGCAATTTTCACTTCGCTGGCCCGTTTATTGGTATCCGCCAGACAGTCGGCCACGGCAGCTTTTACCTGATCAACCACCCAATGAGGCTTTCCGTCGTTTACCTCACGCGCGGTGCGAATCAATTTCGCCTGCTGCGGGTTCTGCGCCACGATAAACCACGGATCAACCGCGATACAGTGCCCGCCAACCCCCGGACCCGGTTGCAAAATATTCACGCGCGGATGGCGATTTGCCAGTCGAATCAGTTCCCAGACGTTGATCCCCTGATCGGCGCAAATCAGCGACAGCTCATTGGCGAAGGCGATATTGACGTCACGGAAGCTATTTTCAGTCAGTTTGCACATTTCCGCCGTACGGGCGTTGGTCACGACACATTCGCCCTCAAGGAAAATGTTGTACAGTTCGCTAGCACGCGCGGAACAGACGGAGGTCATTCCCCCAATCACGCGGTCGTTTTTAATCAGTTCAACCATCACCTGGCCCGGCAGCACGCGCTCTGGGCAATAAGCAATGTTAACGTCCGCGTGTTCACCGACTTGCTGCGGGAAAGTCAGGTCAGGACGCATTTCAGCCAGCCATGTGGCCATCTGTTCAGTGGCCCCGACAGGCGATGTCGATTCAAGGATCACCAACGCGCCTTTTTTCAGCACCGGTGCAAGAGACTTGGCTGCGGCTTCCACATAAACCATATCGGGTTCGTGCTCCCCCTTAAACGGAGTAGGCACAGCAATCAGATAGGCATCCGCATCTACAGGGGTTGTGGTCGCACGCAGAAATCCATTTTCGACCGCCGTTTTCACCACTGCGCCCAAATCTGGCTCAACGATATGAATTTCACCGCGATTAATGGTATCCACCGCGTGTTGATTTACATCTACGCCAATCACATGCTTTTGACGGGAAGCAAAGGCAGCCGCCGTCGGCAGTCCGATATAACCCAGCCCAATGACAGAAATGGTCGTAAAACTCATAGAGATATCCGATTATTTTTTAACGCGTGTAAAATGCGGCCACATGCCTGCCCATCACCATACGGATTATGGGCGCGGCTCATGGTCTGATATTCATTGTCGTCATGCAGCAAACGCGTGACTTCTTCGACAATACGCTGCGGGTCGGTCCCTACCAGACGTACTGTGCCTGCAGTAATCGCTTCCGGACGTTCCGTCGTTTCGCGCATCACCAGAACCGGTTTCCCCAGAGATGGGGCTTCTTCCTGAATCCCGCCAGAGTCGGTAAGGATCAGCCAGGCGTGATTCATCAGCCAGACAAACGGCATGTAATCCTGCGGTTCAATCAGGATGACGTTTTCAACGTGACCCAGAATGCGATTAACCGGTTCGCTGACGTTAGGATTCAGGTGCACCGGATAGACAATCTGTACGTTCTGATTGGCCGCAGCAATTTCCGCCAGCGCATGGCAAATGTGTTCAAAACCGCGACCGAAGCTTTCCCGACGATGACCGGTCACCAGTATCATCTTTTTATCCGAGTTCAGGAATGGGTAATGCTCTGCCAGTTCAGCTCGCAATGCATCGCTCGCCAGTACGCGATCGCGTACCCAGATCAACGCATCAATAACCGTATTACCTGTAACGAAGATACGGCTATCAGAAATGTTTTCTCGTAACAGGTTTTGGCGCGAGTTTTCTGTTGGTGCAAAATGATACATCGCCAGATGCCCGGTCAGCGTACGGTTCGCCTCTTCCGGCCAGGGAGAGTAGAGATCGCCTGTACGTAAGCCTGCCTCCACATGCCCTACCGGGATGCGCTGATAGAACGCGGCCAGGCTAGTAGCAATGGTGGTTGTGGTATCGCCGTGAACTAACACAACGTCAGGTTTAAAATCAGCCAGAATTGGCTTTAATCCTTCCAGTATTCGGCAGGTAATTTCTGTTAGTCCCTGACCTGGCTGCATAATATTGAGATCGTAGTCAGGTACAATGGAAAAGAGGTTCAACACCTGATCGAGCATCTCCCGATGCTGCGCCGTGACGCAAACTTTTGCCTCAAAATCAGGATCTTTTGCCAGCGCATGAACCAGAGGTGCCATTTTTATGGCCTCCGGTCGCGTGCCAAATACAGTCAGTACTTTCACATCGATTCTCTTCGGATTGGCAGTGAGGGCCCAGCCCCTCACTGCAACGATATTGCTAAATCGTGCGGCGACGGGTTAACGCGACACCGGCACCGATCAGAGCCCCAACGATGCCCCACATAATCATCAGGAAGGCACGACGAGGGCTGTCACGTTTTACCGGTTCCTCCGGCGTACGCAAATAACGATAGGTCTGAAAACGCGGATCCAGAGTTGGCCCAACGTTCAGTGTGTTAAGCATGGCTCGGTTTTGGAAGTAGTCCAGATCGAAATCGGGACCAACAGATTGCAGGTTTTCGAGTCGTGCCTGCAGCATAGGACGTCCAAGCAAAAACAGTTCAGAATCGGGTAGCTCTTCAGCCGGAACGTCAGTGGAAGTACGCGAAATATTATGCTGTTCAGCAATTTTGAGAGCCTGCTCAATGTTGTGAACTCGGCGAGAGAAAATCGATTTCGCCACTTCTTCCTGGCGTTTAACCTGCGCCTTCATTTGCACAGTGCGCGCAGCCCAGGCTCCCTTTAACTCGTCGTTCAGATGACGCGCTGCACGCTGACTGGCAAACGCGACGTACTGACGCAACAGATTGTTGGCATCAGGTGCCGTTTCGGCAATCAGCTTCACGCTGTCATTGGTATTACGAACCGCATCGCCGGGCATAAACTGAATGTTATTAATCAGTTCATCCAGCATCGCCGCATCGGCTTTACTGTTACCCACCATACGTTGCTTGTAATAATCAGTCTGCTGCCAGAATTCACGGCGCGTATCCCATGAGGCAAGCTGCATGATAAATTCTTTATAGGCCTCATCCATCACTGACGGCTGATCCGCAGATGCAAGACTGGCCTTGATGTCCAGGTTACGTAAGAACTGCTGCTGAGAGTAATAGCCGCCCAACATATTAACCGTTGGCCTGTCTGAAATCGCCGTCGCGCTCCACTCCTGACGAGCAAAAAACGTATAGGCGAGAGCGACTAACGCGAAAGCGAGAGCCATACCGACGATCCACACCTTCCCTGTCCACAAAGTACGAAACAACCCACGGATGTCCAGTTCATTTTCAGCGCTCATGGCATGTTCCCCCGGTAATGGTTGTGTCATCGTACCCTCAATTTATTTGGTTAAGTTTGGTTTACTGTCACGGTTTCTACGCAACTTGCGCTTCCAGCGTTTGATAAATCTCGCTACCTTCCAGGCACGTTTAATACAATAGTCGTACAAGACAAATGCCAGTAAAAAGAGCACCAGCATCACCCATTCCGGAACGACCCGAGAATATTCAGCCAACACGCCGATAGAAGCCAGGATCGCAGCAGCCAGCGTAATCAGGACAAAAGCCTGTCGGGAGGTAAACCCGGCACGCATGATTAAATGGTGAATATGTTGACGGTCCGGGGAGAAAGGGCTCATGCCTTTACGTAAACGACGATACATGATCGCCACCATATCCATTAACGGAATAGCAATAATCCACAGTGCGGTGACCGGACTAATAGGATGCGTTTTACCTTGAGTGGTCTCCAGCAGGATCCAGATGACCGTAAAGCCAATCAGCGTACTCCCCGCATCGCCCATAAAGACCTTATAGCGCCGTCCGAGAATACCCAGGTTCAGCATGATGTAAGGCAGAATGGCGGCGATCATGGCAAAACACCAGATAGCCAGGCTTGTCTGGCCGTCAAACCACAAGATAAGCCCCATTGCGGCGAATGATACGCTGGATAGCCCGCCTAACAGACCATCAATCCCATCCACCATGTTAAAGGCGTTAATTGCAGCCCAAACGGCGAAAAGGGTAAGGAAATAGCCAAAAGGACCGAGCACCATCTCCCAAGGGCCAAAAATGAACCCAAGGCTCAACAGATAGAGCTTACCTACCGCCATCATAATGATGCCGATGATAGCCTGGATGGTCGCACGGATTTTTACACTGATATCAAAGCGGTCGTCCAGTGCACCGATAAATACCAGTACACCAGCACAAGCCAGGTAGAGAGTTGCATGCGGGATATAATAATCGGCGATGAGGAACGTAAAGCAAATGCCTGCGTAAACCGAAATCCCCCCAACCAACGGAATCAGTCCCTGATGACGTTTGCGGAAGTTGGGTTTATCCACCAATCCTATCTTTTTCGCAACCTTACGGGCAAAGAAAAGAAACAGCGTTGTGAATAAAAAAATACTGATGAGATCAGTACTTGCTGTCAGTAAATTCACTATACATACTCTCAAAGAATATCAATATATGAAGTATAACCATCCAGGCGATTATTCAGAAGAGAAACCCGATTCCATATCAGGTGGTTCTGTATGATTATTAACCACAAAATACGAATTACAACCCTTCGTCGCCAGGCGGTATGTCATACCGGATTATTATTATTGTGTCGTTAAGATTACATCCACAAAAGCAAAACGCCACGTAAAAACGTGGCGTTTTCAGATGATGCCCGAATCAGGAACGCTTCATCATATCGAAGAAGTCGTCATTGGTCTTGGTCATCGCCAGTTTGTTAATGAGGAATTCCATTGCGTCGATTTCACCCATCGGATGGATGATTTTGCGCAGGATCCACATTTTCTGCAGCTCTTCCTGGGTGGTGAGCAGCTCTTCTTTACGGGTACCGGAACGGTTGTAGTCGATAGCCGGGAAGACGCGTTTTTCAGCAATCTTACGAGAGAGATGCAGTTCCATGTTGCCGGTACCTTTAAACTCTTCGTAGATAACTTCATCCATTTTAGAGCCGGTATCAATCAGCGCAGTCGCGATGATGGTCAGGCTACCGCCCTCTTCCACGTTACGTGCAGCACCAAAGAAACGCTTAGGACGATGCAGGGCGTTGGCGTCCACACCACCGGTCAGTACTTTACCGGAAGCCGGAACCACGGTGTTATATGCACGCGCCAGACGGGTGATGGAGTCAAGCAGAATGATAACGTCTTTCTTGTGTTCAACCAGACGTTTCGCCTTCTCGATAACCATTTCCGCAACCTGAACGTGACGGGAGGCTGGTTCGTCAAAGGTAGAGGCAACCACTTCACCTTTCACCAGACGCTGCATCTCGGTAACTTCTTCCGGACGTTCGTCAATCAGCAGCACCATCAGCACGCAGTCAGGATGATTGTATGCAATGCTCTGCGCGATGTTCTGCAGCAGCATGGTTTTACCCGCTTTCGGCGGAGCAACAATCAGACCACGTTGGCCACGACCGATCGGCGATGCCAGATCCAGTACACGCGCCGTTAAGTCTTCAGTAGAACCGTTACCACGTTCCATACGCAGACGAGAGTTTGCGTGCAGCGGCGTTAAGTTCTCAAAGAGGATTTTGTTACGGGCGTTTTCTGGTTTGTCGTAGTTAACTTCGTTAACTTTCAACAGCGCAAAGTAGCGTTCACCTTCTTTCGGCGGGCGAATCTTACCAGAAATGGTATCACCAGTGCGGAGGTTGAAACGGCGGATTTGGCTGGGAGAAACGTAGATGTCATCAGGACCGGCGAGGTAGGAGCTGTCTGCAGAGCGGAGGAAACCAAATCCATCCTGCAATATCTCCAGCACACCGTCACCAAAGATATCTTCGCCACTCTTTGCGTGCTGCTTCAGGATGGCAAAAATAATGTCCTGCTTGCGCATACGAGCCAGGTTTTCAAGGCCCATATTTTCGCCGAGAGTGATCAGCTCAGAAACCGGCGTATTCTTTAATTCGGTAAGATTCATAATGGTGTGAGTTCTTAAACTTGGGGTAAATCTCGAACTTAATGTTGTGAATGGTATGGCAGGGTCATCCATGCCTGTTTACGGCCATCAACTCATGTCTGTTCGCTGTCTGGTCACAGGAAAGTACGCAGAACTGAAACGACAAGACGGATTGAGTGACAAGCCAGGAATCTGTCCACTTCTCGCGCGAGAAACAACGGGAAGTATTGGATATAACTAGATTCAAACTTAATAAGGTATGTTTAATACGAAGTCAACACTAACTTAGCACGACTCAAGTCGGGCGTCCAGTCATCCGAATCATTTCGAAGTAGGGTCGCCCGATCATGAGACTTCCTTACGCTAAATTAGCGTCGAGGAATTCTTTCAACTGACCTTTGGACAGCGCGCCGACTTTCGTCGCCGCAACTTCACCGTTTTTAAACAGCAGCAGGGTCGGGATGCCACGGATACCATACTTCGGCGCGGTGCCTGGGTTTTGGTCAATGTTCAGTTTAGCAACCGTCAGTTTGCCCTGATATTCGTCAGCGATTTCATCCAGAATCGGAGCGATCATTTTGCACGGACCGCACCACTCTGCCCAGAAATCAACGAGGATTGCTCCGTCCGCTTTGAGTACATCCGTGTCAAAACTGTCGTCAGTCAGGTGAATAATTTTATCGCTCATAATAACTCCACAGGAATAAGCCTGGTGCATTGGTGTAGCATTAATCAACGACGTGTTGATGTAGCATTAACCAACTAAAGGTTGACTTTATTTCACCGGATACGCTTTCGTAAAGCAATAGTAAGCTGATATTCTACCACACTATGAGCAAAACACATTTAACAGAACAGAAGTTTTCCGACTTCGCCCTGCACCCAAAGGTGATAGAAGCCCTTGAAAACAAAGGCTTTCATAACTGCACGCCCATTCAGGCCCTCGCGCTGCCGCTAACGCTGGCTGGTCGTGATGTTGCCGGGCAGGCGCAAACCGGTACCGGAAAAACGATGGCGTTCCTGACGTCAACGTTTCATTATCTTCTCTCTCATCCCGCGATTGCCGATCGCAAGGTGAACCAACCGCGTGCGTTAATTATGGCGCCAACGCGTGAGTTAGCCGTGCAGATCCACGCCGATGCCGAGCCGCTGGCACAGACCACGGGTCTGAAATTAGGCCTGGCGTATGGCGGCGACGGTTATGATAAACAACTGAAAGTGCTGGAAAGCGGCGTCGATATTCTTATCGGCACAACCGGTCGTCTCATCGACTATGCAAAACAGAACCACATTAATCTGGGCGCGATTCAGGTCGTGGTGCTGGATGAAGCCGATCGTATGTACGATCTGGGCTTTATTAAAGATATCCGTTGGCTGTTCCGTCGTATGCCGCCAACCACCCAACGTCTGAACATGCTGTTTTCTGCAACCCTCTCATACCGCGTTCGCGAACTGGCGTTCGAACAGATGAATAACGCTGAGTACGTTGAAGTCGAACCGGAACAGAAAACAGGCCACCGCATTAAAGAAGAGCTCTTCTACCCTTCCAACGAAGAGAAAATGCGTTTGCTGCAAACGCTGATTGAAGAAGAGTGGCCAGATCGCGCCATTGTTTTTGCTAACACCAAGCATCGTTGTGAAGATATCTGGGGCAGCCTTGCTGCGGACGGTCATCGCGTCGGTCTGCTGACCGGTGACGTAGCACAGAAAAAACGTCTGCGTATTCTTGATGAGTTCACCCGTGGCGATCTCGACATTCTCGTTGCGACGGATGTCGCTGCGCGTGGCCTGCATATTCCAGCTGTAACGCACGTATTTAACTATGACCTGCCGGATGACTGTGAAGATTACGTTCACCGAATCGGTCGTACCGGACGTGCTGGCGCAAGCGGTCACTCTATCAGCCTGGCCTGTGAAGAGTACGCGCTGAATTTACCCGCAATCGAGACCTATATCGGCCACTCGATTCCGGTAAGCAAATATAACCCGGATGCGCTGATGACCGATCTGCCGAAGCCGTTGCGCTTAACGCGCCCGCGTACAGGCAATGGCCCACGCCGTACCGGTGGTGCTCCGCGTAATCGTCGTCGTTCAGGTTAAGAAAAGTTATGCCATACACAAAATCATTCAGCCTGTATCAAGGCGGCAAGAAAACGAATCCCGATGAGCTTACTTTAGTAAGTTATTCGGGTGAGAGAACGCAGCCAACACAGATACAGGTTGAAGGATGAAGTGTATGAATTCTACTTCGCTGTATGCGGCAATCGATCTCGGCTCGAATAGTTTTCATATGCTGGTTGTACGCGAGGTGGCAGGAAGCATCCAGACGCTCACGCGTATCAAACGCAAAGTGCGTCTGGCCGCTGGACTCAACGGTGACAACGAGCTCTCTGTTGAAGCGATGGAGCGCGGCTGGCAATGCTTGCGCTTGTTTGCAGAACGTCTGCAGGATATTCCGCATCCACAAATCCGCGTGGTCGCCACGGCAACATTACGCATCGCCGTAAATGCCGATGTGTTTATTGCCAAAGCGCAAGAGATCCTTGGCTGCCCTGTCCAGGTAATTAGCGGTGAAGAAGAAGCGCGACTGATTTATCAAGGTGTAGCCCACACAACCGGCGGTGCCGATCAGCGTCTGGTTGTGGATATTGGTGGCGCCAGCACTGAATTAGTCACCGGTTCCGGCGCACAAACCACCTCTCTGTTCAGCCTGTCGATGGGCTGCGTCACCTGGCTCGAACGCTATTTTACCGATCGTAATCTGGCACAGGAAAACTTTGACGAGGCAGAGAAGGCCGCACGTGAAGTTCTGCGCCCGGTCGCCGACAAACTGCGTTTTCATGGCTGGAAAGTTTGCGTTGGTGCCTCTGGTACCGTCCAGGCGTTGCAGGAAATCATGATGGCGCAGGGCATGGATGAGCGCATTACGCTGGCCAAACTTCAGCAGCTCAAGCAGCGCGCCATTCACTGCGGTCGTCTGGAAGAGCTGGAAATCGAAGGGTTAACGCTGGAACGTGCGCTGGTTTTCCCCAGCGGGCTGGCCATTCTGATTGCTATTTTCACCGAACTGAACATTCAATGCATGACCCTGGCCGGCGGCGCATTACGTGAAGGTCTGGTCTACGGTATGCTGCACCTGGCGGTGGATCAGGATATTCGTAGCCGCACATTACGCAATATCCAGCGTCGCTTTATGGTCGATACAGAGCAAGCACATCGCGTTGCTAATTTAGCGACTAAATTTCTCGATCAGGTAGAAAAAAAGTGGCATCTTGAACCGATTAGCCGCGAACTACTGATTAGTGCCTGTCAGCTGCATGAAATTGGCCTAAGCGTTGATTTTAAACAGGCACCACAGCATGCCGCTTATCTGGTGCGCAATCTCGATCTCCCGGGTTTTACCCCTGCGCAAAAGAAACTGCTAGCAACGCTGTTACTCAACCAGACCAATCCCGTCGATCTCTCTTCGCTCCACCAGCAAAACGCAGTGCCACCGCGCATCGCAGAGCATCTTTGCCGTTTGCTCCGTTTGGCGATCATCTTCGCCAGCCGTCGCCGTGACGATCTTGTGCCGGAAATTCAAATGGATGCAAGAAACGAGCACCTGACGGTCACGCTACCAGAAGGCTGGCTGGAACATCATCCGCTGGGTAAAGAGTTAATCGATCAGGAAAGTCAGTGGCAAAGCTATGTCCACTGGCCACTGGACGTTCATTAGATGTTGGTTGCCGGATAGCGCGCGTTTACACGTATCCGCCTACAAAATACCTACTTCGCTTTGGCTTTCGCCATCATTGCCCGAATATTAGCGATGCTGGCCTGCCCTTTTTGCATCCGCTCCTCAGCGCTCACCACTTTACGCTCTTGCTCCCAGATAACGTCATCCTGTGGCAGCTCCAGCAGGAAACGACTCGGTTCCGGACGCACCAGCTCACCGTACTGACGACGCTCTTTACACAGCGTGAAGATGAGTTCTTTCTGTGCACGCGTAATCCCTACGTAAGCCAGACGACGTTCTTCGTCGATATTGTCTTCATCGATACTGCTCTGGTGCGGCAAAAATCCTTCTTCCATTCCCACCATAAACACGTACGGGAACTCCAGCCCTTTGGAGGCATGCAGCGTCATCAATTGCACCTGGTCCAGCTCTTCTTCACTCTCTCCACGTTCCATCATGTCGCGCAGAGTAAAGCGGGTAACGACCTGGGTCAGGGTCATTGGCTCTTCCAGCTCACTGCCTTCCAGCATCTCCGTCATCCAGCTGAACAGCGTATTGACGTTTTTCATACGCATTTCAGCCGCTTTCGGGCTCGGCGAGGTTTCATACAGCCAGGATTCGTAATCAATACCGTGAATAAGATCGCGCACAGCGGCAACCGGTTCGCGCTCCGCCAGGCGCTGAATTTCACCCAGCCAGTGCGTAAAGCGGGTCAGAGAGTCATACCCGCGCCCGGTCAGTGTCTGGCTAAGCCCCATATCAAAGCTGGCGGTAAACAGGCTTTTATTACGCGTCATCGCCCATTCACCCAACTTTTGCAGCGTAGCCGGACCGATTTCACGCTTTGGCGTGTTTACGATGCGCAAAAATGCGCTGTCGTCATCCGGGTTGCTCAGCACACGCAGGTAGGCCAGCAGATCTTTAATTTCCGGACGCGAGAAGAACGATGTTCCGCCGGAAATTTTGTACGGGATACGGTTCTGCATTAGAAACTTTTCGAACACGCGTGACTGATGGTTGCCGCGATACAGGATGGCGTAGTCTTTATATTGAGTCTTGTTCACAAAGTGATGGGCAATTAATTCCCCGGTCACGCGTTCCGCTTCGTGCTCTTCATTATTGGCACTTAGTACCTTCAGCTCAGCACCGTAACCCAGCTCGGAAAAGAGCCGCTTTTCAAAGACGTGTGGATTGTTCGCAATGAGGATGTTCGCCGCCTTAAGGATGCGACCAGATGAACGGTAGTTTTGCTCCAGCTTCACCACCTGCAAAGCCGGAAAATCTTTGCTCAACAGTACCAGGTTCTGCGGACGGGCGCCGCGCCAGGAGTAGATCGACTGATCGTCATCACCCACGACGGTAAAGCGCGCACGTTTCCCTACCAGCAACTTCACCAGCTCGTACTGGCTGGTGTTAGTATCCTGATATTCATCCACCAGCAGGTAGCGGATTCTGTTTTGCCAGCGCTCACGTACTTCTTCATTGCGCTGTAGCAGCAGCGTGGGAAGCAGGATCAGATCGTCAAAATCGAGGACGTTGCACGCCTTCATATGCGCGTCATACAGACCATAGCAGTGGGCAAAAATACGATCGCGCTCGCCCTTTGCGCTGGCTGCCGCCTGCGCTGGCGTCATCAGATCGTTTTTCCAGTTGGAGATCGTCGAGATCAGCTGCTGGAGAATAAGCTTATCGTCTTCGATTAGCCCTTCGGTCAGTTCCTTAAGCAAGGCCACCTGGTCAGTATCGTCAAACAACGAGAAGTTAGACTTCATCCCCAACGCCGCGTATTCACGCTTAATGATATCCAGTCCCAGGGTGTGGAAGGTGGAGATCATCAACCCACGCGCCTCTTTACGACCCAGCGTTTGTGCCACGCGCTCTTTCATCTCGCGCGCAGCCTTATTGGTAAAGGTCACTGCCGCAATATGTCGTGCCTGATAGCCACATTCACGGATCAGATGGGCAATTTTGTTGGTGATAACACGCGTCTTGCCGGAACCCGCTCCCGCCAGCACCAGGCAAGGTCCGGTGACGAATTCGACGGCTTGTTGTTGTCCGGGGTTCAAACGCATAAAGGGTCACTCATGAAAGTCGGGAGGGGAGAATAACAGCGTGGTAGTATAGCCAGCCTTAACCACCCCACTCAAGGCACGATCATGGCAAAAACAGCAGCAGCAGTGCATATCCTTGTTAAAGAAGAGAAACTGGCACTGGATCTTCTGGAGCAGATTAAAAACGGCGCCGACTTCGGCAAACTGGCGAAAAAACACTCCATCTGCCCATCAGGCAAACGCGGCGGTGATTTGGGCGAATTCCGTCAGGGCCAGATGGTTCCGGCATTCGACAAAGTGGTCTTTTCCTGCCCTGTGCTGGAGCCAACCGGTCCGCTGCACACTCAGTTCGGTTACCACATCATTAAAGTACTGTACCGTAACTAATAGAAAGCCCGGTGTTTAAACACCGGGCTTTTTTTGCCGGATAGCGCTTCACTTATCCGGCCTACGAAGCGCTGTTGATATGCCATTCCTCTATGAGGAATTATCCTGCGACCGCAATGCGCTTCATATCGGTCATGTAGCCACGCAGTTTCTGGCCCACTTTCTCGATAGCATGACCGCGAATCGCATCGTTCACGTCACGCAGCTGCGCGTTGTCTACCGCGCCTTCAGCAATCGCTTTGCCCAGGTCGCCGGTCTGCAGGGTGGTCATGAACTCTTTCAGCAGCGGTACGCAAGCGTAAGAGAACAGGTAGTTGCCGTATTCTGCGGTATCAGAGATAACCACGTTCATTTCGTACAGACGCTTACGGGCAATGGTGTTGGCGATCAGCGGCAGTTCGTGCAGTGATTCGTAGTAAGCAGATTCTTCGATGATGCCGGAATCCACCATAGTTTCGAACGCCAGCTCAACGCCCGCTTTCACCATCGCAATCATCAGAACGCCTTTATCAAAGTATTCCTGCTCGCCGATTTTACCGTCGAACTGGGCAGCGGTTTCGAACGCGGTTTTGCCGGTCTCTTCACGCCAGGTCAGCAGTTTCTTATCGTCGTTAGCCCAGTCAGCCATCATACCGGAAGAGAATTCACCGGAGATGATGTCATCCATGTGTTTCTGGAACAGCGGTGCCATGATCTCTTTCAGCTGTTCGGACAGCGCGTAAGCACGCAGTTTCGCCGGGTTAGACAGACGGTCCATCATCAGGGTGATGCCGCCCTGCTTCAGCGCTTCGGTGATGGTTTCCCAGCCGAACTGAATCAGTTTTTCAGCATATGCCGGGTCAGTACCCTCTTCCACCAGCTTATCGAAGCACAGCAGAGAACCGGCCTGCAGCATACCGCACAGGATAGTCTGCTCACCCATCAGATCAGATTTCACTTCCGCAACGAAGGAGGACTCCAGCACACCCGCACGGTGACCGCCAGTAGCCGCAGCCCAGGCTTTAGCAATCGCCATGCCTTCGCCTTTCGGATCGTTTTCCGGGTGAACGGCGATCAGCGTCGGAACACCGAAGCCACGTTTGTACTCTTCACGCACTTCTGTACCCGGACATTTCGGTGCCACCATCACGACGGTGATGTCTTTACGGATCTGCTCGCCCACTTCAACGATGTTGAAGCCGTGTGAATAGCCCAGCGCCGCACCGTCTTTCATCAACGGCTGTACGGAACGTACAACGTCGGAGTGCTGCTTGTCTGGAGTCAGGTTGACAACCAGATCAGCCTGCGGGATCAGCTCTTCGTAGGTACCCACTTTGAAGCCGTTTTCGGTCGCTTTACGCCAGGAAGCACGCTTCTCAGCAATCGCTTCTTTACGCAGGGCGTAGGAGATATCCAGACCGGAGTCACGCATGTTCAGGCCCTGGTTCAGACCCTGAGCGCCACAGCCGACGATGACCACTTTTTTACCCTGAAGGTAGCTCGCACCATCGGCGAATTCGTCGCGGCCCATAAAGCGACATTTACCCAGCTGTGCCAGCTGCTGGCGCAGGTTCAGTGTATTAAAGTAGTTAGCCATGATGGTGTACTCCGTGATGTTGTGTTGTGGTGCTTATTATTCGGTTCGCAGATTTGTATTTGCGAGATTGAATCCACATTACAACAGGAAATTTATTGCGGAAATTGATATATTCACAACGTCACATTGCAATTTATGCAACGTAGAAAATCGGAGGCTCGTCTGTGGATTTACGCGATCTGAAAATGTTCCTGCATTTGGCTGAAAGTCGTCACTTTGGCCGCAGCGCGCGGGCAATGCACGTTAGCCCCTCCACGCTCTCGCGGCAGATTCAGAGGCTGGAAGAAGATCTCGGGCAGCCACTTTTTGTGCGCGATAACCGCACGGTTACGTTGACCGAAGCAGGTGAAGAGCTGCGCGTGTTTGCCCAACAGACGCTGTTGCAGTACCAACAGTTACGCCACACCCTCGATCAACAAGGGCCGTCGCTGTCGGGCGAACTGCATATCTTCTGTTCGGTAACTGCCGCCTACAGCCATCTGCCACCAATCCTTGACCGTTTCCGCGCCGAGCATCCATCGGTGGAAATTAAGCTCACCACCGGCGACGCCGCCGATGCGATGGACAAAGTGGTCACTGGCGAAGCCGATCTGGCGATTGCTGGTAAGCCAGAAACGCTGCCTGGCGCGGTGGCGTTCTCGATGCTGGAAAATCTGACGGTCGTGCTAATCGCCCCAGCCCTGCCCTGCCCGGTGCGAAATCAGGTATCGGTCGATAAGCCGGACTGGTCAACGGTGCCGTTTATCATGGCCGATCAAGGTCCAGTACGCCGCCGCATCGAGTTGTGGTTCCGCCGTCACAAAATCAGCAACCCATCGATTTACGCCACGGTAGGTGGCCACGAAGCGATGGTCTCAATGGTGGCGCTGGGCTGTGGCGTGGCGCTGCTGCCGGAAGTGGTGCTGGAAAACAGCCCGGAGCCGGTACGTAATCGCGTGATGATTTTAGAGCGCAGTGACGAAAAAACACCGTTCGAGCTTGGCGTCTGCGCGCCGAAAAAGCGGCTGCATGAACCGCTGATCGACGCGTTTTGGAAGATTGTTCTGGAACGTAAATCCGCAGAGTAGCGCCAGCGTCAGGTCTAAAATCAGTGGTAGATTCAGTATTGGCGTTCCTTTTCTGTATAATGTCGCGATCCATTGTAGTGGGGGGCTTGTTAACCATCGCGTTAAGCAGGCCAGAACAGACGGTGTCATTGCGCACTTGACAGCGAAAATACAAACTTAATTAGCCATCATTATGATAATCAAACCAAAAATTCGTGGATTCATCTGTACAACGACCCATCCGACTGGCTGCAAAGTCAACGTGGAAAAGCAGATCGAGTATGTTAAGCAGAACGGGAAAATCGAGAACGGCCCGTCTCGCGTGCTGGTGATCGGTGCTTCCACCGGTTACGGTCTGGCTTCCAGAATTTCCGCCGCCTTTGGCAGCGGTGCCGCCACTATCGGCGTATTTTTCGAAAAACCGGGCACGGATACCAAACCAGGTTCCGCAGGCTGGTATAACTCTGCAGCTTTCGACGAAGCGGCCAAGCGTGAAGGTCTGTACTCCAAAAGCATCAACGGCGATGCGTTCTCTGACGAATGCCGTGATGAAGTGATCAAACTTATCAAAGAAGACCTGGGTCAGATTGACCTGGTGGTTTACTCACTGGCTTCCCCAGTGCGTAAAATGCCGAAAACCGGTGAAATCGTCCGTTCAGCGCTGAAGCCAATCGGTGAGGTTTACACCTCTAAAGCGATCGATACCAATAAAGATCAGATCATCACCGCCAGCATTGAGCCGGCTACCGAAGAAGAAGTACAGAACACCGTCACCGTCATGGGCGGCGAAGACTGGGAACTGTGGATGGGTGCGCTGAGCGAAGCGGGCGTGCTGGCTGATGGCGTGAAAACCGTAGCCTACTCCTACATCGGTACCGACCTGACCTGGCCAATCTACTGGCACGGCGCACTGGGCAAAGCGAAAGAAGACCTCGATCGCGCGGCGGGTGAGCTGCGTAACCAGCTGGCACCGCTGAACGGTTCCGCTAACGTTGCGGTACTGAAGTCCGTCATCACCCAGGCATCTTCTGCGATTCCGGTAATGCCGCTGTACATCTCCATGGTCTTCAAGCTGATGAAAGCGCAGGGCATTCACGAAGGTTGTATTGAGCAGATCAACCGTCTGATGACCACCAGCCTGTACGGCGATAAAGTGGCGCTTGATGACAACCAGCGTATCCGTATGGATGACTGGGAACTGCGTGACGACATTCAGCAGGCATGTCGCGATCTGTGGCCGCTGATCACTACCGAAAACCTGGCGCAAGAAACTGACTATGCAGGATACAAGCAGGAATTCCTGAACCTGTTCGGTTTTGCCCTTGACGGTGTGGATTACGATGCTGACGTGAACACTGAAGTCGAATTCGACGTTATCACGCTGTAAATTTGTAGGCCTGAAAAGCGAAGAGCCATCAGACAAAGGGTTCGTGCGAAAGCATGAACCCTTTGTTATTCGGCCCGGCGAACCGGGTTTCTCATTATCGTCAGCGCAGGCTCATTTCCACCGTCACATTGCCCTCAAACGCGCCTGCCTGCGGTTTACTGTTGGTTGTGCTGACCGGTGCGGCCTTCATCTGGATCACGCCGTTTCCCTGGCTATCCAGCGACACAGGAAAATCTGCCGTGCCATCCAGTGCGACATTACCATCGTTCTGGTCAAACATGCGTACCCCTATATCGTCGCGATCCAGCATTTTCGCAATCAGGTTACTGTCGTTACTCACCCCCTGATCGGCACGCAGCGTCAGCTTGATTTTGCCATCATTACTGATCGACGGATCGGTGCAGTGATAGGTGATATCGACGCTTTTTAATGCATAACCCGCAGGCGGCTGGCCTTTGGTGACAAACTGACTGCTAACGATATTGCCCAAATCGACTTCAATGGTACTGCCCGCATTGATGGTGCAACTCAACGGTGCAGTGATCGTCGCGCCAAACCAGATATTAGAAACCAGTACCGCATCCGAGGGCGAGGTACACGAGCCCGTGCCAAAAGCCAGGCAGGCATAGTTTTGCACCACCAGCGTTGAGGGAATAATCACTTCGCCAAGAATCGGCTTTTTCACATACAGCGTCGCGGCAATCACATCCCAGCTAAACTGCCGCTGCACGCTGCTGCTACCCGACACTTTGGTCGCATCACTACACACGCTGGCTTCACTCTCAAGCTCGCCATTCAAGTTAAATTGATGAGGTGCTGATGAACTCAGGGAAGTTGGATAGCTATTGATATTCATCGCCACAAGCCCACCGGAATAAGGTTGCCCGCCGGAATCAGTATAACCACTCACATCAATATCAAAATCTTCCGTCAGATAACCATAGCCTGCCGTCCCTGCCGCGAGCGGGGTGGTAGAAAACGTTGATTCAACGACTCTGGAACTCCCCAACATATTTTTTGGGCAGCTACAGTTAGCGGTCAGCGCTGCGCCGCTTCCCTGCAAATGCCCTGGCGGAACCAGAACCGCTTTATGTATCACATTTGCGCTATCGTCTAACGTCATCATTGAGTTGACGTAATAATCCGGCGCGCCGTTAAAACAATCTTTCAGCACCGTGGCGGCATGGACGCTCAGCGATGGCAACAGCAGAAACGCTGCGAGGGTATACAACCCGTATTTATGACGCATTATGATCTTCCTGCTGGCAAAGGGCCTGGGCAGTGCGAATACCTGAAGGATTGGCCGTCTGCCCGGCTATTTGCGCGAGCGTAAGCGTAGCGCGGCATTGCTGTTGCACTGCGTTACCCCACTTGATGAGTAAATGTTCATCGCCAGAAATCCCTGACAGATAAAGCGTGCTGTTATCATCAACAATGCCGCCGATAGCTGCATTCTCCGCCGTCGCGACGGCGCCAAACGGCACGGCTTGTCCATCCGGGCGGCTTAACGTCATCAGCACGCGATAACCCACGCGGGCGCTCACCTGGCCGCTAACTGCCGCATTACGCGTAGGAACCAGTGTCACCGCTGTGGCATCGGTTTCCACATCCTCAGGCAGGCTAGTGGTATCTACCCGAATGGTATTTTCCTGATAGGCGGTCAGCGATGGAATAACCGCATTCCCCTGCCAGTCGGTCTGTACGCCACGGTAGTTAATAAAACGCACCCCGGAAGCATCACTGGCGCTAATAATGGCAAACTGATTACCTAACGGTTGCGACAGCGTGACTCCATGCGGGTGGGCCACCAACGCGCCGTTGATGCCATAGCTCAGTTGGCGGGTATTATCAGATGCATAGTAGTAACCCGCGTTAAGATTGGCATATTGGGAACGATAGCTACCGTAAATGTTGCTGCTGTCGTCACCATCATGGTTGGCGCGGCTTTGCTGTAGCGAATAGCTCAGGCGATTGTCATCCAGCAGCGTACCGCTGAGACCCAGATTCTGTTGCGTATCGCCATTTTTACTGTTGCTGATGTTATAAGTCGCCCAGCTTTTGGGCAGCCAGGCGCTGAGCGGAACGCTGATGCCAAAAGAGATCATGCGATCGCTGCCGCTATCGTTATTTTTACTGTAGCTGTAGGCCAGATGGACGCTGGTGCTGCCGATCGTGCGGTTAATCCCTGAAGACAGACTACGTTCCTTACGCCCGGTATCCCAGTAATCCTGCTGATAACCGGTCAGATAGAGGCTGCTGCCCAGTAGGGTCTGGTTGATACTGGCCTGGAGACGGTTGCGCTTCTGATATTGAAACTGCCAGTCGTCCTCATGGTTATCCGATTTCAGGTTGGCGTCGGCAAAGCTGTAGTAACCTCGCGTCGAATAGCGGTAACTGGCCAGGGTAAAGCTGGTGTCAGTGGATTCGATGTTGCCGGTGTAGAGCACGCGCCAGGATTGGCCGTTTTTTTCCTGACCGTTATCCAGCGTCGTTCGCGCCCAGGTCACATCAGTGGAGATGGCCCCCAGCATACCCAGCGCGATACCCGTACCGGCATTCAGGGCCAGATAATCATCAGAAACCGTCGAGCCGCCAAATAAGGTAAACCGGTTGTTTAAACCATAAATGACGCTGCCCTGGGCAAAAAGCGGTTCCCTGCTATCCACACCGTTGTCGGCACGATACCGGGCAGCGGTGAATTCATACTTCACATGCCCGGGGCGCTGCATCACCGCCAGGCTGGAATAAGGCAGAGTAAACCGGTGCTCAGACCCATCCGCCTCTTTAACCGTAACCTCCAGATCGCCACTATTCGTGGTGGAGTACAGGTCGTTAATCTCGAATGCGCCGGGCGCAACGTTTGCCTGGTAAATCACATAGCCATTCTGACGCACCGAAACTTCGGCGTTAGACGCAGCGACCCCACGGATCACCGGCGCAAAACCACGCTGGCTGTAAGGCAGCATGTCATCATCACTGGCAATATCGACGCCTTTATACTGAATACTGTCAAACACTTCACCGCGCGTACTGCTTTCCCCGGCGGTAAACTGCGCTTTTAACGCGTCAACATCGTGCTGTAGCCAGGTATTCAGCGTTTGCCAGGACTGACCGCTATCGCTGTTATTCCAGGTGGAGGTGTTACGCAACCGCCAGCCGCCCAGGTTTGCCCCGTTACGCAAGCTGAGGTACTGACTATTATTACGGCTGTCGTCCTGCGTGCTGGAGCCTGAAAAGGCATAATCGGTAAACAGAACCGGCATGCCATCATCCCAGCGAGCGGGATCGACATAATCGCGGCTGCGGGCCTTTATTGCCGCCTGCGGCATACTGATCTTCAGCGTCATATCATTAAACTCGAACTGCGCTGTCGCCGCCGGAATAAAATGGTCAACAGGAAAACTCAGGATCTGCCCGGCAGACAGCGCGGCCAGTTCGGGAAACGCCTCTACGCGAATGCCCCATTTTGCCAACAACTCAGGCGTCAACTGCGGTTCCAGCGCTCCCTCTTTGCCCATCAGGTAACGAATCGGCGTTTCATCTACCTTTTGCTTATTAATGATGATCGTTGAGGTATACACGCCCGGTAACTGCCCGTTTTGCTTCGAAAAGAGCGACAGGTCAACGTCCTGCGAAAGCTGTTTACCTTCCAGCGAGGAGGCTGAAAAGAAATAATCTTTGGCGCAGACATCGTTAGCGCCCACCAGCAAAAGACCGCTCAGGCAATGCGTCAGCGGAGCGATCCGGCAGGGGAAACGAGGGAATATATTGCGTCCCATCAATGATTAGCTCTTGTTCAGCGGCGCGGTGAACTCTTTTCCTGCATTGCCGTAATCGGTAATACAGCGCCAGTGAACATCATTTCCGGCGGGTGCCTGTTTCAGCGTCAGCGCGAGGCTGTTTTTTGGGGCGACATAGTCAATATCGCTGATTTTCACTCCCCCCACGTTCAGCGTGTCAAAGACGCTGTAATAGCTGCCGTCATTGATAATATTCAGGCGATTTCCCTGACGGGTAAAACGCAGCTTCTGGCAGTTTTCCCCTGGGGTGCCGCTCAACTCTTTTGGCCGCCAGAAGAACTTAAGCCGCGTCTTGTAAATCAGCCGCAGCACATTTTTATCCCCATCGTCTTTGCTCTCACCGGGGATAGTGCGAACATTGAGATAGAACAGCGATTCCCGATCGCCCGGCAACGCGCCGCCGGCCCAGGAGATACGCAAATTTTGCTCCTTTTGCGCGTCCAGGCGAAACAATGGCGGCGTGATAATAAACGGGCCGCGGGTTTTACCATCACCAGTATCAATCCATGATTGAACCAGCCACGGCAATTCATCTTCTTTATTGATCAGCGGCAGCGCCACTTCTTTCTTGTTAGCGTCAAAAATAACGCGGGTACGGCCTATCTGAACGCCAGCAGCATGACTGGTCGCCAGCGGCATTGCGGCAATAAAAAGCATGCTCAATACAGAGAAACGCATAACCCGCACCTGTAATAAAATAATAGGAAACACACAACTAATATCTATCTAATATAGATAGCCTGAGGTAATGTTTTATTTTTAAAGCTACAGATATCGCTATATTTCTAATACAGGAGTTCCCATTTATTACATTCAGCGATACAAAATATTAACCGTTAAATCACCATCCGCAGGCCCTGCCGTCACCGGCGTAGCAAAAGCCTTATAACGCGCGAAGAAACCGGCGGAAATGGAGTCGCCAGCTAAATGGGGTAGACCGATATAAACCTGACCTTCAGTACCATCCAGTTTAAGCAAAGTATTAGACTGGTCTGTATCCTGGCTAATGGCGATCCCCACCCCTGTTGCGGCCGTCTCCCCTGGCCTGGTGGTAATCTGGCTCACATCAAGCAACTCGCCTGATTTCGTGAGCGCCGAGGTTCCCTGGAAAGTGAGCTGCACCTGCGGTAAACCATCGCTCGCCAGGGGACAGTTATCTAATTGGATAGAGAAGGGGGTGAGCGTAGATTCATCGCCAACTTGAGTAAACAACGACGTGGGATATGTGCCTAGTGGGACATTTGGCGTTTTGTCGCTAAGTTCACAACTGGGTTCAATGATTTCACCGGTAAAATGAATCGTACCGGCCTCCGGCCCATCGGCATTGGCGTTCAGGCTCAGCAACGGCAGTAATACCATTGAACAGGCCAGGAATTTTCCTTTTGTGGACATGAAATCCTCCGTAGATATATATTATATAATTTGTACTCGCCATTATTTTCTTGAATCAAGATTATAATATTTACCTATAAAAAAACAAGCAACAAAATATTTTTGAATATACATATTAGATGCAATAAATAAACAACAATATATTCATTGTTTTTTTATTATTTAATAATGATAAAATAAACTAACAAACATCATCACAACAAATAACATTCAAGTACAGATTGCATTAAGCAAATAAATATATCCATTAAGATATAAATCATTATATTACGTAGAGTCTATCCTATTAGGTTATTAATTTTAATAAAAAAGCGCTATCAGCACTCACTGATAACGCCATCAAGCAAGAAAAGCAGGATCTATCCACTAACCGGCAAGAAAGAACCTGAATGCCGGGTTATGTGTTTCATCGTGACAATCATAGCCCAGTTCGTTCAACCGCGTTTCGAAATCAGGCTCGTGTTCACCCAACTCAAACGCCGCCAGTACACGACCATAGTCAGTGCCGTGACTGCGATAGTGGAACAATGAAATATTCCAGTGCGTCCCCAGGGTATGCAGGAATTTGAGCAACGCCCCCGGCGACTCCGGAAATTCGAAGCTATAAAGACGTTCCTGTAAGGGTTTCGACGGACGTCCACCGACCATATAGCGCACGTGTAGCTTCGCCATCTCGTCATCAGACAGATCCACCACGCTATAGCCGCCCTCATTGAGCAGTTGCAGGATTTCCTTACGCTCTTCCAGCCCGCGGCTCAGACGTACACCGACAAAAATGCAGGCGTCTTTCGCATCCGCAAAGCGGTAGTTAAACTCGGTCACCGAGCGCCCGCCCAGCAGTTGGCAAAACTTAAGGAAGCTGCCCTTTTCTTCCGGGATGGTCACGGCCAGCAAGGCTTCGCGCTGTTCCCCCAGCTCGCAGCGTTCGGAAACGTAGCGCAGGCCGTGGAAGTTAACGTTAGCGCCGGAAAGAACATGCGCCAGACGCTCGCCGCGAATATTATGTTGGGCGATGTATTTTTTCATCCCCGCCAGCGCCAGCGCCCCGGAAGGCTCCGCCACCGCGCGTACATCTTCGAACAGGTCTTTCATTGCCGCGCAAATAGCATCGCTATCCACGGTAATAATATCGTCGAGGTATTCCTGGCACAGACGGAAGGTTTCATCGCCAATACGTTTCACCGCCACGCCTTCGGCAAAGAGACCCACACGCGGCAGATCCACCGGATGACCGGCATCCAGCGCCGCTTTCAGACAGGCCGAATCTTCCGCTTCCACGGCAATCACTTTGATTTGCGGCATCAGCTGTTTTATCAGCACCGCCACGCCCGCCGCCAGACCACCGCCGCCAACTGGCACAAAAACGCGATCGAGATGCGCGTCCTGCTGGAGCAGCTCCAGCGCCAGCGTGCCCTGCCCGGCAATCACCATCGGATGATCGAACGGCGGCACCCAGGTAAAACCCTGCTGCTGCGACAATTCAATCGCTTTAGCTTTGGCTTCATCAAAGTTCGCGCCGTGCAGCAGCACTTCCCCGCCGAAGCCGCGAACGGCATCGACTTTGATATCGGCGGTAGCCGTTGGCATGACAATCAGCGCCTTCACGCCTAATCGCGCAGAAGAGAAAGCGACGCCCTGAGCATGATTACCAGCCGATGCGGTAATGACACCATGCGCTTTTTGTTCTTCGGTCAAGCCCGCCATCATGGCATAGGCACCGCGTAGCTTGAAGCTGTGAACGGGTTGACGGTCTTCGCGCTTCACCAGAATGACGTTGTCGAGGCGCGAAGAGAGTTTTTCCATTTTCTGTAGCGGCGTTACCTGTGCCGCTTCGTATACCGGCGCACGCAGTACCGCTCTGAGATACTCGGCGCCCTCAGGAGCGCCGGATAGAGGTTGTGAATCCGCCATGATCATTATCCCCCGAGCTTCGACTTATCGCGCACCGCACCTTTGTCGGCACTGGTTGCCAGGCTGGCGTAGGCGCGCAGTGCAAAGGAGACCTGACGCTGACGATCTTTTGGCGTCCAGGCTTTGTCACCGCGAGCTTCCTGCGCTTCACGGCGCGCAGCGATTTCCGCATCACTCAGTTGCAATTGAATGCCACGATTCGGGATATCGATGGCAATCATGTCACCATCTTCGATAATCGCGATATTACCGCCGCTGGCCGCTTCCGGAGAAACGTGACCAATGGAAAGCCCCGAAGTACCGCCGGAGAAACGACCGTCGGTAATCAGCGCGCAAGCCTTACCGAGGCCCATCGATTTCAGGAAGGTGGTTGGGTAGAGCATTTCCTGCATGCCTGGTCCGCCTTTCGGCCCTTCGTAGCGAATGACAACCACGTCGCCAGCCACCACTTTACCGCCGAGGATGGCTTCAACCGCATCGTCCTGGCTTTCATACACTTTTGCCGGGCCGGTGAATTTCAGGATGCTGTCATCCACGCCTGCGGTTTTTACAATACAGCCGTTTTCCGCGAAGTTACCGTACAGAACTGCCAGACCGCCGTCTTTGCTATAAGCGTGCTCCAGCGAGCGAATGCAGCCTTCAGCGCGGTCGTCATCCAGCGTATCCCAACGGCAATCCTGTGAGAATGCCTGGGTAGTACGAATGCCGGCCGGGCCGGCACGGAACATTTTTTTCACCGCGTCGTCTTTGGTCAACATCACGTCATACCGATCAAGCGTTTGCGGCAAAGTCAGACCCAGCACGTTTTTCACGTCGCGGTTCAGCAGTCCGGCACGATCCAGTTCGCCTAAAATACCCAGAACGCCGCCTGCGCGGTGTACGTCTTCCATATGGTATTTCTGCGTGCTCGGCGCCACCTTACACAGCTGCGGGACTTTGCGGGACAGCTTGTCGATATCACTCATGGTGAAGTCGATTTCCGCTTCCTGCGCGGCCGCCAGCAGGTGCAGAACGGTATTGGTGGAACCGCCCATGGCGATATCCAGCGTCATGGCGTTCTCAAACGCCGCTTTGCTGGCAATGTTGCGCGGCAGGGCGGAGGCATCATCCTGCTCGTAATAGCGTTTGGTCAGCTCGACGATGCGCTTACCTGCGTTGAGGAACAGTTCTTTACGGTCGGCGTGAGTCGCCAACAGCGAACCGTTACCCGGCTGCGACAAGCCCAGCGCTTCGGTCAGGCAGTTCATCGAGTTAGCGGTGAACATACCGGAACAGGAGCCGCAGGTTGGGCAAGCGGAACGCTCAACCTGCTCGCTTTGTGAGTCGGAAACTTTCGGGTCAGCGCCCTGAATCATCGCATCAACCAGGTCAAGCTTGATGATTTGGTCAGAGAGCTTGGTTTTCCCGGCTTCCATCGGACCGCCGGAAACAAAGATCACCGGAATATTCAGGCGCAAAGAGGCCATTAACATCCCGGGTGTGATTTTGTCGCAGTTGGAGATGCAGACCATCGCATCAGCGCAGTGGGCGTTAACCATGTACTCAACGGAGTCAGCGATCAGCTCACGCGACGGCAGTGAATACAGCATGCCGCCATGGCCCATGGCGATACCATCATCCACAGCAATGGTGTTGAACTCTTTCGCCACGCCGCCTGAGGCTTCGATTTGTTCGGCAACCAGCTTACCGAGATCGCGCAGGTGGACGTGACCCGGCACAAACTGGGTAAAGGAGTTCACCACAGCGATAATCGGTTTGCCGAAGTCATCATCGGTCATCCCGGTAGCGCGCCACAATGCGCGGGCACCCGCCATATTGCGGCCGTGGGTGGTGGTAGCAGAACGATACTTAGGCATGCTTGATTAACTCCCGTCTGTCTTTCCCCTTCATACTTCACGCCGCAGGTGCGTTGACCGCCTCGCTCACCCCAGTCACTTACTACAGTAAGCTCCTGGGACTTGCTGCGTTGCCGTCTTCCTGCAACGTGAATTATTTTGGGGAAATATTAATTTTGTTATTGGTTTACTGAATCCAACCAGCCGTATTTATCTTCCGTTTCACCGGTGAAGAGGCCAAAGAAGGCCTGCTGGATGCGTTTGGTGACCGGACCGCAGCGGCCTTCGCCCACCTGGATACCATCGACACTGCGTACTGGGGTGATTTCGGCCGCGGTACCGGACATGAACACTTCGTCGGCCAGGTACAGTGATTCACGGGACAACACCTGCTCACGCACTTCGATATCGAGATCTTTCGCCAGCTTAATGATCGCGTCACGGGTAATACCCGGCAGTGCAGAAGAGGTAAACGGCGGGGTAAACAGAATGCCGTCTTTTACTTCAAACAGGTTTTCGCCCGCACCTTCGGAGATGTAACCATTCACATCCAGCGCAATGCCTTCCTGATAACCATGACGACGCGCTTCGCTACCCACCAGCAGTGAAGACAGATAGTTACCGCCTGCTTTAGCCGCGGTAGGGATAGTGTTCGGCGCAACGCGGTTCCAGGAAGAAACCATCGCGTCGATCCCCTGCTCCAGCGCTTCTGCACCAAGGTAAGCGCCCCACGGGAACGCGGCGATGATCACGTCAGTGGTGTATCCCGCTGGCGGGTTAACGCCCATCCCCACGTCGCCAACAAACACCAGCGGACGAATATAGGCGCTGGTCAGATTGTTTTTACGAATCACCTCGCGGCAAGCTTCCATCAGCTCATCAACGCTCTGAGAAACCGGAAAACGATAGATCTTGGCTGAATCACGCAAACGCTGCATATGTTCGCGATGACGGAACACCACCGGCCCTTTGTGAGAATCGTAGCAACGGATGCCTTCGAATACTGAAGTACCGTAGTGCAGCGCGTGGGACATCACGTGAACCTTCGCGTCTTCCCAACGAATCATCTCGCCATTAGACCAAATGTAATCAGCTTTTTTCGTCGTCATTTTTCTTCCTTTTGCGCTCAGGCGCGGATTTGTTGTGATGTGGTTGTGCTCTGGCAGATAGCAACATGTGCAACGTCTACCAGTTTACTTAACTGACTAAACAGTAAGTCGACCGACCGGGGGCTGGCAACGGTCAATTCGATATTTATATTTTGCGCATCGCTGGCGGCTTCCATATTCATGGAGCACACCTGAAAACCACGATGGCGTACCACGCGTAAAACACGTTCTAACGTTTCCGGATTGAAACGAGCCTCAACGGCGACCTGATGTTGCATCATGATAATTTCTCCAGCATTTCTGAGTTACTGGCACCTGGCGGTACCAGAGGCCAGACATTCTCAAGTTCGTCGATTGAGACATGAAGCAGGTATGGCCCCTCGCTGTTCAGCATGGTGTCGAGTGCCGCTTCAACCTGGTCTTTACGGGTGATGTGTTGACCTGGTATGCCGAAGGCGCTGGCCAACATGAGGAAATCGGGGTTATCGGTAAGGGTGGTTTCGCTATAACGTTCCTGGAAAAACAGCTGCTGCCATTGTCTCACCATGCCTAACCGCTGGTTGTCGAGTAAGACTATTTTCAGCGGCAACTGCTTGCGTTTTACGGTGCCCAGTTCCTGTACATTCATCATGAAGGAACCGTCACCGGAGATACAGATTACCGTATCGTTCGGGCGAGCAACCTGCGCGCCAACCGCTGCTGGCAGGCCAAAGCCCATCGTACCCAGGCCGCTCGAGGTGATGAAATTTTCCGGGCGGGTGTAGGTCATATGCTGCGCCGACCACATCTGATGCTGACCAACATCCGTTGTCACTACGCTGTCCGCGGGTTTGCGATCGGACAACTGTTTCAACAACAGTGGCACGTAGATAGCCTCACCGGGATGATCATAGCGCCAGGTATGCTCTGTGCGCAGTTCAGCGCTATGTTGACGCCATGCGTCAATCTTCAGCGATTGCTGCAATGCCGGCAGCAGAGAATTTAAATCACCCTGCAGGGCGACGTGCGCCTGGCGCAGCTTGTTCATTTCCGCCGGGTCAATATCCATGTGGATCACGCTGGCGTTCGGTGCGAAGGTATTCAGCTTGCCGGTCACCCGGTCATCAAAACGCGCGCCCACTGCAATCAGTAAATCACATTCTTGCACCGCAAAATTTGCCGCTTTAGTGCCATGCATTCCCAACATACCCAAATAGTATGGGTAGTCAGCTTCTACTGCGCCCAGCCCCTTCAACGTGCAGGCGGCCGGCATTTGGGTTACCGCGATAAATTCACGCAGGGCCGGGACCGCCTGCGCCATACCAACACCGCCACCGACGTACAGGATCGGTTTTTGCGCCTGCGCCAGCATTTTACGCGCCTGCTCAACATCAGCGTGCGGGAAAACCTCTACATTTTCGACGGTCGTAAAATACGGCTCCAGCGTACCGCTGGCCAGCTGGATGTCTTTCGGGATATCAACCAGAACCGGACCCGGACGACCGGAGTTCGCCACAGCGAAAGCCTCTGCCATGATGCGCGGCAGTTCTTCCAGTGACTGCACCAGGAAACTGTGTTTGGTGCAGGACAAAGACATACCCAGAACGTCCACTTCCTGGAACGCATCCGTTCCGATGAAAGGTGAGGCCACCTGACCGGTGATCGCGACCACAGGAACAGAATCTAACAGCGCATCGGCAAGGCCGGTGATCAGGTTGGTAGCGCCAGGACCTGAAGTGGCGATACACACGCCGGTTTTACCGGTCGCACGGGCATAGCCAATTGCCGCCATTGCCGCGCCCTGCTCGTGTCGGCACAACAGGTGTTCTACGCCGCCGTCATACAACGCATCGTAAACCGGCATAATTGCGCCACCAGGATAACCAAAGACGGTTTGAACCCCTTGTGCACGCAACGCATGTACCACCCACTGTGCCCCATTCATAGTTACATCCCCGCCGTAAATCTTGAGAAACAGAATTTTATGCTACCGCTCACTTTCTGCTCCTCATGTATGTTTTTAAGGTCAAAAAAAACCCCCGGACCTTTCGGTGCGGGGGTCTTAGTTCGTTAAGGCTTGTTTTCTAAGCCTTTCCTCGTCCAAGTGCAGCCCCGCACGGTGGGATAATAATCACCACCACGCTAATCACGACCAGGCTAATCACTCGTAGAAGGGCTGTCATTTTTGTATTTTCTTGCATCTTGTTCGAAGGAATACCTAAAGAGTTACCATAGAATTTGCAAATGACACAAGATATTTTTTTATTCGTTTTTCTGACGCCGTTAACGGTTTAGATAAATATCATTGTTTTTTATACAAAAAATCAAAAGTGAAAATATTTCACGTTTCAGGTGATTCTCGGCAACCCGTTCCCTACTAAAAACGTTATTCAAAAGCGTTTGCGGGCGCTATTCCAGGCTTTATGCAAGCAGTATTGAGCTACATAAAAACACGGGAATAAGCCTCTAAAAACCGTAATTATGTGAAATCTTGCCGCGATGTATTGCGACATAATGCTTTCATCAGGAGGGCTTATGTCACTATCGATTGTTCACACACGCGCTGCGCTGGGCGTGAATGCGCCAGCCATTACCATCGAGGTACATATCAGTAATGGTTTGCCTGGTTTAACCATGGTGGGATTACCCGAAACAACGGTAAAAGAAGCCCGCGATCGGGTTCGCAGTGCGATTATTAATAGCGGTTATGAATTCCCGGCGAAGAAGATAACCATAAACCTCGCTCCGGCCGATCTCCCGAAAGAAGGGGGACGATATGATTTACCTATCGCAGTTGCGCTTCTGGCAGCGTCTGAGCAGCTTACAACCCATAACCTCGATACATATGAGCTGGTAGGCGAATTAGCGCTTACAGGCGCGTTACGCGGCGTTCCCGGTGCGATATCAAGTGCAACTGAAGCTATTCGCGCAGGCAGGAGAATTATTGTCGCAAAAGAGAATGCAGCTGAAGTGGGACTGATACACGGTGAAGGGTGCCTTATTGCCGATCATCTACAGGCTGTATGCGCATTTCTCGAAGGTAAGCATGATTTAGACAGACCATCATCGGCAGATTTTACCCCCTGCGCATTAGCAGATGATCTGAGCGATGTTATCGGCCAGGAACAAGGTAAACGCGGACTGGAACTTACCGCAGCTGGCGGTCATAACCTCTTACTCATCGGGCCGCCGGGAACGGGTAAGACCATGCTGGCCAGTCGCCTGAGAGGATTGCTACCGCCACTGAGCAATGATGAGGCACTGGAAAGCGCCGCGATTCTAAGTCTGGTCAATTCCGACACGCTACAAAAACAGTGGAAACAACGCCCTTTTCGTTCGCCGCATCATAGTGCTTCATTAACCGCCATGGTCGGTGGAGGCTCTATTCCTGCGCCAGGCGAGATATCTCTGGCGCATAACGGCATACTGTTTCTGGATGAACTTCCCGAGTTTGAGCGGCGCACGCTGGATGCACTGCGAGAGCCCATTGAGTCCGGGCAGATTCATTTATCCCGCACTCGGGCAAAAATAACTTACCCCGCGCGTTTTCAGCTTATTGCTGCCATGAATCCCAGCCCAACAGGACATTATCAGGGGAACCATAACCGCTGTACCCCAGAGCAGACACTACGCTACCTCAATCGATTATCAGGTCCATTTCTTGACCGCTTCGATCTCTCCCTCGAAATCCCCTTACCGCCGCCCGGCATACTCAGCCAGAGCCAGGTAAAAGGGGAAGATAGCGCAACGGTGAAGCAACGCGTTATGGCAGCACGAGAGCGTCAGTATCAGCGGCAGAATAAGTTAAATGCGCATCTGGACAGTCAGGATATCCATAAATACTGTCCATTGCGTAGCGACGATGCGCAGTGGCTTGAAGAAACGCTCGCGCATCTCGGATTATCCATCCGCGCCTGGTTACGCCTGATAAAGGTCGCTCGAACGATCGCGGATATAGAACAATCTGACCATATCTCTCGCCAGCACTTACAGGAGGCTGTTGGGTATCGGGCGATAGACAGATTACTCATTCATTTGCAGAAACTACTGGCATAAAAAAAGGGCTTTCGCCCTTTTTTATTAATCATCAGATTCGGTGTAGTCTTCCGCACCTTCCACCTGAGGTTTCCCGCCAGACAGCGTGTGGAAGCGTTTTGGACGCTTAATGCGCGTCATGTATTTGGACCACACACGTTCAGCTTCGGTAACCGGTTCGCGCTCACCACGGCATACCGCAACAAACAGTTTTTCTTCTTCCGTTACCGGCTCACGCTTGCCCAGATCCAGCTCGTTGAAAGCATAACCGTGACGCTCAAGCAGTTGTGCTTCTTTAATGGTGAAATCACCATGACGGGAGAATCCGCGGGGATAATATTTATTATCGAAATATCGATTAGTCGTCGTAAAGCTTTCCGCCATCCTGCACGCTCCTAATTCTTTGGCCGAGCTATTTATGGCGCGGAGTATTAGTTACGCTTGACAGAGCGTCAAACAAAAGATTTAAATCATAACGACAAATAATTTTATGGAGCGAGTTGTGGATACGGAATTGTTAAAAACTTTCCTGGAAGTTAGCCGGACACGCCACTTTGGCAGGGCTGCTGAAGCGCTCTATCTGACCCAATCAGCGGTTAGTTTCCGGATCAGACAACTGGAAAATCAATTGGGTGTAAACCTGTTCACCCGACACAGAAACAATATCCGTTTAACCGCTGCAGGTGAAAAATTATTACCTTACGCTGAAACGCTGATGAATACGTGGCAAGCAGCACGTAAGGAGGTTGCGAATACCTCGCGGCATAACGAGTTTTCTATTGGTGCCAGCGCATCCCTCTGGGAATGCATGCTTAATGGCTGGCTGGGGCGTTTGTACCAATCCCAGGAGCCACAATCCAGCCTGCAATTTGAAGCGAGGATCGCGCAGCGACAGTCGTTAGTAAAACAGCTTCATGAACGACAGCTTGATCTATTGATTACTACCGAAACGCCCAAAATGGACGAATTTAGCAGCCAACTGTTGGGATATTTCACGCTGGCGCTCTATTGCAGTTCTCCTTCACAAACCAAAGATGAACTGAATTATCTGCGTCTGGAATGGGGACCTGACTTTCAGCAACACGAGGCTGGATTGATTGCGGGAGATGAAGTGCCGGTACTTACCACCAGTTCGGCAGAATTAGCCAGGCAGCAACTTTCAGTCCTCAAAGGTTTTAGCTGGCTACCGGTCAGCTGGGCTAAAGGTAAAAGCGATCTCCATACGGTTACCGACAGTACAACGCTTTCACGCCCGTTATATGCAGTTTGGCTGCAAAATAGCGATAAACATGCGCTGATTTGCGATCTGCTGAGAACGAATATTCTGGAAGATTAAGGAAAATGCTGGCAAGTATGCCGGGAGTAAAATAGAAAGAAGGAAAAACTCAAATTACAGGTAAAAAAAAATCCTTAGCAATAATGCTAAGGATTGTTTCTGGCAGGGGCGGAGAGACTCGAACTCGCGACACCCGGTTTTGGAGACCGGTGCTCTACCAACTGAGCTACGCCCCTAAATCTTCTTATCATTAAGCCTGCTTAGTAGCAGGCTTAATTTTCTAATAAGTGGCGGAACGGACGGGACTCGAACCCGCGACCCCCTGCGTGACAGGCAGGTATTCTAACCAACTGAACTACCG
>NZ_JAOWGW010000037.1:0-3150 GCF_030332945.1 Citrobacter sp. Cpo037
AATCGGCCCAGATCCGCGAAATTTTAATCAGCGAGTCAGCTTGGGAAGAAATGACCTGCTTATTCGCACCTTCCCTAGCTAAAGCAAAAAAAAGTGCTCAAAAAATTCTGGAGAAAAAATCCGTTTCTGCCGATACTGCCTCTGCGGGCTGTGCCTATTTCAGGACAATGGACTCTCACCCGTTAAGAGATGGGGAAAATGAACTGGCAGCGCTTCAACAAAGTAAGTAGTTTTTCAGGAGAAACCAGTGGCATAGTAAAGAAAAGTTTTATTATTACCGCGGCGTTGCTGAGCAGTCTCTTTCTGGCGGCAATAGTGAATCTTTTATATATCGCGGATAATCTTAATAATAAAGCAGACGCGCGCAGCAGTTTACTTTTGCAAAAAGCCCTCACTAACCGGCAGGAAAAGATACGCGCAAATTTAATGGATAATGCCGACTGGGGCGAAGCGTATAATAATTTGCACAAGCAGGTGAATGTTAAATGGGCATGGGACAGCCAGAACCTTGGTGAATCGCTTTACACGAATTACCAGTATGAAGGCGTATTTGTTTTGTCTCCCGCCGGGGAGACGCGTTATAGCGTCATTGAAGGAAATCTTGTCAGCCAGCCTTTCGAGAAATGGCTCAACCGGAACATCACCAAAGAACTTTTTAACGACCTCTCACAAAGCCAGGGTAAAGCCGTCTCACGCCTTATGATGACCAACGGGCAACTCACCTTACTGGCGGCGGCCCGGATCACGTCGGAAGACGATGAAAGCATCACGCCGGTGGCGGAAGATGCCTCGGTACTGATTTTCGCCGACGTGTTAACGCCCGTTAAACTGGAGAAAATGGGCAACGAATACGGCATTCATAATGCGCATACGTTCGGCATGGAGCCACACCTGAAAGCCGACTACCGGGAAGCTCAGCTTATTTTACCCATTGATAATGGCGATGTTCTGATTGAGTGGCGAAGCGACGATCCGGGCAGAGCGCTGATGAAACGGGAGCTGCCGTTAATCATCATTCTGATGTTATCGACCATTGCATTTACCTGGTTGATGCGGCGTGGTGCGTTAATCAAAGCGCAAATTAATGACGAAAATGTTTTCCTGCTTGAGCAAAGCCGACAAGCGCTTACGGCAAGTGAACGACGCTTTCGCGACGTCATTGAAGCCACCACCGACTGGATTTGGGAAGCGGACAGCGAGGCACGGCTAACGTGGTTATCCGACCGTTTTTCCGGCGTTACCGGTCATCATTCTGACGACTGGCTTGGGCGGAACATGTTGGATTTCATCCACAGCGACAAAATCCTTTTTCATCACTGGCTGCTGAATCCGCAGACGAGCAGTAATTACACGCTCAAAAAGGCCCGCTATTTCTCAGCTCAGGGCCATCAGCGTTACTGCAATGTGGTGGCGAAGCGCGCCATTATGGATGATGGTTCTATGGGCTTTCGCGGTACGGTGACCGATGTCACTCTGGAAGTGGAGGCGCAGGAGCGTGCCGAGTATTTATCGCGGCATGATGAATTAACCGGCCTGCCAAACCGGGTCAGAATGAAAGAGTTTCTGGAAGGTGAGCTGCGTTCTTTACCCGATCCGGATCATCCCCTGGCCATGATCAGCCTCGACCTGGATAAATTCAAACCGGTAAATGATTTATTCGGCCACAATGCGGGCGATGCGTTACTCAATGAAGTCGCCAGCCGGTTGCGGTCCTGTACCCGTAAAATCGATCTGGTTGCCCGGCAGGGCGGAGATGAGTTTATCCTTATTCTGCCGGCTATTTATGTGCGTAAAGACATAGAGACGCTCTGCCAGCGCATTGCCAGTGAAATAAGCCGGCCTTTTATCGTTAACGGCAATGAAGTGTATATCAGCGTGAGTATGGGGATTGCACTGGCGCCTCAGGATGCAATGAACGCCAGCGATCTGATTCGGTTATCCGATATCGCATTGTATAAAGCGAAAAATACCGGTCGCAATAACTGGGTGTTTTACGAACCCAACATGGGCGAGTACTTAATTCAGCGCCGGGAAATGGAAAAAGAGTTTCGTGAAGCGTTATGCACAGACCAGTTTCAGCTGGTTTATCAGCCCCGTTACGACATTAAAACCTCGCGTATCGCTGCTGTCGAAGCACTGGTTCGCTGGCAGCATCCGCGTCTCGGTTTACTGATGCCGGATCAGTTCATCCCGCTTGCGGAAGAGACGGGCCTGATCGTTGCCATGAGTGATGTGGTGCTGGAGAAAGCCTGTAAAGATATGGTGCATCTCTCGCCCGATTTGGTTATTTCGGTCAATATTTCGGCGTTGGAGTTTAATACCCGTGGCCTGGCGAAACGGGTAAAGGCTGCGCTGCAAAAATCGGGGCTTAAACCGTCCCGGCTGGAGTTAGAAATTACCGAAAACGTGACGATTTCCAATCCGGATATCACGCTGGAAACCATGAAGCAGCTGAAGGATATCGGCGTACGCTTTTTGATTGATGACTTTGGAACCGGCTACTCGGCATTAAGCTATCTGAAACGCTTCCCGTTCGACGGAATAAAGCTGGATAAATCTTTTGTGTTCGCCATGGAGGAATCGGAAACCGCCAAAATCATCGTTGAGAATATTATCTGCCTTGGCAAAGCCTATTCGCTGGCTGTCACCGCTGAAGGCGTGGAAACGGCGGAGCAGTTGAAAAGGCTTAAACAATATCACTGTGACGAGGCGCAAGGGTATTTCATCGGGAAGCCTGTCGCGCTTGATGCGTTAAATTTAGACGTGGCATTTAGTGTGTGAATGCACGTCAGTGGATGGCGGAGCCAGGTTCCGTCGCCGTTTCTACTGAAGATTACCGAGGCAGGCTGCGCGTCTGCCTCGGTGTGTTGTCAGGCGGCTTTAAATGTATTCCCGATCTGTTTTAACGCGCGCTTCATTTCCGCGACGGTTTGGCGTGCGGAGTCTAGTTGAGTAAGCAGCGCTTCCTCCTGCGTATTCATCGCCACAAGCACCAGACAGCCCTCGCTAATTTTCACCGTGTAATGTTGGCCGGGTGCAAAACCCGCTTCGCATAGCCATTTACCCTGACAGGGGGCACTGTTGCAAAGTTAGCGATGAGGCAGCCTTTTGTCTTATTCAAAGGCCTTACATTTCAAAAACTCTGCTTAC
>NZ_JAOWGW010000038.1:0-14674 GCF_030332945.1 Citrobacter sp. Cpo037
AATCGGCCCAGATCCGCGAAATTTTAATCAGCGAGTCAGCTTGGGAAGAAATGACCTGCTTATTCGCACCTTCCTTAGCTTAACACCATGGAAAATGTAGTAAAAACAGACAGGGAATATGATTTTATCAATCAAATGGAGTTTTTAATTACTGGTATAATTACTGGCCTTTTTTATCTTCCTTTATATAAATCGTTGTCGTAACACCCATAAAATCAGCGTTCTGGGATGAGCGCTGATTTTATTTTGTTCTCAGATTATTCAACCCACGCTGTATGCAGGTCTTCTCTTGCAGTACCTCGTAAATGATACATTAAAGGATCTCCTGGAATGGATATTGTTGAACGCTTTATTAACTACACGAAAATCAATACCACGACCTCAAGGGAAAATGGTGCTAATGGGATAATGCCTTCTTCACCTGGTCAAATGGAACTGGCAAAACTACTTGCAGTAGAACTTGAAGCATTAGGAATGGAAAACATTGAGGTCAGGGATACCGCTATTGTGACCGCGACCTTACCTGGAAATACCGATGACACGACCCCTGTCGTTTCCTTTTTTGGTCATCTGGATACCAGCGCGGAACAGACCGCGGACACAAATGCGCAACGTCTTCACTACAGCGGTGGGGATTTGTGTCTGAATCAAGAGCTGAATATTTATCTGCGTGAAAGTGAATTTCCGGAACTGAAAAATTATGTCGGCGATGACCTGCTGGTGACGGATGGTACCAGTCTGCTAGGGGCTGATGATAAAGCCGCCATCGCCGCGATTATGAATGCTCTGGAGTACCTTGTCGCGCATCCGGAGATTAAGCATGGGCCGGTGAAGGTCGGTTTTGTTCCTGATGAAGAGCAGGGATTACGGGGAGCAAAAGCGTTTGATGTTGCTGCGTTTGGCGCTGATTTTGGCTATACCCTGGACTGCTGCGGCATTGGAGAGTTTGTCTATGAGAACTGGAACGCGGGTGATGCGGAAATCATCTTTACCGGCCAGTCCGCGCACCCTATGTCGGCCAAAGGTAAGCTGAAGAACTCTCTGCTGATGGCGCATAAGTTTATTGCGATGCTGCCCGGAGGAGAGGCGCCTGAGTATACGGAAGGACGCGAAGGGTATTACTGGGTAAAACAGCTTCAGGGTAACAGCGCCCGTACGGTACTTAAGCTGGATATCCGGGATTTTACCGAAGAAGGGTATAAGGCGCGGATGGCATATATCCGCCAGCTTGCCGTCAGCACCTGCGCGCTGTGGGGAGAAAACAGCGTGGTCTGTCATTTAACCGATCGCTATGCCAATGTGTTCAATAGCTTGCAGGGCGATGCACACTACCCGATTGATATTGCGTTACGCGCGTATCAGAAGTGTGGCATTACCCCGCAACCTGTCGCTATGCGTGGTGGGTATGATGGCGCAGTGCTATCGCAGAAAGGACTGCCTTGCCCGAATATTTTTACCGGTGCTCATAACTTTCATTCAATTTATGAATATCTACCGGTGCGTTCACTGCGAGCCGCCAGCGATGTGGTGGTAGCGGTCATTGAGGAAACCTTTGCTGAGTTCGCGCAGAGGAGAGCTCAGTCATGATTCAGGTGATAATTGCCCTACTGGTTATCGTGGTGGTCGCGCGTCTGATACTGAAAGGTTATCGCGCTGAACCCGTGCTGTTCATTGCGGGCCTGGTGTTGATGATTTGTACGGCGTTAACCGGATGGGGTTCTGTATTACCGAAGGGCGTCGCCAGTACGGGGATTTCATTTCTCGATCCTTTCGAGGTGATGCGCGATCTCTTTAGTACGCGTGCTGCCGATCTCGGCCTGATGATTATGGCGCTCATGGGATTTGCGCATTACATGGATCATATCGGGGCAAATGAAGCGGTTGTGCGGGTCGTGACGAAACCTTTGCGCGCACTGCGTTCGCCCTATGTGCTTCTATTTTTCTCCTATCTGCTCGCCAGCCTCCTGCAGTTGGCTATCCCATCCGCTACCGGGCTTGCCGTATTGCTGATGGGGACGATGTTCCCCATTATGCTGGGGTTAGGGCTTTCTGCGGCCTCGGCTGCTGGGGTTATTGCCACCTCGCTTGGTGTGGCGTATACCCCGACGGCCATCGATGCTATCAGGGGATCTAAAGCGGTCAATATGGATGTGGTGGAATACGTTGTTTACCACCAGGGACCCGCAGCGCTGGCAACCGTGCTGGTCGTCGGCGTCTGCCATTTCTTCTGGCAGCGGCATTGCGACCGTAAAGCGGGGACGCTTCCACGGGAAATCGGTAGCGCTGAGGTGACTGATTCAGGAAAAGCCCCGGCTTTTTATGCGCTTCTCCCGATGCTTCCGATACTGATGGCGGTGGGATCATCGGAAATGTTCGTCAGTGGTATTAACTTGAATATTATCACCATTGTGCTCATTTCGATGGCTGTCTGCATGTTGATTGAGTGGCTGCGGGTGCGTGATTTAAAGTCAGTATGCGAAGGATTCAGCCATTTCCTTAAAGGCATGGGCACCGCCTTTACCGGGGTGGTTGGGCTACTGGTTGCGGCAGGTGTTTTTGCTCACGGGATTAAAGTTATTGGTGCCATTGATCAATTAATCCTGATGGCGGAGCACGTGGGATTACCTCCATTTGCTATGGCGGTGGTATTTGCGCTGGTGACACTGGCGGCAGCAATTATTATGGGATCGGGTAATGCGCCATTCCTTGCTTTCGTTGAGCTGATCCCGCAAATCGCGGCAAGTATGGGCGCTAACGCTGTTGCCATGATCCTGCCGATGCAGCAGGCATCACATATGGGGCGGGCAATTTCACCGGTTTCCGGCGTGGTGATTGCCGTTTCCAGTGGGGCGAAAATAACGCCATTTGATGTGGTTAAACGTACCGCCGTACCGTTGATTGTGGGCTTTGTAACGCATACCCTGATCATCGGTATTTTCTATTAACTTCGTCTGTAATAAGCAAACTTCCGGCTTGCTGAATGCCCGGTAGTTTGCTTTTTCTGTTTACAGGTCTCATCACAGAAGGTGATATTGATTACTGGTGATTATTATTAACCTTTATCTTTATCGCATTATTCTTATTAGTCATTGTTGAGCTACCCCGGATTAATGATTAATAAGTATGATGTATTATATTTGCACGTTTATTACATAGGGATAAGTTAATCTGGATCATATTTTGGCGATTTTAGTTGTAGTGATTTTTTAATAGAGTAATACAAGAATGACGTGGAATAACAGTGATGATTTATTTGGGCAGGTTTAAGTGGTAAGGGATTCTGGAAGAGTTAGTACGTTACGACATCATTATCAGGATGATCTTGAAGCCTTTACCTGGAGTGCGTTAGTCGCAATTGGTATTGCAATAAAGGATCATAAAATCTACTCTAAAATGTCAGAGCATCTATTCATTATGCATTGGCTGGCTATTGCCAAAAAAAGAAAAATCTTTTCGAAGAGCATTGTCAGTGAGCTTCAGTGGTTAATTGATGAGGGGAAGAAAAAAAGCCTCAATGCACAACTTAAATTTAAAATAGAATATTTGTACGCCACATCGAGTGGTGATGTGACAATGCAAAACGACTATTTTAAATTTACTCACACGATTGAAGTGTTGAGAAATAATGGATGGGAGAGCTTTCTGCTCACTCCGGAGAAGTGGCAAGGCCTTCATGAAAGTATTAAGGTCAGAAAAGGTGACTTTATTTTTATGGATGACACCCGGCTTCAGGAGTGCTTTGGCGTGCAGGGCGAGATAGTCAAACCTTTCTGTATTCGAGTGTACGGCGATATTGAGTTTGCAAAGTTAACGTTCATCAAACATAACCTTCCGGTTGAATTTGTGAAACATATTTCGAATGAGTTTTATTACTTCAATTTTCTTTCTGTTAAGTAATGCTTAACTGATATGGGGGACAAATTTCTGTTTGTTCAAAGAGTGTATTGATCTACCTGTGAAATTATCGGATATATACCACACGCAAAGGACAGCGAATGTTTACTCGAAAGTTAGTGATTACAACCGAATGGATAAGGTTGTCGGATACGCCAGACAATGTGTCCATTTCTTTTCGGGGCGTTCTTGAGATCGGTGAAAGCACGGTTGTGCCGGATGGCAACACACCTCTACTTCGCTTGGAAAATGAAATGGCACCTGTCGCCGTTGATGCATTGTCATGGGTGAGGGTGCCAGTTGAACGCCGGGAAAATGTTATCGTCTATATTTTCTGAATCCTGGTTTATAAATCCATTAATAATGTTAATGTCGATTTGTTCTTATTTTATTCCTCCCGGTGCAAGATCAGATGTCTGGCTGAACAATTCGTTGGGGATCACATCGCGGGTGAGAGCATTTGTAGCGCGTGTACATTATAAATAATGCCAAACACCGCCAACGCGAGTAGAAACAGGGAGGAGATAAAAACGCTGCGTCTGGCAAACCGCTCTGGCATCCAGCGTTTGAAAACTATGATGTAAAAAGACAGCACCGTAACATCAAAAATAACCCACACCAGCGTTAGCGTCAGAATGCTGGTGGTGAAATCTTGCGTAATGGCAATGAACTGGGGAAAAAACGCTACGAAAAACAAAATGTCCTTTGGGTTAGCGACCCCTGTCAGAAATCCATGGATAAGCCCGCTGTTATCGCGTTTTGGCGCACACAGTCCGGGGTTTGAGTCCCTGGCCCGCAGGCCGTTAATCGCCATCACACCGATATACAACGATCCCACAAGACCCAGTACGCCAAGCCATATCGCAGAGATTGAAACCACACCAGCTAACATCAGTGCAGCCAGAGCAATCAATACTAAAGAAGCGCCGTTAGTGCCAATCAGCGTGAGAAAGGCCCGGCGATAGCCGTGCTGCGACGCGGTGGTGGTAATCAGCGCCACGACAGGACCCGGAGTTAACAGCAGGGTTACTACGCTGAGGCTATAGGCAGCCAGTAAAGTGAAATTCATACCTGATTATCCTGATGATATTTTCCATCAGTATTCCGCCTGCGTGGCACATTGAAAAACGAATAAAACTGCGCTCTACTGTGAGTAAAACTCAACATAGAAGCTGAGAATGACGCTACCTCCGTTGTATGCCCTGAGGGCTTTTGAAGCCGCAGCCCGTCTGGGATCGTTCAGTAAAGCCGCTATTCAACTTAACGTGACGCCGGGCGCGGTAAGCCGTCATATTCGCACGCTGGAGGCATGGTTTGGTTGTGAGCTATTTGTCCGCAGCGGCCCGCGTATCGAGATAACGCCTTCTGGCCAAGGGCTGGCGCAGCAGTTGACGGCTGGGTTTCAGAGTCTGGAACACGCGTGTCATGCCTTTCGCAGCAGCAGTCATGAGCTACGGCTGAAAGCGCCGTCTACGTTGACGATGCGCTGGCTTCTGGACGTGCTGCGTCATTTCCGTGAAGCGCATCCGACCCCGGTTGTCGAAATTTCCAGCGTCTGGATGGATACCGATTCGGTATCCTTCGGTCGTGAACCGTATGACTGTGCGATCCTGTTAGGGAATGGCCATTTTGGTGACGATACCGACAGCCGGTTGCTGTTTCAGGAGTGGCTTATCCCGGTGTGCTCACCCGCACTGCTGGTGCAGGCGCAGTGCGATCTTTCTGCCTGTGAACTGATTCATCCCTCAGCGGATCGCCGTGACTGGCGTCGGTGGCTGCAACGCACCGGGAAGTTTCCGGCGTTGAATCTTGCGCGAGGCAAAGTGTTCGACACCCTGGAGCAGGGCAGTCTTGCTGCGATGAGCGGTCATGGCGTGTCCGTTGCCGACCTGCTGTTAAGCCTGGCGGCCATTCAGGCAGGGATGTTGGCGTTACCGTTTAAAGATGCGGTAGCGACTGGCGAGGGCTACTACCTTGTCTGGCCAAAGACTTCAACACGGCTTAGAAATATTGAGCTGCTGTATCGCTGGTTAAAAGAGGCTGCGCCGTGTATCTCATCGACAGATCTAAACTGGCTGGATTAATCTGTTTATTCTGCTAATTATCCATATTGATAATAGTTCTCATTATTATTGTCGTGATGCGCAGGTAATGGTAATGTTGCTTCAGTTATAAACCGTTAATCCCATTTCCTGTGCAGAAGACAGCATGAACAATACCACCGCCCTGAATGCCTCCGGACGCGTCGCTCGCACTTTCTCCGTCAGCGAGTTTATGGATTTTGGTGAGCGCTACGGGATCGATTACCGCTTTCCCCAGTTGGCACAAAGGCCGGATTTACCGTCTGGCAGCCCTGTTCTGCAAGGTGAAATTGAGGAGATGACTCTCCCATGTGGGATGTGCGTGACGCACTCCGACGTACAGGTATTGCAACCCTACGAAACCACCTCTCGTCACGACAGCCCTCTGTATATGCTGGTGGTACTGGAAGGCTGCGTGATCCTGACGCTTAACGGACAGGAGCACGTGGTGCGCTCCGGCATGGCGTTTAGCTCACGCTTGAGTGAGCACCAGACGATGCGTGCCCGTCATCATGCTGATTGTAAACTGCGGACATTATCGCTTGGTTTGTATCCCGACGGCGCGTGTCGCACGGGGTTGCTCGAATCGTTGATGCGTGAATGGGAAAGATGCCAGACGCCAACGCTTATCTGGCAGGTGCCGGGGTTTTTACTCAGCGGACTGCAGTACGCGCAGCAGAGCACGATTAGCCATGTTTCTCGTCAGCTGATGCTGGAAGGGCTGATATTACAACTGTTCGGTCATGGCCTCAGCGTGTGTCAGGTCGAGAGCGGTAAACGTCTTGCGGCGAGCGGGGAGCAGCAGCGGCTGGAGGTCGTTCGCCGACTGCTGGAGCAGAGTCCCGAAAATGACTACACCCTTAATGACCTGGCCCAACGCGCAGCGATGAGTCCCAGTAGCCTGCGCAGTAAGTTTCGCGCAGCCTATGGCTGTTCGGTATTCGACTACCTGCGCGATTGCCGTCTGGAACGTGCGCGCGGCTATCTACTGGAAGGATATAGCGTACAACAGGCGGCCTGGATGTCGGGTTATCAGCACGCCACCAACTTTTCTACCGCTTTTCGTCGCCGTTACGGCTTTTCGCCCGGCGATTTGCTCAAACTTTGCTAATCCATATTTGCGTTTTACGCACGTGATTTCCTGACAATTTGGCACTGCGCATAGGCAACCTGGCATTCGGCATAGCTATCTCCGTCAGCAAAAAGGTAATAATTCTCACTTACAATTAGACATGCCTTTGGAGATATTCATGTTCGCGAAGACTCGCTTGGCGCTGCTGGTGGGATGGGTTACCGGCAGCGTGGCTTTTCCTCTGCTGGCGCAGGAAACAACAAAAAATGATACGGTGGTTGTCACCTCGCAGATGCAGAGCGGGGCCACGAAGCTTGCCACGCCGGATATTGAAACGCCGCAGTCGGTATCGATCGTTACCCGTGAGCAGTTTGAAGAGCAGGGCGCAACCAGCGTGCGCCAGGCCGTCAGCTATACGCCGGGGGTGTACAGCAATCAGATTGGCGCCTCCAACCGCTTTGACTACATCGTGCTACGTGGCTTTTCTGACGGTAGCCTGGATAACGTCTATCTCGATGGTCTGAAGATGATGGGCGACACCAACTCACACAGCTCGCTGGTGGTCGATCCGTGGTTCCTCGAAGATATCGAAGTCGTACGTGGCCCGGCTTCCGTACTGTATGGTCGTTCCTCTCCGGGCGGTATTGTGGCGCTGACCTCACGTAAGCCGTCGTTTGATGCGGGCGGAGAAGTGAAGCTGTTTGCTGGCAACAATAACCAGCGCGGTGCGGCGTTTGACGTTACCGGGGCACTGGATGATAACGATCGTGTGGCGGCGCGACTGAGCGGGATGACGCGTTACGCGGACTCGCAGTTTGGTCCATTGAAGGAAGAGCGTTACGCGCTGATGCCCAGCCTGACCTGGCGTATCACCGACCAGACGCGTCTGGATCTGATGGCCTATCTGCACCGTGACCCGGAAGGCGGTAGCCACTCCGGTCTGCCGTATGACGGCACCGTGGTTCCGCATTACGGGCAAAAGATCTCCAACACCTTTTACGAAGGCGAGGATGATTACGACAAATACGATCGCCGTGAAAACATGGTGGGCTACAACATTGAGCATATGTTTGATAGCGGTTGGTCGGTGCGGCAAAAGCTGCGCTATCTGCATACCGACGTTGAGCTGAATCAGGTGTATGCGGCGGGCTGGCTGAATGAAACCGAGCTTAATCGCGGTTACTCCGGCTCCGATGAAAAAATGTCGGCGATTACGCTGGATAACCAGTTCGACGGCAGCTTTGATACCTGGCAGGTAAACCACCGTCTGCTGGTGGGGATCGACTATCAGGATCGCAGCAACAATACTACCGGTTACTACGGCGCTTTCCCGCCGATTGACGCTTTTAATCCAGTGTACGGCGCGAAGCCTGATTACATCGACATGTATGCGCGTGAGAAACACAAGCTGCGCCAGACGGGTTACTATTTGCAGGATCAGATGTCATGGGATCGCTGGCGTATTACGCTCGGTGGTCGTTACGATCAGGTCAGCGTTTCTAACATTGATAAGATCAAGAATACTCGCAGCGATCTGGATAAAAACAACTTCAGCACCCGCGCCGCGTTGCTCTATTTATTCGATAACGGCTTTGCGCCGTACGTGAGTTATTCCACTGCCTTTACGCCAACCAGCTTTGCCGATGAGAACGGCAATCTGCTGGATCCGATGAAAGGCAAGCAGTGGGAAGCCGGGCTGAAATATGAGCCGGAAGGACTCAACAGCCAGTTCAGCGCATCGGTATTCCGTATCAATCAGACGAATATCGCCACCAAAGAAGAGCCGACCGATCCGTACCGCTCGATTGGGGAAATTGAATCTGAAGGGGTGGAGCTGGAGGCAATTAGCCAACTGACGGATAGCTTCCGTTTGCAGGCGGCGTATACCTATACCGACATTCGCTATAAGAAAAGCAGCCCGGAAGAACAGGGCAAGCGCGCAGTATACGCCCCGCGTAACCAGGCCAGTACCTGGCTGAGCTACGATGTGAAAAGCGGTCCGCTGGACGGTCTGACGTTGGGTTCAGGCGTGCGCTACGTTAACGGTATTACCAGCGATCGCCTGAATACTCACACCCTGCCGTCCTACACGCTGGTGGATATGGTGATTGGTTACGACTTAACGAATATCGGCATTAAAGGGTTGAGCGCGCAGTTGAACGTTAACAACCTGACCGACAAGCGCTACGTTGCGGCCTGTAACTCGCTCTCATACTGCTACTTCGGCGCCGAGCGCAGTATTGTCGGCAGCGTTTCGTGGAAATTCTGATGTTTTAGCCGGATGCGGCGCTGGCGCCTTATCCGGCCTACGGTAGCGTGTAAATCGTAGGCCTGATAAGCGCAGCGCATCAGGCATAGTGGATTGCGATTATTTTGTAAAACCGTTCTGCAGACAAATCTGTGCACTGGTGCCTTATCCGGCCTACGGCAGCGTGTAAATCGTAGGCCTGATAAGCGCAGCGCATCAGGCGTTGTGATTGCGGCTATTGTGTAAAACCGTTCTGCAGACAAATCTGTGCACTGGTGCCTTATCCGGCCTACGGCAGCATGTAAATCGTAGGCCTGATAAGCGCAGCGCAACAGGCATAGTGGATTGCGGTTATTGTGTAAAACCGTTTTGCAGACAAATTTGCGCGCTGGTTCTCAGAGTAAAGGCAACTTTGTCTGGGTACTGGCTGTAATAGTTATGCTCTTCTTCCAGCCCTTTTGCCTGCGCCAGACGTACCGTTTCCAGCGAGCAGGTACGGTAGATCAGGTCTTTATTCATATTAGTCTGCTTCTCGCGCTGTTTATCTGCGGACAGCGCCAGCCAGCTTTCGGACAGTGAGTAATCATAGACTACCCGATTTCCTTTCGCCTGCACGTTCTCAATGGTAATGAATTCGTCGATTTTCAGTCTTGGCTGCCCACGCATTTTTTTCTTATCTTCTGCGGCGGCATATTGGGCCAGCGCATGAATATCCATACTGGCTATTTTCTGTTTATAAGCATCTACATAAGCGGTAGGTTGCTGATAATGCTGAGCGTAAGCGTTTCTTAATTCCCCGTCGCTCATCGTACAACCCGCCAGAAACAGAGGTAATAGCAGTGCCAGTTTTATTTTAGTCATGATGTTATCCCGTTCATTATTTTGATCCCAGTCGCCCATAACAAAATAGAAAAATTATTACAGATGATATTTAAGGTTGTATAAACGAGAGCGTGATGGCACAAGTTCAATTGTCTTAAAATGGCAAAATACGCGGGAAACCCTGCCAGAATTGGCAGGGTTTTGAACATACTGATAAAAAAATTAATGGCCGATCATCTTTGCCTTCGGGATCAGCTGGAAATACATATGATCGGGCACTGGCGTATCCCAGACATTGGCATAAACGGCATAACCAATAGTGGCAAACAGAATGCCCAGCACCAGTAGCGTCATGGCAACACCTGACAGCGTCCTCTGGCGCCATAATGATTTACCACCGTTGCCTTGTGCTCCAGGCGGAGTCTGCAGTGAAAAGCTCAGCGTTGAGGCTACCGGGCAGGATTCAACGCAGGTCATGCAGCCAGTGCATTCCACGGTACGCACCTGAATCAGTCTGTCGACCGGGATATTCGACGGGCAGTTTTTCGCGCATTTTCCGCAGTCGATACAGCTGTCAGCGTTACGGCGGATTTTAAACGGTGAGAGTAATGAGAACAGGCCGAGCAGCGCACCATAAGGGCACAGATAGCGGCACCAGGCATTGCGAATAAACAGGCTCAGGACGCTGATAACGATAACAAAGATGAGCGTAGCGGAGCCAATATGGCGAAAGAAATCGAGCATCTTCACGTCGATAATCATGCCATAGGCCGACATTAGAAAATACTGAATCCCCTGCGCAGGCATCGACAGGGCGATATACAAAAAGAAACTCAGCAACAAATACTTCAGACTGAGCAGCGGAATATCCAGCCAGCGCGGCAGCGTGAAGTTGCGACCAAATACTTTTTTCCCCAGATTGCCGAGCAGTTCGGACAGCGTGCCCACCGGGCATAACCACGAGCAGAAGGCTTTTTTTAACAACAGACTAATCAGGATAAACGCAACTAACAGCAGCATGGAGGCGGCATGGATAGGCGGAAGAAAACCAGTCTCCAGCGTATAGCGGATATTCATCAAACCCGCGATTGGTAGCCATCCCTCAATACCACCTGGCCTTGGAATATAGACGCTGGTGCCGGCGGTTTCGAAATAGCGGACCCAGTAATAGAACGTTACGCCAATATAAATATTAATAGCCAGCAGGAGAAACTGGGTGGCTTTTCGCCAGCTGCTGGCGTTGCGCCAGTCATTCCACGGCAGTTTGCCTCCGATCGTGCCAGGACGGCGCTGCCAGCGCGTTCTTTTCTTCCCGTTCATGATTTTATACTATCCCTCATATTTCCCCTTCTGCATTCAGAAGGCGTCATCACCGGGATATGCTAGCGCTATTCAGATTTGGTGTATTTGATTTGCATCTTATTACGTGGCTGTTATTTTCATCATGCCAATATGCCTGAATAAAAATAACAGCTCGATATTTATCGCAAGTCAGATAAATACCCTGAACGGGGTATTTATTTCTCTGCAGGGCAATGGTTATTCCTGATAAACCTCAACGCGGTCGCGACCATTACTTTTTGCCTGATAAAGTGCGCGATCGGCTTTATCAACCAGCTGTTTGTAGTCGGGATGATAATCATATTCGGCAATACCGATACTGACGGTAATAGAAAACGTTTCTGTCGCAGAGGCTGCCATGCGCATCCCGGCAATTTTCATACGCAGCGTTTCCAGAATAATACTGGCCTGCGATTCATCTGACTCGACGAGCAAGATCATAAATTCTTCACCACCGTAGCGGAACACGTAATCGCTGCTACGGATATGATCATAAATGGCCGCTGCGACATTTTTGAGCGTCAGATCGCCGGTATTATGCCCGAAGTTATCGTTAATTTGCTTGAAGTAGTCGATATCCAGCATCGCCAGGCTAAAAGGCTTACGCGCATGTAACGCCAGCGAGATTTCGCGTCGCATGATGGTCGGAATAAAGCGGCGATTAAGCAACTGGGTCAGCGAATCTTTACCATTTTCCTGCTTAACCAGCGCCTCAAACATCGAAGCGAGCAGGAAATGGATTTTTGCCGACAGCTGGCGAACATCCTGTAATAAGCTCATCCGCTCGGGTTCTGTCGGCTGATTCTGAGGTGACAGGGTGGTCGTCAGACGGGTGTCGATCTCTGCAATTAGCGATTCCATTTCTTTGAGCAAATTGCTGTTGCCAAGAATATGTTTTCCCTTATGTGAGAACCACATACCAAAATCAGAGTTCGCCAGAAACACCATTTCACCGAAAGGCATTCCGGTGGCAATGTTATAGATAAACTGGTTTTCCCAGTCGGTAAATGAGCGAATTTGCCGTTCGCGCTCGACGTTAACGTCATCGTAAATGGTCTGCAGGCGATACTGCTCCTGCGTATGCAGGGAGTTTTGGTGGCTTGGGGAATAGGAGACGGTCATGGCCTCCAGCGCAGTATCCATTGCCAGGCTGCTGAAACAGATAGCATTGCTCAGCAGGGAAGACGAGTGGTCAGCTTTGGTTTTCAATACTCGATACAGCTCATCCTTGAGCTTACGCGCGCCGCGATTCACCAGATCGATGGGCAGGCCGATACGGGCATGCACCACGCCAATTTCTCGCTGTTTGGCCAGCAGCTGTGAGAGATCTTCGTGCGCGCTGCCGAGCACGCTGCGTAACCAGTCAAACATACTACCGCTGAGGCGGGTACTGACCTGTTCTGTATTAAGGAACAATGCGCTCTGGGCATGGGAGAGCATATAGTCATAAAAAACGGTCACTAAATGGCGGATCTCTTCATCGCTTAACGATGTGAGGAGCGTATGAACGTCAGGCGATGTTTGTCGTATCAGCGCCTGCCATTCCGTAAGGAGTAATGTGTCGTTTACCGGTTCAACCTGTTCCATCTCACTGCCACTCAACCTGCGATTAAAAATTCAGGCGGTATTACGGACAATTACCTCACGATGGTCAAGTTAAACTCTCTTATCGATGGCTAATACCTTCATAAATAAGTCTTAGCGCGAAGACACCTATTATTGCGCCAATTACCCGGCTGGCAACCCGTTGGATGCGACCATACGCCCGTCGCACGGCAGGCAAAGAAAATGCCTGGCTGAGAAAAATACGCCAGATAACGGAAGACAACACAATGCCTGCCCAGGCCATCAGTCTGGCCCACGTAGGTGTGTCTGCGCTTAAGGTGACCGAGAAGATACTAATAAAAAACAGTACAGTTTGTGGGTTCGATAAATCTGTTAGTAATCCACGGCGGAAAAATACATACCAGGGGGCGGAAAGCGGCTGCTGTAGCGTGGGCATTTGCGGTGTGGCCTGATGGCGGATGCTGTTCCAGGCAAACCACAGCAGATAGGCGCCGCCGACAATCTTAATCAATGAAAATATCTCTTCACACTGGGTGATTAGCGTTGCCATACCAAAGAGCCCAAGGCCGGAGTAAAACGCATCACCTAAGGCAAGGCTTTGTTGAATAAATAAGATTTCGTGCGAACGACCCTGTAGCTGGCTGGATTTTCAGGCAATACGCACGCTTTCTGGCATCCCAGCCTTTGTCATCCTGTTCAACGCACGCACCATGGCCATAGCTTCCGCTACCTGACCATCGTAGTCACGCAGCGTCAGTGAATCTCCCAACAACTGCTTCATTCTGTACATTGCCGTTTCCGCTATCGAGCGACGGTTATATTCCGTTGTCCATTTCCACCGTGCATTGCTTCCGCTCAGCCGCTGATTAGCAACGGCACGGTTGCGGTCTGCGTACTCACCGGGCCAGTAACCTGCTCCTTTTCGGGGAGGAATAAGCGCGCTGATTTTTTTGCGGCGCAGTTCATCGTGACAGAGCCGGGTATCGTAAGCCCCGTCTGCCGCGGCTGCCCTGATTTTTCTGTGAGTCTGCCGGATAAGGCCCGGGAAGGCTTCTGAGTCCGTGACGTTATTCAGCGACAGGTCTGCACAGACAACTTCATGTGTGTTGCTGTCAACAGCAAGATGCAACTTTCGCCAGATACGACGGCGCTCTTTGCCGTGCTTTCTGACTTTCCATTCGCCTTCACCAAAGACCTTCAGCCCGGTGGAATCAATCACCAGGTGTGCGATTTCACCCCGGGTGGACGTTTTGAAACTGACATTAACCGACTTTGCCCGCTTACTGACACTGGTGTAATCCGGGCAGCGCAACGGAACGTTCATCAGGGCAAAAATGGAATCAATAAAACCCTGCGCAGCCCGCAGGGTCAGCCGGAATACGCGTTTAATCACCAGAACGGTGGTGATGGCGAGATCAGAATAGCGCTGGGGCCTTCCTCGTGATGAAGGCGTTGCCGACTCATACCAGGCCTGAATCGCCTCATCATCCAGCCAGAAAGTGAGGGAGCCACGGTTGATGAGAGCTTTGTTGTAGGTGGACCAGTTGGTGATTCTGAACTTTTGCTTTGCCACGGAATGGTCTGTGTTGTCGGGAGGATGCGTGATCTGATCCTTCAACTCAGCAAAAGTTCGATTTATTCAACAAAGCC
>NZ_JAOWGW010000039.1:0-4354 GCF_030332945.1 Citrobacter sp. Cpo037
TTAAAAAACTCAGGCCGCAGTCGGTAACCTCGCGCATACAGCCGGGCAGTGACGTCATCGTCTGCGCGGAAATGGACGAACAGTGGGGATACGTCGGGGCTAAATCGCGCCAGCGCTGGCTGTTTTACGCGTATGACAGGCTCCGGAAGACGGTTGTTGCGCACGTATTCGGTGAACGCACTATGGCGACGCTGGGGCGTCTTATGAGCCTGCTGTCACCCTTTGACGTGGTGATATGGATGACGGATGGCTGGCCGCTGTATGAATCCCGCCTGAAGGGAAAGCTGCACGTAATCAGCAAGCGATATACGCAGCGAATTGAGCGGCATAACCTGAATCTGAGGCAGCATCTGGCACGGCTGGGACGGAAGTCGCTGTCGTTCTCAAAATCGGTGGAGCTGCATGACAAAGTAATCGGGCATTATCTGAACATAAAACACTATCAATAAGTTGGGACCATTACCAAATAGTTTATATGCTAAAAATTTAGGGAATCATTTTCCTAATTCTCCAGCTAAAAGTTCAGCCTGCTTCAAAACAGTCTCTGTGGCGAGCAATGACATATCAGGCGGATAACCATATTTTTTGAGCAGACGTTTTACCACCACGCGAATTTTTGCTCTTGCTGCTTCTTTCACTGTCCAGTCAAGACTGACATTGTTGCGGATAGCCTCCGTAAGTACGACTGCCAGTTCTCGTAGTTTTTCCTTTTCCATTAACTCGCGAGCACTGTCGTTATCTGCAACAGCAGAATAGAAGGCATATTCATAAGCGCTGAGGTTTAACTGGCTGGCAAGGCTGTCAGATTCCTGGATAGTCTTGGCAAGCTTGATTAGCTCATCAATTACCTCCGCTGCGGTCAGTACCTTGTTCTGGTAGCCATTGATTGCAGAGGTCAGCATATCAATCAGTTTTTTGCCTTGGGTGATACTTTGATTCGAGCGAACCTTAATCTCGTCAGAAAGCAGTTTTTTAAGCGTTTCCAAAGCAATATTTCTGTGTTGGTAATCCTTCATTTCCTGAAGGAATTCTTCAGAAAGAACGGAAATATCTGGCTTTTGTATCCCAGCAGCGTCAAAAATATCAACAACTTTATCGGTAACCAGAGCCTGATCGATAGTCTGTTTTACCCGAACTTCCAGACTGTCATTGTGTTCTTCTTCTGATCCGTCTGAGTTTTCAGTAAATTTATTCAGTCTGGCTTTTACTGCCTGGAAGAATGCTACTTCGGGTGCCGCTTCCATTGCTTTATCGTGCGGTGTCGCCAATGCAAATGCCTGCGACAAGGCTGCAACCGCAGCCAGGAAACGCATTTTACCTTTACCGTTATCCAGCCCTAAAATATGGTTTTCTGATTCAAGAATAATTGTCAGGCGTTGTGAAGTAGTTGCGGCAAAGTAAGCTTTGTAATCGTAGCCATGCATCATGCCTTCCAGGATTTCCAGCTTTTCCTGCATGAGCGTTACAGCTTCTTCCTGAACCTCAGCAGGATCTCCACGTCCACCTGCATCAGAGTAAAAGGAGAGGGCTTCTTTTAAATCAGAGGCAATGCCCAGATAGTCAACAACCAGACCGCCTATCTTATCTTTATACACACGGTTCACACGGGCAATTGCCTGCATGAGGTTGTGGCCTTTCATTGGTTTGTCGATATACAGCGTATGCATGCTGGGAGCGTCGAAGCCGGTTAACCACATATCACGCACTATCACCAGTTTCAGCTTGTCGTCGTCATCCTTCATACGATTAGCCAAAACCTGACGTTCTTTTTTTGTGGTGTGGTGTTTAGCGATTTCTGGTCCGTCAGCAGCAGAAGAGGTCATGACGACTTTAATCACGCCATCATTTAGATTATCGCTGTGCCATTCAGGTTTTAACTCTATGATTTCTTTATAAAGTTCAGCAGCAATACGACGGGACATGGTGACAATCATGCCCTTGCCATGATCGGCATTAGATTTTAAGCGCTGTTCAAAGTGCTGAACCATATCCGCCGCAATAGCTTTAATACGTTTTGAACTGCCAATCAAACCTTCGATTCTGGCCCATTTAGACCGTTCTTTCTGGGTAAGCGTCAGCTCGTCTTCGTTAAACTCATCGTCGAAGTCTTCAATTAGCTGGCGACCTTCGTCACTGATGGCAATTTTGGCAAGACGGCTTTCATAGAAGATACGCACGGTTGCACCGTCTTCTACGGCCTGTGAGATATCGTAGATATCAACGTAGTTACCAAAAACAGCAGGTGTGTTTACGTCCGTTTTTTCTATGGGGGTTCCGGTAAAGCCAAGATAGGTAGCATTGGGCAAGGCATCACGCATATATTTGGCAAAGCCGTAAACGGTGCGTTTACCTGTTACGTTGCCTTCGCTGTCTTTCACGTCAACTTCTTTGGCGCTGAAACCGTACTGGGAACGGTGTGCTTCATCAGCGATAACGACAATATTAGTTCTGTCGGACAGCAACTCATAGATATTGCTGCCATCATCAGGCTGGAATTTTTGAATAGTAGTAAACACCACACCGCCAGAGGCGACACGCAAATATTCTTTGAGTTCTTCCCGGTTGTTGGCCTGTTTTGGTGTCTGACGAAGTAGCTGAGTGGCAGAAGAAAACGTACCGAATAGCTGATCATCCAAATCGTTACGGTCAGTGATCACTACCACTGTTGGATTATTCAGCGCCAGTACAATCTTCCCGGTATAAAACACCATCGAAAGCGATTTACCGGAACCCTGGGTATGCCACACGACCCCCGCTTTACGATCTCCGGTTTTTTGCGCATTAACAAGAACTTTACTGTTACGTCCCTGCTGGTGCAGTGCTACTTCGGCAGAGGGGGAATCTGCATTTACACCTGAGGCACGAATAGTGGAAAGTACTGCTGCATTAACCGCGTAGTACTGGTGATAAGCAGCCATTTTTTTAACGGTACGGATACTGATAATCCCTTTGCTGTCTTCATGTTTGCTGGCTTCAAACACGATAAAGTGGCGGATCACATCCAACAGCGTTACAGGATTAAGCAACCCCTGTAATAAAACTTCGAGCTGTGGTTGGGTACTGGTAGCTTGTGTTTTACCATTAGCGGTTTTCCATGTCATATAACGACTGAAATCGGCGGAAACCGTTCCCGCTTTGGCTTCCAGTCCGTCTGAAACAACATTAAAGGCATTGTAGGTAAACAGGCTGGGGATTTGGTTCTGATACGTTTTTATCTGGTTATAAGCACCTGCAACCGTTGCATTTTCGTCAGCGGCATTTTTAAGTTCGATAACGACTAACGGCAGACCGTTAATGAATAAAATAAGGTCTGGTCGGCGGGTATGATTGCCTTCTTTAATGGTTATCTGGTTCACAACCAAAAATTCATTATTCGTGGGATCGTTAAAGTCGATCAGGCAGGCCAGCTCTCCTTGTGTATTACCATCCTTGCTGACTTCGATATTGATTCCTTCGGTCAACAGGCGATGAAAGGCCAGATTGTTTGCCATCAGATCAGGTGTGCTTATCTGCATCACCTGTTTTAGCGCTTCCTCACACTTCTGCTCACTAAGGTGCGGGTTAATTCGTTGCAATGCTGTACGCACTTTATCTTCAAGGATAACCTGCTGATAGCTACGTAACGGATTGATTCCACTGGGTTCAATGTCCGGGCCGTAAACGTATTCATAACCCAGCCCTTGCAGGTACTCAATCGCCATTACTTCAATATCGGATTCGGTCATCTTTGCCATGCGTACTGTCCTTATTGCTGCTTAACCAGATAGCGGGTTGTGAGCCCGCTTAATTATTTTATGCTACTGATGCGATTGCTTCTTCTGCATACTGAACCCGTACATCACCGCTCATCAGTTTGGGAAGCAGGGTGTCGCGGAGAGTTTCTAGTGTTTTAATTTGCTGAGTGTTCGTCTCTTTCTTACTAAATATCGGAGATATTTCTTCATTAAATTTCTCAATTGAATTTAAAGAAGGAAACTTCAAGTTTACAGACTCGAAAGTTCTTGTCGTAATAGTGTCAAATACGCTGCCATAAGCTGCTGTCAGCAAATCATCGACAATAAATCCAACCAGAAGATATATGAAGAAAGGATAGTTTCCAATTTTTGAAACAATGCCATAATTGGATTGACTAAAAGCCATATCTCTTGCTAAAAGAGCATACTTTCCCACTGTACCACGAGCACTTATAACGGTTGAGTTTTTAGGCAGCAATTTAGCTGAACTGTTTTGAAGTCCCGCTAAGCTTATAGACTTTTCTGTGCTATACAGATAGCCTTGGGAAGGTGCGAATAAGCAGGTCATTTCTTCCCAAGCTGACTCGCTGATTAAAATTTCGCGGATCTGGGCCGATTTT